>NZ_CP046509.1:741956-1046413 GCF_009738185.1 Erwinia sorbitola | reverse complement strand
ATTGTTAAAGAGCATAATACTTCGCAGCATACTGTTATCCAGTACACTCTGAAGTATTTAATTAGAAAAACTATATGGTGGAGCTAAGCGGGATCGAACCGCTGACCTCCTGCGTGCAAGGCAGGCGCTCTCCCAGCTGAGCTATAGCCCCATACAGTCTTACAGAAACCTTTTACTACCACTCGCAAGGAGTCACATATCACGTGAGTGAAAATGCAATTTTTGCTCAGGCAAGGCATGTTTTCGCGACGCATAGTTCACTATGCGAGCCGGAAACATAACGCAGCATGAGTGAAAATTTGGTAGGCCTGAGTGGACTTGAACCACCGACCTCACCCTTATCAGGGGTGCGCTCTAACCACCTGAGCTACAAGCCTGTAGAGGTTTTTCTGCTCGTTACTTTTTATCAGACAATCTGTGTGGACACTGCGCGGGAAGGTATCTTCAGGTAAGGAGGTGATCCAACCGCAGGTTCCCCTACGGTTACCTTGTTACGACTTCACCCCAGTCATGAATCACAAAGTGGTAAGCGCCCTCCCGAAGGTTAAGCTACCTACTTCTTTTGCAACCCACTCCCATGGTGTGACGGGCGGTGTGTACAAGGCCCGGGAACGTATTCACCGTAGCATTCTGATCTACGATTACTAGCGATTCCGACTTCACGGAGTCGAGTTGCAGACTCCGATCCGGACTACGACGCACTTTATGAGGTCCGCTTGCTCTCGCGAGGTCGCTTCTCTTTGTATGCGCCATTGTAGCACGTGTGTAGCCCTGGCCGTAAGGGCCATGATGACTTGACGTCATCCCCACCTTCCTCCGGTTTATCACCGGCAGTCTCCTTTGAGTTCCCGGCATTACCCGCTGGCAACAAAGGATAAGGGTTGCGCTCGTTGCGGGACTTAACCCAACATTTCACAACACGAGCTGACGACAGCCATGCAGCACCTGTCTCACGGTTCCCGAAGGCACTTTCGCATCTCTGCAAAATTCCGTGGATGTCAAGGCCAGGTAAGGTTCTTCGCGTTGCATCGAATTAAACCACATGCTCCACCGCTTGTGCGGGCCCCCGTCAATTCATTTGAGTTTTAACCTTGCGGCCGTACTCCCCAGGCGGTCGACTTAACGCGTTAGCTCCGGAAGCCACGCCTCAAGGGCACAACCTCCAAGTCGACATCGTTTACGGCGTGGACTACCAGGGTATCTAATCCTGTTTGCTCCCCACGCTTTCGCACCTGAGCGTCAGTCTTTGTCCAGGGGGCCGCCTTCGCCACCGGTATTCCTCCAGATCTCTACGCATTTCACCGCTACACCTGGAATTCTACCCCCCTCTACAAGACTCTAGCCTGCCAGTTTCGGATGCAGTTCCCAGGTTGAGCCCGGGGATTTCACATCCGACTTGACAGACCGCCTGCGTGCGCTTTACGCCCAGTAATTCCGATTAACGCTTGCACCCTCCGTATTACCGCGGCTGCTGGCACGGAGTTAGCCGGTGCTTCTTCTGCGGGTAACGTCAATCAGCGTGGCTATTAACCACTCTGCCTTCCTCCCCACTGAAAGTACTTTACAACCCGAAGGCCTTCTTCATACACGCGGCATGGCTGCATCAGGCTTGCGCCCATTGTGCAATATTCCCCACTGCTGCCTCCCGTAGGAGTCTGGGCCGTGTCTCAGTCCCAGTGTGGCTGGTCATCCTCTCAGACCAGCTAGGGATCGTCGCCTAGGTGAGCCGTTACCTCACCTACTAGCTAATCCCACCTGGGCACATCCGATGGTGTGAGGCCCGAAGGTCCCCCACTTTGGTCCGAAGACGTTATGCGGTATTAGCCACCGTTTCCAGTGGTTATCCCCCTCCATCGGGCAGTTTCCCAGGCATTACTCACCCGTCCGCCACTCGTCACCCAAGGAGCAAGCTCCTCTGTGCTACCGTCCGACTTGCATGTGTTAGGCCTGCCGCCAGCGTTCAATCTGAGCCATGATCAAACTCTTCAATTAAAAGTTCGATTTGCTGCAACAAGTGCAGCGATGCTCAAGTGTAAAACGTCATAATGAATTTCATTATGTGTTCACTCTTAAGACTTGATATTTTTTGTCACCCGGAGGTGACTGATATCAATCCTGCGAGTGCCCACACAGATTGTCTGATAAATTGTTAAAGAGCAGTGCAATCAATGCCTGAAGCATCAGTTGCGAGGTGGCGTATATTACGCTTTCCTCCTTCGGAGTCAACTTCTTTTTGAGAAGTTTTTTTTCCGGCGGTTCAGAACTTCCTGACCCTCCTGACACCTTGACTTGTAAGCCGTTGTTCCGTGTCAGTGGAGGCGCAGTATAGGGATTTTCTGGCGGGTGACAAGGGCTATTTGCAAAAAACTTTTCACATGCTTATTTTTCACGCAAAACCCCCTTTTCAGACTGTTATATGATGCTTTAATAAACAGAAATGGGCCAAAGGCCCATTTCTGTTACTTACTGCGATTACTGATGTGCAACGATAACGCCGTCCTTCACATCCATTTCGATGGTTTTTCCCGGAACCAGCGCACCAGAAAGTATCTGCTGTGCCAGCGGGTTTTCTATCTGCTGCTGAATAGCGCGTTTCAGCGGCCTTGCCCCATAAACCGGGTCGTAACCATTTTCGCCCAGTTTCTGTAGCGCCTCTTCGGAGATATGCAGCGCATATCCGCGATCGTCCAGACGCTGATACAGACGGGCCAGCTGAATACGAGCAATAGAAGCAATATGCTGCTCGCCCAGCGGATGGAAGACCACCAGCTCATCAATACGGTTGATAAACTCCGGACGGAAGTTCTGGCTGACAACTGCCAATACCAGATCTTTCATCTCACCGTAGCTCAATGCACCGAAGCGCTCCTGAATCAGATCGGAACCCAGGTTCGATGTCATGATCACCACGGTATTACGGAAATCGACCGTTCTGCCTTGCCCGTCAGTAAGGCGACCATCATCCAACACTTGCAGCAGGATGTTAAACACATCCGGATGCGCCTTCTCTACTTCATCCAGCAGGATGACAGAGTAAGGTCTGCGGCGAACCGCCTCAGTCAGATAGCCCCCCTCTTCATAACCAACATAGCCGGGAGGTGCCCCGACAAGACGCGATACCGAGTGTTTTTCCATAAACTCGGACATATCAATACGCACCATCGCGTCATCACTGTCGAACATAAAGTTAGCCAACGCTTTGCACAGCTCAGTTTTACCCACCCCGGTTGGCCCCAGGAACAGGAACGAACCAATCGGGCGATTAGGATCGGCCAGCCCTGCACGGCTACGGCGAATCGCATTCGATACCGCTTCCACTGCTTCATTCTGACCAATTACTCGCGTATGCAGCTCTTGCTCCATGCGTAGTAACTTGTCGCGCTCACCTTCCATCATACGATCGACAGGGATACCGGTCCATCGTGCCAGCACATCGGCAATTTCAACCTCGGTAACACGGTTACGCAGCAGACGCATGGTTTTGCCTTCGGTCTGCGTTGCAGCCGCCAGCTGTTTTTCCAGTTCCGGGATTTTCCCGTATTGCAGTTCGGACATCTGCCCCAGGTCGCCCTGGCGGCGTGCCTGCTCCATCGCCAGCTTCGCCTGTTCCAGCTCCGCCTTAATATGCTGGGTGCCCGAAAGTTCCGCTTTTTCTGCTTTCCACTCTTCTTCCAGCTCCGAGTATTCACGCTCTTTCTGGCTCAACTCGGTTTCCAGCATCTCCAGCCGTTTGATACTGGCATCATCAGACTCTTTCTTCAGCGCCTGCTGTTCCAGTTTCAGCTGAATGATACGGCGCTCAAGACGATCCAGAGACTCAGGTTTCGAGTCAATCTGCATACGGATACTCGACGCAGCCTCATCAATCAGGTCAATCGCCTTATCCGGCAACTTACGGTCAGAGATATAGCGATGAGACAACGTTGCAGCTGCCACAATCGCCGGGTCGTTAATCTGCACATGGTGATGCAGTTCATAACGCTCTTTCAAACCACGCAGGATCGCGATGGTATCTTCCACAGTCGGTTCAGCAACTAAGACTTTCTGGAAGCGACGCTCCAGCGCGGCATCCTTCTCTATATACTGACGATACTCATCAAGTGTTGTTGCACCAACGCAGTGCAGCTCACCACGCGCCAGAGCAGGTTTCAGCATGTTCCCGGCATCCATCGCGCCGTCGGCTTTACCGGCACCAACCATGGTATGAAGCTCGTCAATAAACAGAATGACATTGCCTTCCTGTTTCGACAGATCGCTTAAAACAGCTTTCAGACGTTCTTCGAATTCACCACGGTATTTGGCACCAGCAACCAGTGCCCCCATATCAAGAGCCAGCACGCGGCGGCCTTTCAGCCCTTCCGGCACTTCGCCGTTAATAATGCGCTGCGCAAGGCCTTCGACGATGGCAGTTTTACCCACACCGGGTTCACCGATCAGTACCGGGTTGTTTTTAGTACGGCGTTGCAATACCTGAATCGTACGGCGGATCTCTTCGTCACGGCCGATAACCGGGTCAAGCTTGCCCAGCTCCGCGCGTTCGGTGAGATCGATAGTGTACTTTTTCAGTGCCTCGCGCTGATCTTCAGCGCCCTGGTCATTCACGCTATCACCTCCACGCATCTGGTCGATCGCCTTGGTCAGCTTGTCACTGGTGACACCGGCAGCCTTGAGGATATCTGCCAACGAACCGCGGGAATCGATCGCTGCCAGAGCGAATAATTCTGATGAGATAAAGTTATCGCCACGTTTTTGTGCCAGCTTGTCACACAGGTTAAGCACCCGCACCAGATCGGCTGATGGCTGAACATCGCCACCGGTACCTTCTACCTGCGGTAAACGGCTTAATGCCTGTTCGATGCTGTTACGCAACGAAGCGACATCTACACCTGCGGCGGTAAATAATGGACGAACGGATCCGCCTTCCTGGTTGAGCAAAGCGCTCATCAGGTGCAGAGGTTCAATAAATTGGTTGTCACGGCCGAGGGCCAGAGATTGAGCATCAGCCAGAGCCAGCTGAAATTTGTTAGTAAGACGATCCAGACGCATAATTTCCCCCTATCAGGTCAAATTGCTACTGGAGATTAAATGAGGTCATCCCTCAAATTTTTCAAGGTAATGACCTGACATTTTTGGAGAAAAAAACATCAATCCGGACCGTCTTATGGCGCTAGGTTATATCACCCAGATCAAACTTGCCATACGGCCAGTGACGCCATCGCGTCGGAAGGAGAAAAATTGTTCACTTTGTTTGAGGGTACATTGGCCGCCACCCCAGACGTGGCGCACACCGGCGGCCTCTAAACGCAGTTTTGCTAAATGCCCGAGATCGGCATAAAACTTTTCCCCTTCCGGGCGAAAAGCTGCCGAAGCGGCTGGATTTTGCGCAATAAACGCCTCACGTACTTCCGGCCCGACCTCGAAAGCATCCGGACCGATCGCCGGGCCAAGCCAGGCATAAATCTGCGACGGAGGAGCAGAAAAAGCATTTATTGTCGCCTCCAGCACCCCATTACATAATCCGCGCCAGCCAGCATGAGCAGCCGCAACTTCCTGACCATCCTGTGAACAAAAAAGCACCGGCAGACAGTCAGCGGTCATCACAGCACAAACAACGCCGGGAGTGCGGGTATAAGCCGCATCCGCACGCAGTGAATCAGGCACCTTCCAGTCGAGCGTTAAAACCTCTGTACCATGTACCTGCTCAAGCCACTGTGGCATCGATGGCAGGTCAGCCAGTTCCAGCAGGCGCTGACGGTTAGTCTGCACATGCTGCAACTCATCACCCACATGAGCACCAAGGTTGAGGCTATCCCAGGGGGCCTGACTTACGCCCCCCTGGCGTGTACTACTGCACGCACGCACGTTCGCGGGAGCAGGCCAATTCGGTACAATCAGGCTCATTACCAGTCCATCTGCTCTTTAAATTCTTCGGTATCTGCTTTCAGGGCATTGATCAGATCGACCATATCCTGGGGTAACGGTGCATGCCATTCCATCTCAATCCCGGTAATCGGGTGATAAAGACGCAGCATGGTAGCGTGCAGAGCCTGGCGATCGAAACCACGCAGAGTGGCGATAAAGGCATCGGATGCGCCTTTAGGCGGACGCGGACGGCCACCGTACAGCGGATCTCCCACCAGCGGATGATTTATATGCGACATATGCACACGAATCTGGTGAGTACGACCGGTTTCCAGACGCAGGCGCAGGCGCGTATGGGCACGGAAATGCTCCATAATGCGGTAATGCGTCGTCGCTGGTTTGCCCATCGGATGCACCGCCATATGAGTGCGCTTAGTCGAATGACGGCTGATAGGTTCATCAACTGTACCGCCCGCAGTCATGCGACCAATAGCCACCGCTTCATATTCACGGGTAAATTCGCGCAGCTGTAGCGACTCGACCAGATGCGTCTGCGCCGGTACCGTTTTCGCCACCACCATCAGACCGGTTGTGTCTTTATCCAGGCGGTGTACGATGCCCGCACGTGGTACATCAGCAATCGCCGGGAAATAGTGCAGCAGTGCGTTAAGCACGGTGCCATCAGGATTACCGGCTCCTGGATGAACCACCAGATCGCGCGGTTTGTTAATCACCATAATATCGTCATCTTCATAGACGATGTTCAATGGGATATCCTGCGCTTCCCAGCGAGCCTCTTCTTCGATTTCCGCAATGATGATAATTTGCTCACCGCCGAGTACTTTTTCTTTCGGCTTGTCGATTATTTCACCATTCACGGTGATACGACGATCAAGAATCCATTCTTTTATGCGAGAACGTGAATAATCAGGGAACAATTCGGCCAAAGCCTGATCTAAGCGTTGTCCGAGTTGCGATTCGGATACCGTTGCGTTGAGTTTTACTTGTTGTGCCATAGAATAAATAGCTTCTTCGTTAACGTTGGGTTTTCACGGCGATGCCGTTTAATATAATGTGCTATCGTACCTGGTCACTATCGGAAGCTTAACGGACAGCTTCCAGAATAACACTCTGAGGATAAGCAAATCGTCATGACGCGTATGAAATATCTGGTGGCTGCAGCCACGCTGAGCCTGGCATTAGCTGGATGTTCCGGCTCCAAGGATGTGGTGCCTGACAGCCCGCCTTCCGAGATTTATGCCACTGCCCAGCAAAAACTGCAGGACGGTAACTTTAAAGGAGCAATAACGCAACTGGAAGCGCTTGATAACCGCTATCCATTCGGCCCTTACTCCCAGCAAGTTCAGCTAGACCTGATCTACGCATACTATAAAAATGCCGATTTGCCACTGGCGCAAGCAGCCATTGACCGCTTTATGCGTCTGAATCCAACGCATCCGAACATTGATTACGTAATTTATATGCGTGGTCTGACGGACATGGCGCTGGATGACAGTGCACTGCAAGGCTTTTTTGGTATCGACCGCTCAGACCGCGATCCGACCCATGCGCGTGATGCATTCAAGGACTTCTCGCAGCTGCTGCGTGGCTATCCAAACAGCCAGTATGCAGCTGATGCCCGCAAGCGCCTGGTGTTCCTGAAAGATCGCCTGGCGAAATATGAGTTATCCGTGGCGGAATTCTACACTAAACGTGAGGCATATGTCGCTGTGGTTAACCGTGTAGAGCAAATGTTGAAAGATTATCCGGATACGCAGGCGACGCGCACTGCATTGCCGTTGATGGAAAATGCTTATCGTCACCTGCAGCTGAATGCAGAAGCCGATCGTGTGGCAAAAATCATCGCGGCTAATCAGGCCTGAGTTTGATTACGTAAAAATGGCAGCCTGAGGCTGCCATTTTTTTTGCTAAAACAATGACAATTAGTCAAATTTCCAGCCGGGTTAACCTGTCAACCATGCCATTGAAGATGCCTCTATACAACCCTCCAGGCCATATTTATCCGCCCATCTCACAGATTTATCCTCCTTGACAAAAAGTGACAAAAAAACGTGATTTTGATCACACATTTTCATCTCTTTCACGGTATGCTGGATTCACCAAGACGGAAATGACAGAGAGGTAAGCACTATGGTTCTGAACATTACCAGCAAGCAAATGGAAATTACTGCGGCAATCCGCCAACATGTCGAAGACCGTCTCGCCAAGCTTGAAAAGTGGCAAACTCATCTGATTAACCCGCACATAGTTCTGTCGAAGGAGCCGAAAGAATTTGTTGCCGATGCGACTATCAATACGCCAAACGGCCCGCTGATCGCCAGCGCGAAGCATGAAGATATGTATACAGCTATCAACGATCTGATTAACAAGCTGGAGCGTCAGCTGAATAAAGTTCAGCATAAAGGTGAAGCGCGCCGCGCCGCCGCCAGTGTTAAAGATCTCAGTGTGGTAGAAACTGAAACTGAAGCTGACGAAGAGTAATCTGGTTAAAACAGTGATAACGCGCCTGCGGGCGCGTTTTTTATTGACAGAATGAAATTGCAGCGGTTACTTTATCCTTTCTGACATTATGGATAGCTCAATGAAATCTACTCCGTTTTTCTTCGCATTCTTTTTTAGCTTCTTTACCTTCCCCTGACCTGGGAGGCAATTCGTCGTGTAAGAATCAATGCGAAGACGAACAATAAAGCCTCCCAAACGGGAGGCTTTTTTTTTAGCAACATCTGACAGGTAGCAAATATGAATCCCGAAAATCCTTTGCTGGCCCTGCGCGGTAAGATTAGCGCACTGGACGAACAACTGCTGGCCCTGCTGGCCCAGCGCCGCGCACTGGCGGTAGAAGTTGCCGAGGCCAAAATGGCCACCCACCGTCCCGTCCGTGATATCGACCGCGAACGCGATTTACTTGAGCACCTGATCACTCTGGGTAAAGGGCATAAGCTGGATGCTCACTACATCACACGCCTGTTTCAGCAGATTATTGAAGATTCAGTATTGACCCAGCAGGCGCTGCTGCAAAAGCATCTGAACAATACTAATGCCCATTCCGCACGTATCGCGTTCCTCGGGCCAAAAGGCTCTTACTCGCATCTGGCATCCCGTCACTATGCCGCCCGCCACTTTGATAACTTTATTGAGAGCGGCTGCCTGAAGTTCCACGATATCTTCAATCAGGTAGAAACTGGCCTGGCTGACTATGCCGTGCTGCCGGTGGAGAACACCACCTCGGGGTCAATTACAGATGTCTACGACCTGTTGCAGCAGACTAACCTGTCTATCGTTGGTGAAATCACCATTCCTATCGATCACTGCGTGCTGGTTTCCGGCAACACCGATCTGCAACAGATTGAGACGGTCTACAGCCACCCGCAGCCATTCCAGCAGTGCAGCCAGTTTATCAACCGCTACCCGCACTGGAAAATTGAGTACACCGAAAGCACCGCAGCGGCAATGGAAAGAGTGGCGGCAATGAACTCACCGAAAGTTGCGGCGCTGGGCAGCGAAGCCGGCGGTGAACTTTATGGCCTGCAGGTACTGGAGCGTAATCTGGCTAACCAGCGTCAAAATATTACCCGCTTTATCGTGCTGGCGCGTAAACCTATTGAAGTGTCACTACAGGTTCCGGCTAAAACCACGCTGATTATGGCTACCGGCCAGCAGGCGGGCGCTCTGGTGGAGGCGCTGCTGGTGTTGCGCAAACACAACCTGACCATGAGCAAGCTTGAGTCACGACCGATTAATGGTAATCCATGGCAGGAGATGTTTTACATTGATTTCCAGGGCAACCTGAATACTGAAGAGGTGCAGCAGGCACTGCGTGAGCTGACGCCGATCACCCGTTCGCTGAAAGTGCTGGGCTGCTATCCCAGCGAGAATGTGGTTGCCATCGACCCTGAGTAATATCAACACCGTCAGTCCGTTATGCGACTGACGGTTTTCCCTTACACACAGAGAATCATTTACCCTGCCATAACGATCGCTATATCATAAGATATACAACGATACGCAGGCAGCGATAATGACTTCAATTTTTCATCGGTTTTCCGTACTTATCCTTTCAGGCTTACTGGCTTTTTCCGCTAATGCATCACGCCAGGTAACCGACCAGCTTGGCCGTCAGGTCACCCTGCCCGACGAGGTTAACCGGGTAGTGGTATTGCAGCATCAGACCTTAAATCTGCTGGTACAGCTCGATGCCACTGGGAAAATGGTCGGAATTCTCAGCAACTGGAAACAGCAACTCGGTGACGGTTACGCACGCCTGGTACCGCAGCTGAATACCCTGCCCACGCTGGGCGATCTGACCCATGTCGACCTGGAAAAGCTGGTTGCCCTCCGCCCTGAGGTGGTATTTGTCACCAACTATGCTCCACAGGAGATGATTGACCAGATTCAGCATCTTGGCATTGCAGTAATTGCTATCTCCCTGCGCAGTGACAGCGGCTCACAGCAGGCGCTGCTCAATCCTCAGCTACAGAATGAAGAGCAGGCCTATAACGATGGCCTGGCACAGGGGATCCGTCTGATTGGCGAAGTGGTTAATCATCAGAAGCAGGCTGAAACCCTGATCGCAGCCACTTTCACCCAGCGCCAGCAGGTAGCTGCACGGCTGAAGGATATCCCGGAAAAAGAACGTATTCGCGTATATATGGCGAACCCTGACCTGACGACTTACGGTTCCGGTAAATATACCGGGCTGATGATGGCTCACGCCGGGGCAGTCAACGTTGCTGCGGCTACGGTTAAAGGCTACAAGCAGGTATCAATGGAGCAGGTTCTGGCGTGGAACCCACAGGTAATTTTCGTTCAGGATCGCTACCCACAGGTCATTAACGAAATTAATCAGCAGCCAGAATGGCAGACTGTTGATGCTGTTAAAAACCATCGTGTCTATCTGATGCCTGAATATGCCAAGGCCTGGGGTTATCCGATGCCTGAAGCGATGGCGCTGGGTGAGTTGTGGATGGCGAAAAAACTCTACCCCGCAAGATTCGCGGATATTGATATGCAGCAACAGGCAGAAAGCTGGTATCAGCGTTTTTACCGCACTGATTACCGGGGCACCAACTGATGAAACCCTTACAGGTTCTGGCTGCAGGCAGCCTGCGCCATGTCTGGCCTGCTATCGTGAGCGCATTTCAGCAGGACTATCCAGCAGGAATAGAAACACAGTTCGGCCCTGCGGGCTTACTGCGCCAGCGTATTGAGCAAAAAGAGGCCTGCGATCTTTTCGTTTCAGCCAGCACTGTTCATCCTCAGGCTCTGTTGCAGGCAGGGCTGGCACAGCGGGCAGCGCTATTCTGCCATAACTTTTTATGCCTGAGCGTTCGCCGCGATCGTGTGGATCCGGCTGCTGGATGGCTTGATCTGTTACGTCATACTGACCTCCGCGTTGCCACCTCGACGCCAGGCTGCGATCCCTGCGGTGACTACGCCTGGCAGTTGCTTGATCGAATTGAACAGCAGGACGCCACTCTGGGCAAACAGTTAAAACTGCGCGCACGGATGCTGGTTGGCGGCAGGGATTCCCCACCCGTACCGCCGGGAAAGCTGGCTTCTGCGTGGTTGATCCAATCCGGCCAGACAGACATTTTTATTGGCTATCGTAGCTATGCACATCTGCTGCAACCGGCTGATGGCATTATCACAGTGTTAATACCGGAAGAGTGGCAAACGCGCGCTGACTATGGCTATGCGGTTTGTCAGCCTGAGGGTAACAAGCTGGCTGAACGGTTGAGATCATCTGAAGGGCAGGCAATTTTCGTCAAAGCGGGGTTTACTGCGATTGAAAAACAGGGGCCAGGTATACCGGCCCCCTGAATAGCGTCAGGGTCTGCTATCGTTCGCCTGACGCAGCAGCGTCCGGCTTTCAGCCTGGAAGCGCTTCGCGTAATCGCCGAACCAATGCTCCACTCGGCGGAAACTGTCGATAAACGCCTGTTTGTCACCCTGCTCCAGCAGCTTAATCGCCTCACCAAAACGCGTATAGTAGCGCTTAATGAGCGCCAGGTTACTTTCTGACGACATGATAATATCTGCATAGAGCTGAGGATCCTGGGCAAACAGCCGTCCGACCATTGCCAGCTCAAGCCGGTATATCGGCGATGAGAGCGCCAGTAACTGCTCCAGCTGCACATTCTCTTCTGCCAGGTGCAAGCCATAAGCGAAGGTTGCAAAGTGGCGCAGCGCCTGAATAAAGGCCATGTTCTGGTCATGCTCTACGGCGCTGATGCGGTGCAGACGTGCACCCCATACCTGAATCTGCTCCAGGAACCACTGATAAGCTTCCGGCTGACGGCCATCGCACCATACCACTACCTGTTTTGCCAGACTGCCGCTGTCCGGACCGAACATCGGGTGTAATCCCAGCACCGGGCCGGAGTGCGCAGCAAGCATCGCCTGCAACGGTTTGTTTTTAACCGATGCCAGATCAACCAGAATACAGTCCTGGGGCAGTGGCGGCAGCTCACCAATCACCTGTTCAGTCAGATGAATTGGCACGCTGATAATCACCATACCGGCGTTAGCCAGCATTGTTTCTGCGTTATCCCAATCCCCTTTATCAAGGATCTGTACCTGATAGCCGGAAAGGGTCAGCATTTTTTCAAAAAGACGCCCCATCTGGCCTTTACCACCAACAATCACCACCGGACGCAGCTCAGGACAGAGGGTTTTGAAGCCCTTATCATTTTCGCTGGTGTAGGATTCACGCATCACACGGCGCAGCACATCCTCGATCAGATCGGGGGGAACGCCCAGCAGCTCTGCTTCCCGGCGGCGTGAGGCAAGCATTGTCGCCTCACGCTCAGGAACGTAAATCGGTAATCCGTAGCGGCTTTTAACCTCGCCCACTTCAGCCACCAGCGAAAGACGTTTCGCCAGCAGATCCAGCAGCGCTTTATCAACTTCATCAATTTGATCGCGTAGCGCGGTCAGTTCAGCCACCATAATTCATTAACCCTCTTGCGACAGACGTGCCGCCAGTACCCCGGTCAAATCCTGATGAATTTCACGCAGCAGGCTTTCCGTCGTTTCCCAGTTGATGCAGGCATCAGTCACGGAAACACCGTAGCGCATCTCACTGCGCGGCTGCTCAGAAGACTGGTTGCCTTCGTGAATATTACTTTCCAGCATCAGGCCAATAATTGAACGGTTACCATCTTTGATCTGCGCGACGGCAGACTCAGCCACGCCGGACTGGCGACGAAAATCTTTGTTAGAATTACCATGGCTGCAATCTATCATCAAGGACGGACGGAGTCCCGCCTGCTGCATCTCTTTTTCACACTGCGCCACGTCATTTGGACCGTAATTCGGGCTTTTACCACCGCGCAGAATCACGTGTCCGTCCGGATTACCTTTAGTTTGCAGCAGGCACACCTGCCCCGCCTGGTTGATACCAACAAAACGGTGTGGCATTGCCGCCGCACGCATCGCATTAATGGCGGTGCCGAGGCTGCCGTCAGTGCCATTCTTAAAGCCTACTGGCATAGAGAGACCTGACGCCATCTCGCGGTGCGTCTGTGATTCAGTGGTACGTGCACCGATAGCTGACCAGCTGAACAGATCGCCCAGGTATTGCGGACTGTTCGGATCCAGTGCTTCCGTTGCCAGCGGCAGCCCCATCTCAACCAGATTCAGCAACAGCTGGCGGGCAATATGCAGACCACCTTCCATATCAAAGGTGTTATCCATATGAGGATCGTTGATCAGACCTTTCCAGCCGACGGTGGTACGCGGCTTTTCAAAGTAGACGCGCATAACGATGTAAAGCTGATCCTGCACCTGATCTGCCAGCGCTTTCAAATCGCGCGCATAGGCCAGTGCTGCTTCCGTGTCGTGAATAGAGCAAGGGCCGCAGACCACCAGCAAACGGTGATCTTTACCGCTGATGATATCGGAAATTGTCTGGCGTGAAGCAGCTATCTGCCCTTCCAGTACGCTATTCAAAGGGAACCGCTTTTTCAGCTCTTCCGGGGTAATCAGAATCTGTTCGTCAGCGATATGAACGTTATTCAGCGCATCTATTTGCATGATGGTCATCCTGGATGATTCGGGTAATAGGGATCCTCAGTGAGGTTGCTGACAACTGTACCAGAATAAGTACACAACACAACACCCCGATGTACAGTTTTATTACCACCCATCAAAACGCCCAGGAAAAAACGCAATAAAAACTAATAAATACATAATCTTAAGAAAATACCAACCAAGACAACCATTAACGCAAGTGTAATTATTAGTTTACACTCGTATTATTCCACTGAAAAAACCAATGATTTCCGCCATTTATCATGTCTCTACGATCTATAATTTTGATCTGTTATGGAAAACTCACTGGAGTAAGTGATGAAAATAGTCATACGTCCGTTCGAAAATAACGATGCTGCGGCTTTTGCTCTGGCCGTAAATGAGTCGTTGGATAGCTTAATACCGTGGATGGCATGGGCACACAGGGATTACACGCCAGAAGAGGCCATTCAGTGGTTCAGCTATACCCACTTGCAGCGCCGCCAGGGCGTGGCAAATGAGTACGGATTGTTTAGTGAGGATGGGCGGCTTCTTGGTGGTGCAGGTCTGCGCTACAGCTGTGGATCGGATACTCCCGCCGCACTCGGGTACTGGGTACGCAGCAGCGAACAACGTAAGGGTATCGCCCGGCAGGCTGTGCGCATGATTATCACTGAGGCATTTCAGCAGCCAGATATCGATGTGATTGAGATCCTGGCTGCTGAAAACAATTTCGCCAGCCGCGCCGTAGCAACCAGCGTGGGTGCAGAGCTGATTGCCGTCCGCTTCGGGCTTATCGTATTAGAGAGCGGGCCAATCAACACCGCGATTTACCACCTTCACCGCCCGCGTCAGAGTCTCCGTTAACATATGATGCGCTGACCTTTTGTTAACCGTTCAGGTTTATCAGGGAGAACTGATAATCACGGCCACCCGACGGTTTTCTGCCCGGCCCTGCGAGGTTTTATTACTCTGCACCGGCGCGGCGTCCCCAAGTCCCCGGGTTGTGATATTGCTACGCGGCACACCTGCACCGCTTGCCCAGGCATCGGCCACTGCATTGGCCCGTTTCAATGACAGCGCCTGATTATATTTCTCATCGCCGTAGTTATCAGTATGGCCATCAAGACGCGCATGTTGCAGTCCGCTGTTGGCCAGCAATTTAGCTATTCGTTCAACGGTTGTGACACTCTGCAATGTCAGTTCAGACTTATTTTTGCCAAACAGAATCTTCTCTGACATTCCCAGCATCCAGCCTTCCGGAACTTCACTAAACCCCTGGGAGCGCATAGCGCGGATCTGTTCGGAGGAGAATTTCCCCTGCGGTTCACTCTGACAGCCTGTCAGTAACAGCGTGAACAGGGCTACGGTCAACATGCCTGTTTTATTCATTATCTCTCCCCTGATTACCATTAAGAAACCGCACGCTGATGATGCTGCTGTTTTTCCAGATACATACTGCGATCCGCCGCTTCCATTACCCCTTCGACAGTGGCCGCCTGGCTGACAATCGCGCGACCGATGCTCAATGTCATTACCACCCTTTCGCCTCCCTGAAGGTGAATCGGCTCGGCCATTCGTCGATTGATATCATCGATCACCGCCTGGATTTCATCATCATGACTGATGTTTTCAAGGATCATGGCAAACTCATCTCCGCCAAAACGACACACCAGATGGGTGTTACCTGCGCAGTCACTTAAGCGCCCGGCGATTGCCAGCAGCACCTCATCCCCGGCCGCATGTCCCCAGGTGTCGTTGATCTCTTTGAAATTGTCACCATCCATAAACAGTAGTGCCGTATGCGTCTTACGCGTACTGTCGCTGAGAACGCTTTCCAGCGCACTGCGAAATGCCGCGCGGTTTGCCAGACCGGTCAGCGGATCGTGCAACGCTCGTTTCAGCAAAGAAGCCCGCTCCTGCTGCTCACGCTGCTGCCACTTTTCAATTTCGGTTAACAGGCTGTTGAAATCCTCACCAAACAGATGCAGCTCGTTAATTTGTGAGGGCGGCACCCGGCGTGAGAAGTCACGCGTGGCACGGATATCATGCACAACACCGGTGATATTTTTTAACGCCGCAATTAACCTTCGGAGCAGATGGCGGGTAAACAATAACGCCACCAGCGAGGCCAGCAGCAGGCAGATAGTCAGCACCCCGAGGGAACGATAGACAAAATCCGTTACGGTAGCATCTTCACCAATCAGCGTGACAGTACCGATCCTCTCACCATTATGGAGGATGGGCTGCTCTACCGGTTGCGGAAAGAGCCAGCCGGAGACCATGCCTCCCAGCGGATCTTTGTGCAGTAAACTGTCGTCATCCTGCCCCCAGCGAACCAGTTCATTACCCCTGATATCGGTCACCACCGCTGAAGAGAACTGACCCTGTTTGCCAAGTTCCTTTAGTGTCTCCATCGCGGCGTTACCATCGCGGAACACCACTGCGGCTTCAAGGCTGTAGCTGACGGTGTGAGCCATCAGCTGTAAATTTTTATCGGCATACTGGCGAAAGGAGAGCATTGAGGTGGCTGAAATAAATAGCCACGCTACGGTCATCGTGGTAACCACACTGATTACACTGATGCGTACCAGCGCCTTACGAAAACTGGGCCTGCTGTAATCTGCTGATGGTTTATCCATTTCGTCCACTCCCTGAAGATGCCAGCATTAACACATCGGGGTGTACCCGAACTCCGCTTCGACCCAGCGAGTCGAGGTTCACCGAGAAGCTGACCCGGTGATTAATAAATTTCAGGCAGAATGCGCTGCCGGATACGCACTCCGGAGTTTGTTCAGTGATGGTGAGCAGTGGGCGCGGTTGATAGCTGTTAATCAGATCAACCTGCTGCTGTGAGGATTCACGGCCAAAATAGAGAACATCGCACTGCGATATCAGTGCCTGCTTTACATCGTCAACGGGGATAGCCAGCCAGACGGCAGGAGGATGTTCAACGGCAGCAGCAGTGAGCACCTGCGCCTGGTCGGCAGATCGGAAGATACACAGCCGTGGAAGCCCGTTGAGGTGCGGCCAGCGGGTATAGCTGATAATACCCGCAACGGTCTGACGTACATCTGCCGCCGGCACGCTCCTGGGTGTGTCAGGCAGTGTTGCACTTCTCAGGGGCAGAGTGATGCCACCCAGCAGGAGCGGCAGTAACATCATCCATATTTTCGCCATGAAACCTCTCTAGCTGTGGCCATTAATCTGGCGCTGTCGCCCCGGGTTTCACTACCCCACCTCAACTAGGAAATATCCTAACACCCTCTGAAACATTCGTCATCAGATTGAAAAAAACCAAAAGGGCCAGCCTTGCGGCCAGCCCCATCTCTGAGCACTCTTATTGTTCGCGTTTAACCACTCACATTTAATGGTGTAATCGCCCGACGATGACGCCGTTCAAAGTACATCGATATTACTCCCCCGGTCACTACCAGCCCGGCACCGAAAACTGTCGCTGACTCAGGCAATGTGTCCCAGAAAAGATAGCCAATAAAAACCGACCAGATCAGCGTGCTGTAGTCAAACGGTGCCAGCAGTGAAGCATCAGCATATTTCAGACTCAGGGTCAGCAGGATTTGTGTAATCCCCCCCAGCAGTCCGCAGCCAAGCAGCAACAGCAGCTGCCTGCCATTGGGAACAGACCAACCAAACCACAGCGTCAGCAGAGAGGTGCACGTAGTCGTTATCGCAAACCAGAAAGCAATAGCGCCCGGCTTCTCAATACCGTTGAGATAGCGGATCTGAATTGATGCTCCGGCAATACATACTGCCGCCATCAGCGCCAGAATCATGCCCAGTGTCGACATCCAGCTGACTGTTCCCGGCACTCCTTCGCGGGCAAAGAACAGTTGACCAGAGAGCATCACCAGGATACCAGCAAACCCCGCAATCACTGCCACCCAGCGATGATACTTCACCTTCTCACGCAGAAAGAGCGCAGCCATGATTACAGTGATCAACGGGGCGGCATAGTTAATCGCTGTCACATCGGTCAGGGAAATATAGAGCAACGCCAGATAACTAAAGTAAAGCCCGCCGGTGCCAGCCAGCCCGCGCAGGAAGTGCCCTTTCACATTGCGAGTACGGATACCATCAAGGATATTTCCCTGGCACCATAGCCATATAAACAGTGGGATCAGTGCGATTGATGAGCGAAAGAAGATCACTTCTCCAACCGGAATGGTGCCATCAAGACCTTTTACACAGGCCATCATTAATGTTGACGTCAGGGCACCGGCGATTTTCATCGACACACCGGTCGAAGGGCTGGGTGAAGGGCGCATAGCGTAAAGGATTCCAGGCAGCAGACAGGTATCTATCAAACATACGCGGAATTTTTTTTAGATCAGCTTAAAAATCAGTGCAGAACGGCTTTTTATTTTTTTTAGCCGATGGTCTGAGGCAGAAAATTTCCCGACAGGAGAGCGGGTGGAAAAGAGATAAAAAAAAGGGCCGACCATGTGGCCAGCCCTTTGTTTGCTATTAACTTAAGAGGCTGCTTTCGCGCCCAGACGCTCTTTAATACGTGCAGAACGACCAGTACGATCACGCAGGTAGTACAGTTTAGCTTTACGCACAGCACCACGACGTTTCACAGTAATAGAGTCGATTACTGGAGAGTGAGTCTGGAATACACGCTCAACGCCTTCGCCGTTTGAAATTTTGCGAACAGTGAATGCAGAGTGCAAACCGCGGTTACGAATAGCGATAACCACGCCCTCGAATGCCTGCAGACGTTTTTTAGCACCTTCAACGACCCATACTTTCACTTCCACGGAATCACCCGGACGGAATGAAGGTACGTCCTGTTTCATCTGTTCTTGTTCGATCTGCTTAATAATGTTGCTCATAATTAAATCTCTTATCCTGGGTAAACTGATAGTTAAGGTGAACTAAGCGCTATGCCTGTTCAGCCGTATCATCGTTTTGTTGCCTGGGTGTGTTCTCGTTGGAACTCAGCCAGCAACTTTGCTTGCTCTTCAGTCAGAGCCAGGTTTTCCAGAAGTTCAGGTCTTCTAAGCCAGGTACGGCCCAGCGACTGTTTCAAGCGCCACCGGCGAATATCAGCATGGTTGCCCGACAGTAAAACTGGCGGAACCTCCATCCCTTCCAGCACCTCAGGCCGGGTATAGTGTGGGCAATCCAGCAAACCATCAGAAAACGAATCTTCTTCGGCTGATGCCTGTTTCCCCAGTACCCCCGGAATAAACCGGGAAACCGAGTCAATCAGCGTCATTGCTGGCAGCTCGCCACCACTGAGCACATAATCTCCAATCGACCATTCTTCATCGATTTCGGTTTTGATTACGCGCTCATCAATCCCTTCGTAACGACCACAAACCAGAATTAACTTCTGGTTAGTCGCTAGCTCGCAAACCCCATCTTGATCGAGTTTGCGCCCCTGAGGTGACAGATAAATCACCTTAGCACCTTCTCCTGCCGCCGCTTTTGCTGCGTGGATGGCATCCCGCAAGGGTTGAACCATCATTAGCATTCCCGGTCCGCCGCCGTAAGGACGTTCGTCCACGGTACGGTGCCGATCATGAGCGAAGTCACGAGGACTCCAACTCTGAATGCTGAGCAGGCCATTTTTTACTGCCCGGCCAGTTACTCCGTAGTCGGTAATTGCACGGAACATTTCAGGAAACAGGCTGATTATGCCAATCCACATGCTCGGTACCGGAGTATTACCGTTTTGTTCGGAGCTCAAAAACCAGGATCCCAATCTACTTTGATGGTACGAGTAGTGAGATCGACATTCTTGATAACCTGTTCATCGAGGAACGGAATTAACCGTTCCTGCGCACCAAATGCATCCTTCAGGTTTGCCTTAACGACGAGTACGTCGTTCGAACCAGTTTCCATCATATCGATGACTTTACCCAGTTCGTAGCCTTCAGTGGTTACTACCTGGCAGCCCATAAGGTCTTTCCAGTAGTAGTCGCCGTTATCCAGCTGTGGCAGTTGCTCTGAATCCACGACAATTTCGCAATTAGTCAGCAGACCCGCAGCATCACGATCGTCAATGCCTTTGACTTTGATAATCATGTCCTGATTGTGGCGCTTCCAGCCTTCCAGCTCGACAAGCTGCCATTGACCCGCCCGCTGGATAAACCACGGCTGATAGTCAAAAATGCTTTCGGCGTCTTCGGTGGAGGAAAACACTTTGAGCCAACCACGAATACCGTAGGCCGACCCCATCTTCCCCAGAATTAACGGGTTAGCGGGAGGCTGGGAGGTGAGTTGCTTGCTCATGTTGACCACCGTGACAGATTAAGCTGCTTTCTTAGCTTGTTTGATCAGCGCGTTAACGCGATCAGACAGAGTAGCGCCCTGGCCAACCCAGTGCTCAATGCGGTCCAGATCCAGACGCAGTGGTTCAGCCTGACCTGAAGCGATCGGGTTGAAGAAACCAACGCGCTCAATGAAGCGACCGTTGCGAGCATTACGGCTGTCAGTTACGACTACCTGATAGAACGGACGCTTTTTAGCGCCGTGACGTGCCAAACGAATTGTTACCATAACATCCTCTTTAGTTAATAAAACAGCCGGGCCCCATTGAGGGAACGGGGCCCGGATGCAATATAAAAAGCCCGAAAATTTTACTCATTTTGGCGCAAAAAGCAATCTAATTCGCCTGAGTGATTTTCCGGCTTACTTACCGGCCTGGGAAGCCCGGCGGCATCATACCTTTCATGCCGCGCATCATCTTCGCCATTCCGCCCTTCTTCATCTTCTTCATCATGCGCTGCATGTCGTCGAACTGCTTCAATAAGCGGTTAACGTCCTGCACCTGCATACCTGAACCGGTTGCAATGCGGCGCTTACGGGAGCCTTTGATGATCTCAGGTTTTTCACGCTCTTTGCGTGTCATTGAGTTAATCATCGCTTCCATGCGCACCAGCACTTTGTCGTCCATCTGCGATTTAACATTATCCGGCAGTTGGCCCATGCCCGGCAGCTTGCCCATCAGGCTTGCCATGCCGCCCATGTTGCGCATCTGCTTCAGCTGGTCGAGGAAGTCGTTCAGGTCGAAACCATCGCCCTTCTTCAGTTTGCTCGCCAGCTTTTCTGCCTGCGCACGATCGACTTTGCTTTCGATATCTTCGATCAGCGACAGCATGTCGCCCATGCCGAGGATACGTGAGGCAATGCGATCCGGATAGAACGGTTCCAGAGCTTCGGTTTTCTCACCGACACCCATAAATTTAATTGGCTTACCGGTAATATGACGAATCGACAGCGCTGCACCACCACGGGCATCACCATCGACTTTAGTCAGTACCACACCGGTTAGCGGCAGCGCTTCATTGAACGCTTTAGCGGTATTGGCGGCATCCTGACCGGTCATGGCATCGACTACAAACAGCGTTTCTACCGGATTAATCGCGGCATGAATCTGTTTGATTTCGTCCATCATCGCTTCATCAACGTGTAAGCGACCTGCGGTATCCACCAGCAGCACGTCGTAGAATTTCAGCTTCGCCTGCTGCAATGCATTTTTAACGATATCAACAGGCTTCTGGCTGAGATCCGACGCGCAGAAATCTACACCAACTTGTTCTGCCAGGGTTTCCAGCTGTTTAATCGCCGCAGGGCGATAAACGTCAGCAGACACCACCAGCACTTTCTTTTTGTGCTTTTCACGCAGGAACTTACCAAGCTTACCAACGCTGGTGGTCTTACCCGCCCCTTGCAAACCCGCCATTAACACGACGGCCGGAGGCTGTGCTGCCAGGTTCAGAGTGTTGTTCTCTTCCCCCATGGCGGCAACCAGTTCGTTTTTCACAATCTTGACGAACTCCTGACCCGGGGTCAGGCTTTTGTTCACTTCGTGACCGACGGCGCGCTCTTTGACGCGTCCGATAAAGTCCCGGACTACCGGCAGTGCGACGTCAGCTTCCAGCAACGCCATGCGCACTTCACGCAGCGTGTCTTTAATATTGTCTTCAGTTAGCCGTCCACGGCCGCTGATATTGCGCAGGGTCTGCGACAGTCTGTCGGTTAAATTATCAAACATCGTCTCTCGCTCAACGTAATGAGAGGCCGCCTCGGCGACACAATGGCGCGGATTATAACATAGAGAAGCGTGGATCTCAGCCATATGCGATGAGATCGTTTGGAGCCAGCAGCCGCTGGCGCTATACTGACTTTTTTATTATCTGGCCGATACCTGACGAATTCTATGTCTGTAATTGCAATTCTGGCACTCCTCGCCTACTCATTCAGCCTTGCGCTGATCGTTCCCAGCCTGTTGCGTAAAAACAGCGCCTGGCGTCGCCTGGCAGTACTCTCTGCCATCGTAGCCCTGGTGTGTCACGCCGTAGCACTGGAGCAGCGTATTTTCGGGCCAGATGGCGGGCAGAACCTTAGCCTGCTAAATATCGGTTCGCTGGTGAGTCTGCTGATCTGTGCGATTATGACCATCGTCGCCTCGCGCAACCGCGGGTGGATTCTGCTGCCAATTGTTTATAGCTTTGCGTTGATTAACCTCGCCTTTGCCACTTTTGTGCCAAATGCCTTTATCACACACCTGGAAACTACGCCGGGCATGATGGTGCATATCGGGCTGGCTCTTTTCGCCTATGCCACACTGATTATTGCAGCACTCTACGCCTTACAGCTGGCCTGGATTGACTGGCTGCTCAAAAATAAAAAACTGGCTTTCAGCACCGATATTCCCCCGCTGATGACCATTGAGCGTAAAATGTTTCATATCACTCAGATCGGTGTGGTGCTGCTGACGCTGGTGCTGTGCACCGGGCTGTTTTATTTGCAGAATCTGTTCAGCAGTGAAAATATCGATAAAGCTGTACTGTCGATCCTTGCCTGGTTCGTCTATATCGTACTGCTGTGGGGCCATTATCATGAAGGCTGGCGCGGTCGCCGCGTGGTGTGGTTTAACTGCGGGGGTGCGTTTTTACTGACCATGGCCTATTTCGGTAGCCGTATGTTGCAGCACTTTCTAACCTCCTGATTTACCACAACAAGGATCTCCCTTGGAACACGTTTCAACCACGACCCTAATCATCACGCTGGTCATTATGATTTTGGTGTCGGCATACTTTTCCGGTTCCGAAACAGGCATGATGACGCTTAATCGTTACAAATTGCGTCATCAGGCTAAAAATGGCGATCGTGCCGCACGTCGTGTCGAAAAGTTACTGCGTCGCCCTGACCGCCTGATCAGCCTGGTGCTGATCGGCAATAATCTTGTCAATATTCTCGCCTCAGCGCTGGGAACCATCGTGGGAATGCGCCTGTATGGCGATGCCGGTGTTGCCATTGCTACCGGTATCCTGACTTTCCTTGTGCTGGTATTTGCCGAAGTGCTGCCAAAAACTATTGCCGCACTTTATCCGGAAAAAGTCGCTTTTCCGAGCAGCGTACTCCTCGGGCCATTGCAGATTGTTATGATGCCGCTGGTGTGGCTGCTCAACACCATCACCCGCATGCTGATGCGTATGGTAGGAATCAAGAGCGATGGCGCGATTAGCGCCGCTCTGAGCAAAGATGAACTGCGTACCATCGTTTACGAGTCACGTACCCTGATGTCGCGGCGTAATCAGGATATGCTCCTGTCCGTGCTCGATCTGGAAAAGGTCAATGTTGATGACATCATGGTGCCGCGCAACGAAATTGTCGGGATTAATATCAACGATGACTGGAAATCAATCGTCCGCCAGCTCACACACTCACCACACGGGCGCATCGTGCTTTACCGTGACTCGCTCGACAATGCCATGAGTATGTTACGCGTACGTGAAGCTTATCGCCTGATGACGGAGAAGAAAGAGTTCACTAAAGAAGTAATGCTCCGCGCTGCCGATGAGATTTACTTTGTTCCGGAAGGGACGCCGCTTAATGTGCAGCTGGTAAAATTTCAGCGCAATAAGAAGAAGGTCGGGCTGGTTGTCGATGAGTACGGCGATATCAAAGGGCTGGTGACTATCGAAGATATTCTGGAAGAGATTGTCGGCGATTTTACCACCTCAATGTCCCCTACTCTGGCTGAAGAAGTTGTACCTCAGAACGATGGTTCGGTGCTGATTGAAGGCAGTGCTAATATCCGCGAACTGAATAAAGCCTTTAACTGGACGCTGCCGGAAGAGGAAGCCCGCACCATTAACGGTATGATCCTCGAAGCATTGCAGGATATTCCGCTGGCGAACACCACTGTGCAAATCGGTCACTACGCCGTCGACATACTTGATGTGCAGGATAATATGATTAAGCAGGTGCGCATTACACCGCAAACGTCACTGAAAGAATCGGTAGGCTCGTAAGATATAGAAAAGGCAGGGGGTCAGGCATGCCTGACCCGGCGAGGGACACTAAGACCTTATGACCTCGCCTTTATACGCAACTAGATATGGAGTTCTTTCAGCTTCTCTTTCGGCAGCGCCAGTTCATCGTTACGGTTCACGCGAATGTCGTGGTCGATGATGTTACGCGCGATCTCCTGCGCTTCATCCAGCGAGTGCATTTCACAGGTTCCGCACTGATAAATATTCAGCTCAGGGATATCACTCTGATTTTTCACTTTCAGCACATCGGCCATCGCAGCCTTCCATGCTTTTGCTACACGCTGCTCGTCAGGTGTACCAATCAGGCTCATGTAAAAGCCCGTCCGGCAACCCATTGGCGAAATATCAATGATTTCCACGCCGTCACCGTTGAGATGATCGCGCATAAAGCCAGCAAACAGGTGCTCCAGCGTATGGATGCCGCGCTCACTGAGGATCTCAATATTCGGGCGGCAGAAACGCAGATCGAACACCGTGATGGTATCACCAGCGGGGGTTTTCATGGTTTTAGCTACGCGCACAGCAGGAGCGGCCATGATGGTGTGATCGACGGTAAAGCTATCCAGCAATGGCATACTTGTTACCTCAACTAATGAATTTATTTTTGAACCGATGAAACTTTTTCAAACTCTGTACGTCTGATTATATGAAAGACGCGCATTTGTTATCATCATCTCATCCCTGACAACAGAGATGTTAATTTTGGGCCACATTGATGTGGCCTTTTTCTTTTGTACCGCTTAACTCTTACCTTTCAGAAAGGTTTCCAGATCAAGCGTATCACTTTCTTCAATTTCCTGCTGACTAAGCTGTGAACGCCGCGCTTCATCACTAAACTGCTGTTCAGTCAGAACCTCGAAAGACTCATCACTCAGCTGAGTACGATACTGTTCAGCCAGCGCCAGTCCGGCACCAGCAATACCATTCTCTTTCAGCGTTTGCAGGAAGCGTGCGGAATAGGTCAGATCAGGGTCGTCAAATGACGCCACCAACCGATCACAAACTTCCTGGTAATGATGCTCCCCTCTCTGACCATCAAGAGTTTCAGCTACACGACGCAGATCGCTAAACAGCGCCTTGCCTACATCAACCAACAAATGCTGTGATTCCTCGCAGCCCACACCTATCGTCTGCCCCGGCTTACGCCCTTCAAGGATCACACGGTTCCAGTTCTTACGCGTGCAGCCCAGTTCAGCGCTATTCATCTCAGGAGCATCAGCCAGCGCGCACCAAATCAGGAAAAGATCGAGGAAACGTACCTGATTTTCATCCACGCCAATCGGTGAAAACGGATTGATATCCAGCGAGCGAACTTCAATATATTCAATGCCGCCGCGCTGCAATGCATCCGAAGGTGCCTCACCAGAACGCGTCACTCTCTTTGGCCGGATAGGAGCATACAGCTCATTTTCAATCTGCAATACATTAGTATTCAGCTGAATCCAGTTGCCGTCTTCATCCTTAACACCCATTGCTGCGAACTCTTCCGACGGCGTTTTAATCGCCGCTTTCAGGCCGGTAATATAGTCAGGAAGATTATTGAAAGTGATGCCAAGATTGCTTTGCGATTTATTGGTATAGCCGAGATCGCTCAAACGCAGTGAAGTCGCGTAAGGCAGTGACAGCATTCCGTTATCGCTGCGTTCGAACGGCAGCGCGCTCTCTTTTCCCTGAAGGAATGAAGAACAGATCGCCGGGGAAGCACCGAACAGATACGGGATAACCCACCCGAAGCGATAATAGTTACGGATGAGACGCAAATAGCCGTCAGAAATAGCCTCTTTACCGCTCTCTGCATCTTTAACCCCTGCCCACTCTTGCCAGAAAGAGAGCGGCAGCGAGAAGTTATAGTGGACGCCAGAGATAATCTGCATCAGCGCGCCATAACGATTTTTCAGCCCCTGACGATAAAGCGTCTTCATCTGACCAATATTGGAACTGCCATACTGCGCCAGTTCAATATCCTGACCTGGTGCGATCATACATGGCATACTCATCGGCCACATACGCTCTTCGCCCAGCGTGCGAGCGACATGACGATGGATATCACGCAAAAATGCCAGCAGATGATCAATGTCATGATCGACCGGCGTGATAAATTCTAACAATGCTTCTGCAAAATCAGTGGTAATCCACTTATGCGTTAAAGCTGAACCCAGAGAAGCCGGGTGCCCGGTGGTGGCAAGATGCCCATCCGGCCTGACGCGTAGCGTTTCGCGCTCAATACCGCGACCAATACCTTTAAGTGCGTCAGGATGAGCTTCCAGCCAGGAAAGTGCCTGTGATACGTCCGGGATCAAATTGACCTCCCGCTCGGAGAAAATTTATTATTGTTCAGCATAATGTTAACCATAGCGCCGCCTGAAAGCGAATCAATGCCACCATTGCATGCCCTGTAGTGTTGCGGCTGCCAGCACCAGATAACGTAAGGTTTTACCGATAGCGAGACATATCACCATCGGCAGCCAGGCGAATCGTAGCCAGCCAGCAAGAACGCATAGCAGATCACCTATTACCGGTAACCAGCTAAATAGCAGCGCAGCAGGCCCCATTCGGTGCAGCCACGCCGTTGCTGTGTCGTGCCATCGCCCCTGATTTTTTAATGGTAGCAGGCGACCAATAACAATGTTGGTTAAACCGCCCAGAGTATTCCCTAATGCGGCAATCAGGATCAGCAAACCAACGGAGACCTTCCCCGCCAGCAGTAACCCTACCAATAGCGCTTCTGAACTACCTGGCAATAGCGTGGCACTCAGAAAGCTACTGGCAAACATCGAACCGTAAGTTAACCACTCACTCACAGCAGACGAACATCCACCGCATCCATTCCTGCCGCACGTGCTGCCTGGATGCCGAAATCGGCGTCTTCAAACACCACACAGCGTGCAGGCGGTACGCCCATCAATTCTGCGCAACGCAGAAATGTATCAGGTTCTGGTTTGTGGCGTTTAACATCATCTGCTCCGACAATGGCATCAAAATGATTGAGCAAACCAAGATGCTGTAGCAATCCCACCGCCATTGAATGCTCACTGCCGGTGCCGACGGCCATCGGGCGACGCCCTTTATAGGCTTTAACTACCTCGATTAACGGCAGCGGCTGGACGCTCTCAAACAACATTGTTTTGAGTAATGCCGTTTTTTCTTCGGCCAGACGGTAAGGATCAAGATCACTTTGCTGACTGGCAATGATCACCTGCGCAATATGCCAGGTCGGAGAACCATTGAGGCCGATAATTGCCGTTTCATCGAAGGTCATGCCATATTGTGCCAGCACCAGATGCCAGGCTTTACGGTGTGTTGGCTCAGTATCGAGAATGGTGCCATCCATATCGAAAATCAAGCCGTCATAAGCATCGTACATTCGCGTATCCATCCTGATAACGGAATGATTACTTTAGCGTAAAGCACTCTTTTTGTCGCTGTTGGTATGGATCAGCAAATGCCTTGAAAGATATGGGGATTTTCAGATTCAGATAAATACGTGGGAAAAAGCTCAGGAGAAATTTAGGTTAAGGCAATGAAGTTGAAGAGGATTTTTTTGATAGTGATGTTACTGAAGGATTGCTGGACTGCTGCTCATTCTGACGGGCCGCTGCCTGAAGCAACATTTAATCATTAGTGCTGGCTAAGGCGACTACGTTATGCCAACCAAGGAACACTTCTATCTTGCAGAATATGGTGCATCCAGGAGGATTCGAACCTCCGACCGCTCGGTTCGTAGCCGAGTACTCTATCCAGCTGAGCTATGGATGCAGGGGGAAACATTAACGCTAAAATATGGTGCATCCAGGAGGATTATCAGGCTTTGCCTTACCCTTTCGGGCCGTTGCTAAAGCAACGTTATCCTTCTTAGTGCTGGCGGTAAAATTTCTACGCTATGCCAACCCAGGAATACTGCCATCTTGCAGAATATGGTGCATCCAGGAGGATTCGAACCTCCGACCGCTCGGTTCGTAGCCGAGTACTCTATCCAGCTGAGCTATGGATGCATTGATAAAACTATTGAGGGAGGTAAAGCGACAAAACTGAGGAGATACGTAAGAATGGTGCATCCAGGAGGATTATCAGGCTACGCCTTACCCTTACGGGCCGTTGCTAAAGCAACGTTATCCTTCTTAGTGCTGGCTGTAATATTATTACAGTATGCCAACCCAGGAATACTTCAATCTTGCAGAATATGGTGCATCCAGGAGGATTCGAACCTCCGACCGCTCGGTTCGTAGCCGAGTACTCTATCCAGCTGAGCTATGGATGCATATTTAATTCTTGTATAACGCAGTGTGCTGACTACTCACCGTGATACAGCGCTGCTAACGCTGCATCGTACTACCCAAAATTAAAGCCGCACTAAGCAGCTTTAAAGAAGATGGTGCATCCAGGAGGATTCGAACCTCCGACCGCTCGGTTCGTAGCCGAGTACTCTATCCAGCTGAGCTATGGATGCAAAATGGCGGTGAGGCGGGGATTCGAACCCCGGATGCAGCTTTTGACCGCATACTCCCTTAGCAGGGGAGCGCCTTCAGCCTCTCGGCCACCTCACCACTAGCACTCTTTCGAGTTGTGCTTCAGAACGTTGTATCTGCTCATCGGCACTGCGTGGCGCACATATTACTTTCTGGGCGTTGTAAGTCAAACAATTTCTCCCCATTTTTTCACCACTCGTGTCTGATTGCACAAAAGCCACGCAAGTCGAGCACTTTCACAACAAAAAGAATGAATTATCAACAGAGAATATACCCTGTATCTCGGATAGCATGCATAACCAAAATCTGTAGAACGAAAGAAACAAAGACAAAGTAGTGAGAGAAATGAGGAAGAATTAAGGATGTAACAAAGGAGACAGAGGGAAAGAAGGCAAAAACCGGTAGCGCCTCGCTGCAGAGAGCGAGGCGCTGGATCCGTTAGTAGCTTGTTTGCTGAGTCTTTTCGGCCTGAATGCGCTGATAGATCTCTTCACGATGCACCGAAACTTCTTTAGGGGCGTTCACACCAATACGTACCTGGTTACCTTTGACTCCCAGCACAGTTACAGTCACCTCATCTCCGATCATGAGGGTTTCACCAACTCGACGAGTTAGAATAAGCATTCTTTGCTCCTTGAAAGATTAAAAGAGTCGGGTTAAGTGCTCCCCGGCATTATCCATCGTATATCGCTAAATGTAGATTATGACAAATACACCAATTGTGCATCCCCACGCCAATACATTCTGCTGATACTTAGTTTAGCCGAAAACCAGATCATCAACCTGACTTTATGATTACAGGGGCGCATCGCTGGTAAACGCCCCGGCCTGCGGGCCTCTGAGCGCTTCTCCGCGATGCATTTTTATAGTATTACAGTTTCGCAGCCACCCATGCCTCAACGCCAGCCAGAGCAGCAGGCAACGCCTGTGCATCCGTACCGCCAGCCTGAGCCATATCCGGTCGACCGCCACCCTTACCGCCGACCTGCCGGGCAAGTTCACCCACCAGTTCGCCCGCTTTTACACGATCGGTCAGGTCTTTAGTCACCCCGGTAATCAGGGATACTTTGCCATCAGCAACTGTTGCCAGCACGATAACCGCAGAGCCGAGCTGGTTTTTCAGGTCATCGACCATTGTACGCAGCATCTTAGGTTCAACGTTACTCAGTTCGCTGACCAATAGCCGGGTGCCTTTCAGCTCGATCGCCTTACTACTCAGTGAGGCACTTTCTTGCGCAGCCTGCTGATCTTTCAGCTGCTGCAACTCTTTTTCCAGCCCACGAGCATGATCAATCAGCGCGCGAACTTTTTCATTCAGATTACTGTTATTGGCCTTCACCAGATGCGCAATATCCAGCAGCTGCTCATTCTGGCTGTACACCTGAGCCAGCGCACCTTCACCGGTCACTGCTTCAATACGACGAATGCCTGCGGCAGTGCCCGATTCCGACGTAATGCGGAACAGGCCAATATCGCCCGTACGGCTGGCATGCACGCCACCGCACAGCTCAGTGGAGAAATCACCCATGCCAACTACACGCACATGGTCATCATATTTCTCACCAAACAACGCCATCGCACCGTGAGCTTTCGCAGCTTCCAGCTCCATGATGTTAGTTTCGATCGGCAGATTACGACGAATCTGGGCGTTAACAATCTCTTCAACCTGGCGAATTTCCTGCGGCTTCATCGCTTCGAAATGTGAGAAGTCAAAACGCAGATACTTATCGTTAACCAGAGAGCCTTTCTGTGCAACGTGATCGCCCAGAACCTGGCGCAGTGCCGCATGCAGCAGATGCGTAGCCGAGTGGTTAAGACGAATACGTGCACGGCGTGCTTCATCAACCTGGGCAGCCAGACGATCGCCCACGCGCAGCTGACCAGAAGCCAGTTTGCCGATGTGGCCAATCGCCTGAGCATATTTCTGAGTATCGCTGACGGTAAAGATGGCACCGTTCTGGCTTTTCAGCTCACCGGTATCGCCAACCTGACCACCGGATTCACCGTAGAAAGGCGTTTCATCAAGAACGATGACTCCTTCCTGACCTGCGCTGATTTCATCAGCGGCCTGTCCATCAACGAAAATAGCGGTAACTGCTGCATTCAGAGCCAGCTGTTCGTAGCCTTTAAATGCTGACGCCTGCTCAATACGGATAACGTTGTTATAGTCCGTACCGAAGCCGCTGGCATTACGCGCACGCTGACGCTGCTGCTCCATCGCCTGTTCAAAACCAGCTTCATCAATTTTCAGGTTACGTTCACGGCAAACATCAGCGGTAAGATCCATCGGGAAACCGAAGGTGTCATACAGGCGGAACACCGTTTCACCATCCAGCGTATCGCCCTGTAAATTTTCCAGCTCTTCATCCAGCAGCGCAAGACCGCGTTCCAGTGTTTTTGCAAACTGCTCTTCTTCCGCCTTAAGAACCTGCTCAACCTGCGCCTGCTGGTTTTTCAGCTCGTCGCCCGCAGAGCCCATCACGGCGATCAACGGAGCTACCAGCTTGTAGAAGAACGTCCCTTCTGCGCCCAGCATGTTGCCATGACGCACCGCACGACGAATGATACGGCGCAGCACATAGCCCCGGTTTTCATTAGACGGGATAACACCATCAGCAATCAGGAAGGCACAGGAACGGATATGGTCAGCAATCACACGCAGGGATTTATTTCCCAGGTCGGTGGCACCGGTTTCCCGGGCAACAGCCTTGATCAGCTGTGCAAACAGGTCGATTTCATAGTTGGAATTCACATGTTGCAGTACCGCGCTGATGCGCTCCAATCCCATACCGGTATCAACGGAAGGTTTTGGCAGTGGCAGCATGGTGCCGTCAGACTGACGGTTGAACTGCATAAAGACGATATTCCAGATCTCAATATAGCGATCGCCATCTTCTTCCGGGCTACCCGGCGGGCCACCCCAGATGTGATCGCCATGGTCAAAGAAGATTTCAGAACATGGGCCGCATGGACCGGTATCGCCCATCTGCCAGAAGTTATCAGATGCGTATGCGCTGCCTTTGTTATCGCCGATACGAATAATGCGCTCGCGCGGTACACCGATTTCATTTTCCCAGATGCCATAGGCTTCATCATCGGTTTCATACACGGTGACCCACAGCTTCTCTTTTGGCAGGCCGAACCATTCCGGGCTGGTCAACAGCTCCCAGGCAAAAGCAATGGCTTCCTTCTTGAAGTAGTCACCAAAACTGAAGTTACCCAGCATTTCGAAGAAGGTATGGTGGCGGGCGGTGTAGCCGACGTTTTCAAGATCGTTATGCTTACCACCGGCGCGCACACAGCGCTGCGAGGTGGTAGCACGAGAGTAGTTGCGCTTATCCTGACCGAGGAAAACGTCTTTAAACTGGTTCATTCCGGCGTTGGTAAATAACAGCGTCGGATCATTGTTAGGGACGAGGGAGCTACTGGCTACAACCTGATGTCCCTTGCTCTGGAAAAAGTCGAGAAACGCTTGACGAATCTCCGCAGTGCTCTTGCTCATATTTGTCCTGGAATCACGCTAACGAACGTTTCGTGGGTCTTGCTACGCCGGTATTGCTTTCGCCAGCGACGACACACGAACAAAAAGTGGTGAATAAGATAAATTTTCTTCAGAGGGAAGTAAAATCCCATCGACGGTCAATTGTCAAAATTCTCGAAAATAGACCGGATATCTTCCATAAAGAACCCCTTCGCCATGAGATAACGCTGCACTTTGGCTTTTTCCTTCCATTCAGTCGGCAGAGGTAATCCAAACTTACGTTCTGCAATAGTAAAAGCCTGAGTTTGCCAGTCAATTTCTGCGGCAAACAACGTTTCGTCAATCAGGGTCTTATCAATGCCCTTCTGGCCCAGCTCCATCCGGATACGTTGCGGGCCATATCCTTTACGGCTGCGCCCGGCAACATAGCGTTCAGCAAAACGGGGATCGTCCAGCCAGTTGTGCTGATAGCACCACTCGACAACACGGTCGATCTCTTCCGGGGCCAGTGGTTCTGGCAGCGTTTCTTGTTTAGCACCCTGCTGTTTAGCAAACTGGGCCGCTCGCTCACTGGATAGCAGCAGCTTGCGGCGAAATTCTGCCTCACTGTGATCGCGCATTGCGAGAATACGCATTGCCCGCTCCAGCAATTTCGCATGCCGGGTTCGTTCAGTGGTATCTGACATCGCTCCCTCTATGGCGTTCAATGGTCACAGGTGATTAAGGGTAACGTCTGATGACAGTGCTTGCGAGGAAAAAGGAGATAAAGAGGAGGATAAGTAATGAGTTTGTACATTTCATACGGCCACTGTCGCAACAGCCATAAAAAAAGGGAACCGCATTTGCGATTCCCTCTTCGTGACGCGGGTTGAATCTCTTCAACCCATGGCGAAAATCAGAGATCTTCTTTAACTTCGCTGTCTACTTCATGCGGTGCCGGGATGAAATCAGGTTTGTCATCCTGTTTGTTCAACAGCATTTCGCGCAGTTTCGTTTCGATTTCGTTAGCGATAGCCGGGTTTTCCTTCAGGAAGTTGCCTGAATTAGCTTTACCCTGACCAATTTTGTCGCCGTTGTAGCTGTACCAGGCACCCGCTTTTTCAATCAGCTTGTGCTTCACGCCCAGGTCGACCAGCTCACCGAAGACGTTAATACCTTCGCCGTACATAATCTGGAACTCAGCCTGCTTGAACGGGGCAGCGATTTTATTCTTCACCACTTTAACGCGGGTTTCACTACCCACCACTTCATCACCCTCTTTAATCGCACCAATGCGGCGGATATCCAGACGGACAGAAGCATAGAACTTCAGGGCGTTACCGCCGGTGGTGGTTTCCGGGTTACCGAACATCACACCGATCTTCATGCGGATCTGGTTGATGAAGATCAGCAGCGTTCCGGAGTTTTTCAGGTTACCTGCCAGCTTACGCATCGCCTGGCTCATCATACGTGCTGCGAGGCCCATATGAGAGTCACCGATTTCACCTTCAATCTCTGCTTTCGGCGTCAGTGCCGCCACGGAGTCAACGATGATGACGTCCACCGCGCCAGAACGTGCCAGCGCATCGCAGATTTCCAGCGCCTGCTCACCGGTGTCCGGCTGAGAACAGAGCAGATTGTCGATATCTACGCCCAATTTCTTAGCGTAAACCGGATCCAGTGCATGCTCCGCATCGATAAACGCACAGGTTTTACCTTTACGCTGTGCCGAAGCGATAACCTGAAGAGTCAGGGTGGTTTTACCAGAAGACTCCGGGCCATAAATTTCAACGATACGGCCCATTGGCAGGCCGCCGGCCCCCAGAGCGATATCCAGTGATAAAGAACCGGTTGAGATGGTTTCCACATCCATAGTGCGGTCTTCACCCAGGCGCATGATGGAGCCTTTACCAAATTGCTTTTCAATCTGGCCCAGCGCTGCTGCCAGTGCTTTTTGCTTGTTTTCGTCGATAGCCATTTTTACTCCTAATCATGCGGGTAAAGCACACGTAGACGCTGCTTCGTCTCTAAATTATGCGCTGATTATACTGTATGCTCATACAGTATCAAGTTTAATTTTTGAGAAAATGATCGTACAGGGTCTGGAGCGCCCAGGCCGTGGCCTGGCGACGAACGGACTCGCGGTCACCGTTAAAACGCTGTACCAGCGTCAGCACTTCACCGCTATCCGAAGCGAAACCAAACCAGACAGTACCGACTGGTTTTCTATCGCTGCCGCCGTCCGGCCCGGCAATTCCACTGACCGATACAGCATACTGCGCCCGGGCTTCGCGCAGCGCGCCCTGTGCCATCTCCTCAACGACCTGCTCACTCACAGCGCCAAACTGTATCAGCGAGGCATCCGTCACCCCAATCATCTGCTGTTTGGCTTCATTGCTGTAAGTCACAAAGCCACGTTCAAACCAGGCAGAGCTGCCGGAAATATCCGTCAGAACCTTGGCGATCCAGCCTCCGGTACAGGACTCAGCGGTAGTCACAGTCGCTTGGCGGGCCAGCAGCCTTTCGCCAACACGAGCGCTCAACAGGGTTAATTCATTATCTGTCATGTTGTTTTCCGCTCCCCGATCTTTAAGAGCAAGAGAGTAGCACTTTTCAGTGATTCACGCGGCGTCGAAAGCCTTTTTTGCGGCGCGTCTTCCAGGCTTTTATCAGATTTTTTACACCAGGAATAAGACAGGGCATCAATAAGGTAAGCAGGCGGTAACGCTGCAAGACCTGACGTGGTTACTCAGGTCAGTGATTGGGGTGAGGCCCGGGATGGGCTGAATAACGAGTATAAGCGGCAGCCGGTGTAATGATAAACCTGACTGCCGCCGCAGTAACTTACATGATGGCTTTAAGAGGGTAACAGCATTTAACTAACGCGCCTGTTTCACAGCCAGGCCCAGCTGCCATACCGCCATCGCATAATGGTTGCTGTGATTATAGCGAGTTATGGCGTAGAAGTTTGGCAGCCCGTACCAGTACTGATAACGCGTACCCATATCAAATTTCAGCAGGCTGACCTGCTGATTATTATCCAGCGGGATTACGGGGGTCAGCCCTGCCGCAGCCAGCTGCGCTACGGTATAACGGGTTTTAAAGCCACTCTCCAGCCCAGGTGCCTGACCATTGGCTTCAACCGCCACGGTGCCGTTGGTCAGCCAGCCATGCTCCTGGAAGTAGTGTGCCACGCTGCCAATCGCATCGACCGGATCCCACAGGTTGATATGCCCGTCTCCGTTAAAGTCCACGGCATACTGCTTAAATGCCGATGGCATAAACTGACCGTAGCCCATCGCCCCGGCAAACGAGCCACGCAGCTCAAGGGGATCATCATCCTCTTCACGCGCCATCAGCAGGAAAGTTTCCAGCTCACCGCTAAAGTACTCTGCACGACGCGGGTAGTTAAATGACAACGTTGCCAGCGCATCAAGAATGCGTGTTTTACCCATTACGCGGCCCCAGCGAGTTTCCACGCCGATAATACCGACAATGATCTCCGGCGGCACGCCATAGGTCTTTTCTGCACGCTGCAAAGCGTCCTGATACTGATTCCAGAACGCCACGCCATTCTGCACGTTATCCGGGGTGATAAATTTGCTGCGATAGCGTATCCACGCGCCGTTCGGGCCAACTGGCCCCTGTGTAGTTGTGGTAGGTGCCTGGCGATCCATCAACCGCACAATCCAGTCGAGATTCTTTGCCTGAGCCAGCACATTATGGAGCTGCTGACGATCAAAACCGTGCTTACGCACCATTTTATCAATAAAAGCCTCTGCGGCCTGATTGTTAGCAAAGTCGCCACCCAGCACCGCGCCGCTGTGGGATGGTTCCAGCAGGAAACCACCATTACCTTTAAACGGGTTGCCGTGTGGTTCCGCCGGGGCCGGCTTCGGCTGGCTGCTACAGGCGGAGAGTAATGCGACAGCGGGAAGAAGCAAAGCCAGATAACGCATCAAGATATCCATTTTATCGTTAAATATTGTCAGAAACAGATGGTAAAGCATTGATGGAGAGGAGTTAAGCAGATTTACCAAATGCGACAAGCTCAACTTACGCAAATGAGTGCGTTTATACAGGAAGAAAAAGCAGGGGATAAGCGGGTGATAACGTCCCGCCAGGGCTGGCGGGCGTCACGTTCAGCGTTAAGTTAACGTTTGTAGTAGATATCACCCTGTTTTGCTTGCAGGATTTTCCCTTCAGCATTGGTGATCAATACGTAGTTGCCTCCCATATAGGTCCAGTGGCTGTCAGCCTCGGGAGCCGGCAGGTGACGCAATTTCCACTGCACAATCTCATACTTTTTGCTGCGATAAAGCTCCGGTACCACATCACCGATAGCAAAACGCTTAAAATCAGCAAAGAAATATTGCAGATCGTAGGGATCGTTTGGATTAGTGTGCTGGCGAACTTCCTGCGGATCCTGCGACAACGAATTCTGGCTTTCCGGGGTTTGCACGGCGGGTGCCTGAACGGCAGGTGCCTGCACTTCAGGGGCAGTTTCTGCACTCTGCTCACCTTCCGCCCATGCGGCGGAGACGCTGGATAACGCCGCAGCCGAGAACAGCGCTGAACACAATACCACTTTCAACTTACGCATATTTTCTCCAAAAATTAGGCTATCTGGCAGCTATCCGCTGCAAAATCAACAAACAAAAAAGAGCAATAATCAATACACATCAACACCCGGTGATACTTAGAGAGTCGAACTGCAAGATGGTTCCGGCACAATTACTCATGATAATAATGTGATGTCGTACAAACCAGACAGAAATTATTGTTAAAAAACATGACCTGCCCCGCTTATACATTGCCGTCTCCGCAGTGACACTACCAGGCGGCAGGTTATTCAGGCTGACGCTGAACCTCACGCCAGACTTTGATAGCCAGTAACACCAGCCCTGCGGCACCAATAATTAACAGCGCCCACAGCAGACCTTTCTGCCACAGCCCGATCTTCTCGGCCTGCGTCGTAGCGGTTAATCGCTCCCGCCCGCCGAGTGTCTGTACCTGAGCTTTTCCGGCGTAAGGCATAGTCAGCCACTGGTGAGTTTTCGGCGGGATCAGGGTGTCGAGACTCAATGCCTGCGCTGCGGCCGTTTTATTTCCCCACACCAGCATAAAGGGTGAACTTCCCTGCGCATTAAATACCAGTTTTCGCACTTCTCGCTGACCGCTGACCAGCGGCGGCATTCCGCTCCACTGCTGGTTAATTCCCTTAAGTCTGATCGCCTGTATCAGCTCTCCCTGTAACTCAAGCGGCGCTGACTCCTTATCTTCTACACTATAAACCCCCAGCTTGCTCAACGGATGCCAGCTATCCCGTTCACTACTGCGATATTCAATCTCCAGCGGCAGTACCGCATTACTTTGAGCGGGCTTAATGATCAACCGGCTGAAAGGTTGGGGGGATGACCAGCTATATTCAGCTTCACTCTGTGACAGCGCTTTTACTGAAGGAGCAAGGGTGACGTAATCCTGTGCTGGCCTGCCGGAAACGGCAATACCGGTGACCGCACTGAGGTTAAGGTCTGCCGGCTGCGCATCATCTTTAAATACCAGCAGGAAGTAACGTGAATGGGGCATATTTCTGCCATCGCGGAGATCGATGGTATCCAGCAGCAGCCGATCGCTGCCAGAAGTGAGATCCATCAGAGGAGCATCTTCGATCAGTTCGTTCCAGCTTTTCAAATCCGGGCTGTTAAACACGCTCACCCGCGCCTGCCAGTTCTGCGGCAACCGTGTCCATGTCAGCTTTAACTGGCTTAACGCAGGATAATCCTCCTCTTCCTGCGGTACTTCCAGCAACAGGCTGCGCCCTGAACTCTTTTTACTATCCAGCGGCAACGTGACCTCAATGCCGCTTGTGGATTTCAGTGTAATTTGCGGCTGGGTACCGGCCTTGTGCGGTTGAGCATCGAGCGGGAAAACCCGCAATGGCCAGCTTTTAGTACGCGTTTCCTGTGCTTCCTGAGAATAAAGAGCAAAAGGCACCGTTACACCCTGGCTGTTAAATACCCGGAGATCGCGCATATCAGGCCATGCCGTTTGCTCATAAACATCATCGGGCAGAATAACGCGGAAAAATGGCTCTGACTCCTGGGTGATAAGCGGTACGCCATAGGCATAGTCTTTTGGTACTTCGTTAGTATTCGCCGTCGCGCTGGCTGAAAGAAACAGCGCGATCATCAACAGCCAGTGATTTAACTTACTCTTCATGTTTTCCCTCATTGGCTGTTACAGAGCCATCTTTATGTCCGGTTTTTGGTGGCAGGGGAGAAAAATATCCGGCAATCAGCACCAGAATCGCCACGCCGATAAAGCCCACGGCTCGCGCCAGGCCTCCGCCATTGGCGCTATCAACCAGAATCAGTTTAACGATCACCACACCCAGCAGGCCGGCGCCGCCAAACCAGCCCCGGCGCTCGCCACGGCGGGTTGACCACAGCATAATTATCAGCGCGTTCAGCATCCACAGCAGGGCAAATGTCGTCTGAACCAGGCGCGACGACCACAGAGCCGCTGGCTGCCAGTCAATTCCGGAATAATAAGCCAGAAGACGCATAACCAGACCATTGCCCCACCAGAACAAGAGCACCAGCCCGCTAATACGCAGGGCTGCATTACTCCAGGGAAGCACGGCGGCAAAGCGATTACGCAGCAGGCTCCCCCACATTAAGAGGGCAAACATCAGCAGCAACGCCCCCTCTTCCAGCGGGTTGAGCAACGGCAGATAATGCCAGTCAATCATTACGCCATCATGCAGATTACCTGACAGCAGCAGTATCAGCGCACAGGGCGCCAGTGGCAGCAGCCCCAGCGTGGTATAAAGACGTTGATGAGCAGCAAAAGGCCACACACCCCGGCGTACCGCCCAGAGCAGCAACAGAATGATCAGGGCAATAAATCCCATCAGCGCCGCGATACGCCACTCATCCATGCCCCATGGCAGCCTCTGCGTAAGGTGCCACACCTCCGTACCGGCAGCCAGCAGCATCCAGAACAGTGATAAATGCAGCCCCTGTTGCATCATATAAGGTTTCACCCTCCCCTCTTCTCGCTTCAGCAGCCCGTAAGCTATCGCCAGCACTGGCAGCCAGACCAGGTTGAACCAGCCCGCCACCAGCAGGGAGTTATCGATGATCAGCTGGTACAGCAACACCAGCAGCATTGCCGGCCACAGCAACCACGGCATATAAGCAAGATCCGACCAGCCAAGACGGCGGCTGCCGAGATGCCAGATCAGCGCAGAGAGAGCAATCAGACCTGCTAATGGGAACAGGAAGTCAGCGTCCGGGAGCGGAGTGGCAGCCAGACCGCCAGTCAGCGCCGCCAGCCAGCAGCAGGTACCGCCCCCCAGCAGAATGCGCGACACCAGCAGATTAGCTTCGCGCCACAGCCAAGATGCACCAAGCCAGGTCAGGGCAAGTACGGCAAAAATCAGACTGAATGAGAGCGCATGGATGCCGTTAAAGCAGGCAGTTAAGGCCGAGCCAAGCGCCAGCAGCAGCAGCCCGGTACCGCTATAGCTAACGCGTGACTGGCGCTGCGACTGCCCCAGCCAGAGAATTCCCAATCCTTCCAATGCCCAGGCCATTGACGTCCATTGCGCAGAGAGCGCCAGCGGGATCGCCAGGGTGGTAAATACGCTGCCAAGCGCCAGCCCGGAAATAGCCAGCTGACGCCCCAGTGATGGAAAGCGCCGCAGCCCGACCCAGGCCAGCAGCAGATAAGCCAGGCCGAAGCCAAGTGCGGAGAACGCCGGGCCAAATGCCCAGTGCAGGGTGATGTGGTACTGCATACCAAAACCGATCAGCGGTGGCCCAAACAGCAGTACGCCGTCGATGACCTTCTCGCCTTTCACCTGAGTACGCAGCGATAATCCCAGCGACAACACACCGAAAATTACCATATTGGCGATCAGGAACAGCTGGCAGCTGAGATAGTACTGCGGCAGATAATTATTAATGCCCCACAGGCCCGCTACGCCAAAGGAGAAGGCGAATCCCAGCAGGTTAAGCTGTCGCCAGGGCTGCCAGACAGCGATCGCCAGAATTCCCAGCGACAGCAGCAGGTAGTAGGAGAACAGCGCAATATGACTGCCGCCACCGGTAGAAAGCAGCAGAGGAGAGAGATAGCCGCCAATGCTGGCCAGCATCGCCAGACTCAGGGCGCGCTGTAAGACGGCGAGGCCAACGCTGGCTGCACAGATTACCAGCATCAGGGCAAAGGCCAGCAAATGCGGCAGTAAATCATAAAGCCGGAAAGCACCGAATACGGTGATATAGAGTGCCCCCACGGCTCCGCCCTGAAGGATCAATGCATAGAGCTGCTGCCTGATTCTGAGCCGCCAGCCCAGGGCCAGCATTACCAGGCTGGCCAGCGCTGCACCCGCCAGGCGCAGCTCAATCGGCAGCATATCGCGCTCAACGGTGTACTTAAGTAAATAGGCCAGGCCAAAGAACATCAGCAGCACGCCAAGCTTCGCCAGCGGATTGCCCTTCATAAACCAGGCCAGCAGAGTGGAAAACATGCCGGTAAACATATCAGGCTGCCTGTTACGCGGCTGAGACGGTATCTGAGGGGAGGCTTGTTCAGGTTGGGATAACTTAGCGGATCCGGCGCTCACTGTTACTGAGGCAGCATGTGCAACCGGTTGAGCAACGGGCGCCGGTGGCAATTCATTATGGACAGGACTCTCGTCTGCCCGGACGGATGATACCGCAGGCAGATCAATCTCAGGCTTCCCACTGGATCCGGTTTCACCGCGCTGCCATTTCGCCAGTTTCTGCTGCAACATCGCTACCGTCTGTTTCAGCTGCGCCAGTTCCCGCTCATTACGCCTGCTGCGCGAGAGCGAAATCATCACCAGTATTGGCATTACCACCAGAGTAAAAATAGCAATCAGCCCGGCGAACAGCAGAAGTTCATCCATGACACCATCCCAATGTGAGTTAATAATTACATTCTGACATGGAATGGCGTTAGTCATGCAATAATTCAGTCCCGGTTTTTTTCTTAGCGATCGCCTTATCCTGATAAAAAATTCCGGGTAATCCTCAAGAGTGCCCGGCAGCGACCAGCACGCGCTCTGGCTGCTTTATAACTTAAGCAGCTTTGACACATTACCACTGGCAATTTTGATGCGATCAACTTCACTTACGGGGATTTTTTTAAGGAACTCTACCGCAGGCTGTATCGGGCTGAAGGGATAATCCACTGAAAAAATAATTCTGTCTGCACCAAATACATCCAGTGCCAGCATAAAGGGAGGGGTAGTGGCATATCCGCTGGTGGTAACATAGATATTGCGTTTGAAATACTCACGCACAGAATATTTCAATCCCTCAGTTCTCGGTTCAAGCCAGTATTCAATGCGCTCCCAAAAGAACGGAATCAGCTCACCAAGATGACCAATGATAATTTGCAGGTTGGGATAACGGTCAAATACACCTGAAACAATCATCCTGAGTGCATGCAACCCCACTTCCCAGTGCCATCCGGCAGCGGTTGAACCCAGTGTAAAACCAACCAGATCGCTGAATCCCCCCTTGTAGTAACTGTCGCTGATAGTCGACATCGGATAAGCCGGATGCAGATAAAGGGGAACATCCAGTGACTCAGCTTTTGCCAGCAAAGGCGCGAAACGCGGATTGTCGAGAAATTGCCCGTCGATGGTGCCGTTGATCATCGCACCTTTGAATCCATACTGCCTGACGGTACGCTCCAGCTCATTAGCGGCGTTTTCAGCACTGGACAGAGGTAGCGCTGCAAAGGCAGCAAAGCGTTTCGGAAAGCGGGCCACGGCATCAGCAGCCTGATCGTTGGTTGCCTGTACATCGGATAACGACGCGGTAGTCGCAGGGAACATTCCATGCCCCAGCACCTGAATATCAATGCCTTGTTTGTCGAGAATATCAATTCTGTTTTGCCCGATATCAGTCAAAACCTCAATGGGTGCATCCCGGCCCGGCTGACCTTCTGCCGGATAAAGTTCTGCAAATTTTTTGGAAACCCAATGTTCTTCAATACCAATAATCTTCATAAATCCCTCGTATATCATTCCGTGAGAATAAGGGCATGGTAATATACGAAAATTGATACCGTCCAATTCACAATTACAATTAATCGATACCTTTTTTGCATTGATGTGGGGGATATTTTTCTGATGAACTTACAGCACCTGAAACCCTTTATTGTCCTGACCGAAGAGCTAAATTTTCACAAAGCTGCAAAGCGACTTAATATCACCCAACCGCCCCTCAGTAGAGCCATCATGCAGCTTGAAGAGAGCCTGGGAGTGAGTTTGTTTCTGCGGCTACCTAAAGGTATCGAATTAACGGCAGCCGGGCGTGCATTCCGTGATTATGCGTTAACCATTCTCGAACTGGCGGATATTGCTTCAGAGCAAACCGTACAGACGGCGGAGGGCTACAGCGGGCGGCTGGATGTAGGACTATTCAATTTTGGAGGGCTGCAAAGCGTGCCGCATATCCTCGCACATTATCATCGGGCCAGGCCGGATGTGAAAATATGCATACATAATCTTTCCAAGGCTGAACAAATCACAGCGCTGCATAAACGCCAGTTGAGCATCGGATTTTGTCGTTTCCCTTCGGCAGATCCCGATATTTCGATTGACCGGGCATCCCGCGAAGCGGTGTATGTCGCACTCCATGTATCTCATCCACTCTGTCAGCTTTCTGAAATCAGCCTGGAGGATCTGGAGGGCGAACCCCTGATTCTCTATCCCAATGATGCACCATACGGCTTACGCCATGAGGTGTGCTCTGCTTTTCGCAGCCAGGGAATGTACCCAACCATTGAGCATGAAGTCGATGACGTAATGAGTTGTATTACCCTGGTGGCAAGCGAGTTTGGCGTCGGTATTACCACGCACTCAGGAACCTACCTGAAACTACCCGGCGTGGAATACCGCAGATTGAAAAATAATATGCTGAACTCTATCGATCTTAATTGTATCTACAGAAGCGATGACACCTCCCCTTTGCTGGCTTCCTTTCTGGAGGTCATAAGGGAGTTACGGGATATCTGAAATCAGCAATATATCCCGTTTATAAAGGCTTACTCTGCTCCTCTTTAATACTAGAAATTTCGGCTATGCGTAAGTGATAGACCATTGTGGTGCCAGGCAGGACTTTTGGCAGATATCCTTCATCACCGTAGGCGAGGCTGGCGGGCACCACCAGCTGCATGGAGCCATGATTTTTCAGCAGGCCGATTGCCTCACGGAATAAAGGCGGATATTGCGCCAGCGGTTGTGACAATGCCGCTCCGTTATCGTCCATATCCTGAATCACCGTACCGTCGGTCAGCATCTCTTTAACCACTAAATCAACCACTGCCGTCGCCGGAATCCCGGCATCTCCTGCATAGTCAATGCGATACCAAAACCCTGCTGGAGAGTACTTGCTGCCCTGCTGCTTACTGAATTCAGCAATATAGGCTTCCCCCGCCTTCTTTTGTCGGGCGAGGGTGTTTTCCAGAGCATTTTTCGCATTTAATTCAGCAGCGAGCATTGCCTGATGCAACGCTTCCGGCTCCAGTCTGGTCTGCCCCAGGACGGCATCAATCACCCCTGACAGCAATACTTGCCGATCGGTTACCACCCCCAGCGCAGCCTGCTGTTGCTGAACTTCAACAACGTTATTACCCAGAGAAACGCCTGCGGCATACGCTTCCTGCATCTGAGGCGTGGTCAGTTTCTCAGCGGGCGTTAACCAGCTGGCCCGCGCAGTCAGCAACTTAACCTCCTCACGCAAAGCGGTGGTTTGCTGCTGATGCTCCGTGGTTAAACGAGTCAGTTCCTGGTTTTTTTCCAGAGCATCCGCCAGGTCAGCTCTTAACACCTCCAGATCCGCCTGCTGGCGATGCAGTCGTGCGTACCTTTCTCTCAGAGAGAATTGAGAATCAAGTGAAGCTTTGCTGCCTTTATGCTTCAACTGAAACGTCTTCTCTTCGTGCGGCGAGGTACCTGATTCGGAACCGCCCGCGGTTTGGTAACGTTCGGCATTTAACAACAGCGCAGGAATACCGCTATCTTCTGCGGCTAGCGGCCAGGCCAGTAGCCCGACAGTGCAGACAACCGTGCGCCACAAGAACATCTGAATACGGTTCATATCAGCCGTTCTCCCCCTTCCCCGCGGCGGCTATTTTTTTATGCTCAATTTTCAGGTTCATCATTGTTCTGCTTCTCTGTTTTCAACGTTTACTTTCCACGGACATCATGCGGTTCCCTGAAAAATCAGGTAATGCACTCTTAACCTGAAGGTATCAGCCGTCGCTCCTGTGGGTAGAGATGCCGCGCTTCGGCACGCAGTTGTTCAGCGCGCAGGCTATTCCCCAGCATCCGGTTAACGACGCTCAAATTAATATAAACATTCACATCAGGCGTATGGCGCAGATAGCTTTCGCCCCAGTGCTGATAATCTTTCAGTACCTGATGTTGCTGGCTTTGACCATAAGTGAGCAAACCAGCCAGATGTTCACCATAAGACTGCCGTTGCTGCCAGGGATGAGGGTGTATCAGCTGTTGATAACGGGCGATATTCTTTAGCCCCTCACGCTCTACGGTGGTAATCACCTGGCTGGCATACAGGCCATTATGCAGGTAGAGCAGGCACATCATTGCCGCACCCACCAGGCCCCAGCGCAGCCCCTGAACGTTATATCGCCGGATAAATACAGAACTACGTATGTCACACACCCGCAGCAGTAATATCAGCATAATCCCGTGCAGAGCCGACTGGTACAAAGGAAACTCGACCTGAGTATGCAGCGCGATCGGTACCATTAATAGCCAGGGGGAACGGCTTAAACGCCCAGCCCAGCCATATCCGCATCTAATCCGCCTGATACACAGCAGCACCACACCACTCGCGATGAGCCCTAACGCCGCCAACCCAGGCAGGCCACCTTCCACCCCCCAGAACAAGAATTCATTATGCGGGTGAGGCATATGAAAACTTTCCAGCGTGTCTGGCAACAGGCGGTGGGCATAGTGGATAAACTCAGTTGAAAACTGTCCATACCCCCAGCCGAACCAGGGCTTTTCCGCTATCATCGCCAGACAGATTTGCCAGACCTGTAAACGGTAGCTGAGGGTTGAGCCTTGCATCACATCGCGCGCTACGCCGTTGCTCACCTGGCTAAACCAGGCCAGCGCCACACCTGCACTAATCAGCGCTATTGCCTGGACACAACGACGTCGATCCAACTGCCAGAGAGCCCACAGCTGTAATGGCGTGACTAAAAATGCGGCCATCAAGCCAATACGTGAACCAATCAGCACCAATAGCAGCGGAGCCATCACCAGCATCATTGCAGCCGCCAACGCCACCCAGCGGGTCAGCACCACGCCACTTTTTGGCATCCAGCAATAGAGCGCCAGTGCCAGCCCTGTTGCCATAAAACTGGCCATAACGTTCCACTGCTGGAAAATGCCATAAGGGCGGTTCAACAGGGTGTCATAGCCCATAAAATTATCCACTGAGAACAGATAATACTGAGCACCGCCCAATCCGGCCTGCACCAGCGCCAGCAATAAGCAGCTGCGAATCACCCATTCACGCATCGCCCGGGTGAAGCGGTATTGCAGCAGGGCAAAATAGAATGCCAGGCCCAGGCCTAAACCCACCATTCGTGAGGTAATAGCACTGAACTCGCCTATATCACCGCCCAGCAACGGTAATATCATCAGCATAACGCCGCCGTACAGTAGCCAAAGCGAATACGATGAGTAATTCAACCCCGAGTTACGATATATAAAACTGGCGACTACCAGCAGGCTAACCCATATGCCTAGAACCATATTAACGGGCAGATAAAACCCGCCGCCCCCCCGGTTTGGCCAATAGAGTACCGAAGCGTTCAATAGCGTAATTAGCGCCAGATAGCGTGATTTGAAAAGCATATTTAAAACTCAACTAATAGTAAATATTTGGCCAGTCCATATTATTTACAAATTAAAGTATTTCAAAGATCATTATGCCCGAGCCATAATGGATCCCCGCCGCGTTAAGACCAGATAGTCTGTCTTTAATGGTTAGCGATGATTTCCCCGCTGGTAAATTAAAATTCGACCAAGGCAATCTCCCATTAATAGTGATATAAGCTTTCCCACTGGGTGTTAACGGGATATAATCGTTCCCATTGGGTAAAAATTCCCAATCATCTTTCTGCATAAGCTTGATCTTTACAGTGACATTGCCTGTACAGTGAATATCAATCGAGCTTGCGACCGAATGTCCTTCAGTGTTATTCAGTGAAATATTGCCATGATTAAGTGTTAAATCAGGGGAGCTCAATGAGCACCGCTCATTACTGGCAGTCGGTGAAATGCAGGTTCCCACTGGAGAGTCCACGGTGTCCCACCAGTTAATATGTCCGAAATCTTTATTAACTGCCATAAAACCTATACAATGATCCCCTAGATTACCAGTACGACTGATTTCAAATGACGATAATTCGGAATATGCACGGCGAGCGACCTCTCCGAGTGCCTCGCCAGGCGCTATTCTCGCACTACTACCATATATACACGATGCATAAGGAAAGCCTTCGGGGCTATGAGATTTACGCGCCAGACACACTATATCATTACCTTTTCTCGGGATAAATTCAGCGACAGAACCAACTTCGACAAAAGTTATGTAAGCAAGTCTGTAATGACCCATAACTTCATGCGGATAAGTCGTTTCATGAGAATAAACGGGGTACAGTTTAGCATGCACAGTAGTAATACTAACCACATAGAAAAAAACAAACCATATCGTTTTTTTTATCATTTTCATTTACCAAGTTTTATTGATATTTCAAATTAAATGTCGCCACTGCGCTGAACGGCCCAGGCACAATCCTTTCATTGATAATTGCTGCAGGCTCACCTTGCAGATAGGCATGGACGGTAACAGCACTAGTCCCTGCCGCCAGAGGATAGGATTGCACCTTTTTATTAAGCGGTAAAAAATTACCATCCGGTGTTTCCATACCAATAGCAACGCCAGATGCCTGGCTTTCAGGGGCCAGCGCCAGCATTCCGGTTAAATTGGGGCTCTCTTTACCAGTAAACGTGATATCAACTACATTACCCAGACTCAGGTCGCACTGCGTTAAATTAATAACAAACGCCTGCCCTGGTGTTCGATTATTTATATACAGGTATTTATCAATTACCGCCCCAAAATCCAGCGTTATATTTTCCTCCCCCGGAGGAATAACACAGGGCTCGGCAACTAAAGCACCATAAAGATGCATATTAACCGCACTGCGCACCGACTGGCTCAGTAACAATAATATCAATATGATTATATATATCGGTAATGGGTATCGATACCGGCGTTTTATTGTCAGTTTATCTATCATTGATACACTACCTCTAGCATTGCCAATGCTTCAAATGCTCCTTCCGTCAACGCTGACCCTGGAGCTTTCACCGGCACGGCTTCCAATACAGGTAAATTTTTCGGATCAATCGGTAATGCCTTATTTAAAATAAACGGCTGGCCATTTTGATACAGACGGATCCCTAAATCGGCCCTTTCCTGGGTTTGTACTGCGGCCTCATCAAAGCTGGTGCGGGTACCTTTTAACCACAGACTTATATCCCATTTCCCGGCACTGGCATCACAGCGAATGCGGTAATCCACCGTTTGCCGGTAGTTCACGCCATTAACTTTATTGATGCCAATCCGCTCACCAAAATTCACGTCAATTTTGCTTTCATCATTAATGGTGCATGACGGTGGTGAAATCAACGTACCGTGGAAATTCATATTATCTGCCGAGCGTGCTGGAACAAGGGCATTAATTCCTGGCAAAAAAAGCATAATAACCCAGTATCTGCTCATCGAACGCCTCCTGCTTATTGAACATCGATTTTCATGGTTGCTGCCGCAGAAAACTTGCCGGCACTCAGCGTAGAACCGGAGCGTTTGACCGGTACTGCAGATAACAGAGGTACATTCGGATAGGTAAAGTTCAACCAGCTATTCGCTGGCAGAATGATGCCATCAGCCCAAATTTCAATACCTAAATCACGTTGCTGTACCGTGGCCAGCACTGCAGGATTAAACCATGCTGGCTCACCCTGTATCTGCAACTTTAAAGTGTTGACTGTATCACCACTACAACGCAGTGTGTATTTCACTTCCTGCATGTAGTTCCTACCGTCGACTTTAGTGGTTATAACCTCATTGCCGAAATCAACCTCAATGGCCTGGTTATTGTTAATCACGCAGTCTAAAGGTTTAGTCACATAAGCTAATACTGTTACTAACGCAACGGTATTAGCGACGGCTAAAGAGCTACTTACCAGCAACATCGTGCCCAAAACTAGCATCAGTAAATATCGCTGCACTTTTTTACCCACCTAGTCATAATGAAGCCTGAAGTTAACCTGCGCCCAATAAGCTCCGGCCATCAGGGGAGCTGATGTTCTTTCAGGGGTTATGGTATAGGTCAAGATATTCTGGCCCGGGGTAAGCCAGAGTGGTGTCCCACGACTGCCCAGGCTTACATCCCGCCCGAGCCGATCGGTAAGGCGTAATGCAAGGCCTTTGGTACCCTGTACCTTTATCAACTGAGGATTATCCACATCCCCTGGAGCAATAAAACTAGCCGAGACCGCTGGCTGGCTGGCACTCCACAACAGATTACCGTTGCGAAGGTCGCGGTTGTGGGTGCGAGAAGGTAAGCAGTCTAATAACTCCAGTTCGACCTTCACGGGTGTACCACGTGCCCCAGGTTTACGTAGCCGACCGCTAGCTGTATCCCCTAAGTCAACATCTTGCCGGGCTGAGGTCATTTCCAGACGACAGGCGCTTTCAGTCAGTGCGCCATGGACTCGCAGTACGCCGTTAGCCCCATCAACCTCCCAATTATCTGACGCGTGTGCGATACCGCTTAATACCAACGGTAGCACTATTGTCGCTGCAAACGTGGTGAGCGGCCGCCGCCTTAAATATCGGTAAGTGGAACCAATCCATTGTGCTTGTTGCATCTGGTGCTCCTTTGAGTACCTTTCCGTTCTACTGTTACTCTTTCACCCGCGAGGCCAGACAACTGTTGCCTTTACAGCTAAATTTAAGCTGCGGGCGGGCACCGTAGTCATTGATATAAGTAAGTACCGGGCTATTGCCCAATGCACTGGTGGTTAACATTGCCGAACCTTTAGGTTCAACCATCAACGGTTCAAACCCTTTCGCCGATTGACCTTTTATACTGCTGCTACCATCAACAATAGTGACGAAATAAGGCGTCGGGTTATTGACCTGATACTTATCACCCACTTTAGTCAGAGTGATTTTTTCCTGGTAAGGTGAAGCGGTCTCGCTAGCAGTCTGCATTAATGCTTTTGGTCGATAAAACAGCTTGATACGCGTTTGCAGCGCGATTTGCAGCGTATTGGGCTTATCGCTACGCGGCGGTATTTCACGCAGGTTAAAATAAAACAGCGATTCGCGATCCTGCGGAAGAGAATTCGCCGCCGGCAACCCTTGTACTTTCACCTGGCTTTTAGCACCGGGTTCAATACGCTGCACCGGTGGTAATACCGTTAAGGGGGAAGTGATCTTTTTACCGTATGCATCTTCAATCCAGCCCTGTGCCAGATAAGGTAGTTGCTTGTTTTCATTACTTACGTTCATACTCACCGATTTCTGAGCACCGTCATAAATGACCCGGGTACGGTCAAGGGCGATGGCAGACTGGGCCGCAGGCGCGGCTAAAACACACAGCAGCGTACTGAAGATGGGTATTGTTCTTAGGGTTAACTTTTTCATATTCATCTCGTTAAAATTCCATGGTTGAAATTACTGCTCCGGTTCGCTGCTCTTATCAATTGGCTGGTGGCACAGCAGCAGCAGTTCAGGTAACACGCTAACGCCTGGGTTTAATGGCACTAGCGGCAGGTCAATCACGCACTGTTCGGAACCGGCCCAGTGCGCACTCATCTGTTCCCCAGCATTCATACCGCTGAGGTACACACTGCCGCCGTCGTTAACAATGCCCACTTCCTGCTGCTTACGGTTGAAAATAGAAGCGCCAAACGGTGGGTAGGAGCCATCCGCCAGGCGGATCACCGCCATCGCTTTTTCCCCTGCAACCACTTCAAAACGGCGATAACCAATGGCCCCTTCAGTTAACGTAGCCTGTGCGACAGAGCGCGTTACTTCAGCGTTATCTGGCAAGCGATCCAAATCAATACTGACCCTGTTGCGATAGTAGCTGATGACGTCTGACACCACTGCCTTACCAAAACGGTTCGTTCGGGTTGCCGCTCCAGAGCCACGAATAGGAATGCCCGCCACGCCATCGGCATCCACTAAGATCCGCGTACCACCGTGGCTACCAGCGCGATGTAGTGCCGCGCCTTTCGCCGTCGCCGTTACACCGCCCTGTAAGGACAAGCCTACTGAGGTGTAATGTCCCTCCTGATAGCTGGCATTCACGCCTATTTGCGACAAATCCCCTTGATGAGTGTATGAACCACTGGCCATCACGCCACTGCGGGAAACACCCGAATTGACCTGATAGTAGTCATGCCCATTAACATTGTCGTGGTAGCTCATCTGATGGGAATTATCATTACGATTCAGCGAACTGCTATAGCTTATCGATCCACGGCGACCAAATGGCATCGACAAAGAAAGATGCATACCATCATCATTTCTACCGTTGTTTTTATTGCGGTAGCCGTTTAGTGACAGGCTCAGGTTTTTAAAGCGCCAAAGATCAAAGTAGCGTGACAGCGTCAGGCTATAGTTATCACTAGTGGGCCGATCCCAATAGGTCTGATGGCTATAGTTAAGATAGGCGCTCAAACCTAAATCCCGGAACTGCTTATTAAAAGTGATGGTGTACATCTCTTTACTACTTTGCGGCCGGGTACCATAGGTGCGGGCATCCAGATATTCTCCCATAGTCATATATTTGCGCTCAGAGAAGCGATAACCAGCAAATGTTACCTGGCTGTCATAATCATCGAAACGCTTGGAATAGCTCATACGATAGGAACTGCCGCTCAACGCGCTTTTTTCGTGCGGTAAACTGGCCCGCGAGTGCGTCATATCAAACGATAATGCGCCCAGCATCATTAAGTCGCGCCCAATCCCGCCGGCAAGTGCGTTATAATCACCACCCACCACACCACCGCCATACATTGACCAGCCATTACTGATACCCCAGGAAAACTCACCGGTGGTAAATAATGGACCATTAGTCCGGTGCCGGAAGTCCGATGGCCTGCCCGCAGCGATCTTATAGCGCAGTGAGCCGGGGCGGGTCAGATACGGAATGCTGGCCGTTTGCATCTGAAACTCCTGTACGCTGCCGTCCTGTTCCTCAACACGAATATCCAGCCGCCCGGATATCGCATCATTAAGATCTTGAATACGGAATGCCCCTACCGCCACATAGGTTTCCTGCAATACACGCCCCTGCTGGCTAATAACAACTTTGGCGTTGGTACGCGCTACGCCAGTGACTTCAGGCGCATAACCACGCAAGTTTGGCGGAAGCATATTATCGTCACTCACCAGACTAAGCCCGGCAAAGCGGAAGCTGTCAAAAATATCCGAGGTCAGATAATCCTCCCCCATCGTCAGCCTCGCCCGCAGGCGTGGGATCGCGCGGTAGGCGTAATAACGGCTCCAGTCCAGGCTACGCTTAGTCGGCTGCCCGGAACCTGTCTGATGATCGAGGCGTGCCTGCCAGTTGGCGCGTAGACGCCACGCCCCCAGGTTGGCACCGACGGTGCCATTACCACTCAGGTTGTAGCTCTGACTGTTATTTTTAAGCTGACGTTGCGTATGGGTATTCACGTTATAGTCCAACAACAGCCCCGGAATACCCGCTTCCCAGCGCGAAGGTGGATCCCAGTTAGCAGAGGTATATTCCAGATATATCTGCGGCAGGTTGATATATAGCGTAGAGGTGCCCAGTTCACCGCGTGCTGTCAAACCAGGCAGGCTGCTAACGACCAGGCACTGGCCCTCATTCCACCAGGCAACCTCTGACAGTACAGCCGGTTTTAAGCCAAACTGTTCAACCAGCTGCGGGCTGATACAGGCTTCACTTCCGTTTAAATCGCTTTCAGGTGGAATAAACAAAACTTCCTGTTCTGGTAACTCCTGCGTATTGATCTTTACCGCCATGTTATAATTTCCAGGCATAATAAACCCACCACGGGAAAACCGGCCGAGATCAATATTTTCTCGTTCTTTTACATCGAGAACGTCAGTGTTAAACTGGATATTATCTGCATGTACCCTGATAACGCCACCACTAAGAACAAAGGCAATCCAGACCCCAAGAATATGTGGACGCGAAGGAAGCAAGTTAAAATAAGATAAAGTCATAATCCATTGACCTTTTTAATACCACTGACGCCTGATGATTTTATTTTAAAATATTTATAGAACCAGGAGAGTCAATAGATGAAATTCATTTAAGACTTATCAAATAAAATAACGTCAGTAATAGTCCATTTTAAAACGTAATGCCGATGAATAATTTCCCGGGCGTAACGCTTGCTTATTACTAACTAACCGTAAAGAGTAGTTTAACTGCATGTTTCCGGACAAAATATTGCTGACAGGTAGTGGATTACCGGGCGATGCTACAAAGCCATTGCTATCGATTATTTCAAGCGCCACACCTTTAGCCTGACCATTAATAGAAAATAAACCAGAATCATTCTGGCCATCAAAAGTAATTTTGAAGTGCTGCCAGTTTTTCAATGATGAATTATGACGAGTTAAAGAACACTGAACTAATTGAACGGCAAAATCATGCGCTAACCCGCGACCATCGCGAGCAATCTGACTAATAGGCAAGACACCCATATCGATAGTTTGGTCACGGCTCTGAGTATCAATTGCGCAGGCCGTTTCAATAATGGCTCCTTGCATATTAACCCGACCCCATGCACTAACCGGAGTAGACCAGTTGGCATAACTTAGCGGTATCACTAAAAAAAAACAGACCAGGGATATCAATAATCTATATGTCATAGTTCTATTCCAGCCTCACCGTTGGATAATAATGCATGCGGTAACCCGCATGCATTGATAATCAAGGCGGAGTTACTGGTATGCCAGAGTGAAGTCAGCTACGCTAGTGAAGTCGCCCGGGACAATTGCAGCAGAAGCACCGTCACCCTGCAGATATGCAGAGAAGACCAGGGTGTTATTACCATCCTGAATGCCCTGAGGCTTGGATGCTTTACCCAGTTCAATCGTACTACCGGTACCGTCAGTAATCGCAATGCTGGCGCCCTTAGCAGTACCAGTAATCCCTAACAGGCCATTAGCACCTTCAGCACCACTAAAGGTGGTTAATACAGTTTTGGCCGTTGACAGGGAGCAACCTTCCAGATTTATCTGGAAGTTTTTAGGGATAGAGGTCCCAGTATTTTTATTTTCTTCAAGAGTAGAGCTTGATACCTGACCCAGATTAACTGTCTGATCTACACTCTGAGAATCAATTGAACATGGTGCATCAATAATTGCACCCTTAAAGGTAACAGAACCGTGACTCTGATCGGCAGCATTTGCGCTACCAGCAACCATAGCAATACCAAAGCCCAAAGCCATAACCAGTTTATTCAGTTTCATATATAAATTTCCTTAATTTTCCCTATTCGCTATTCAGCCGTGAAAGCGAACAATATTTCTTACACTACACTCTCCAGAGCGCATTACAGAACTACTTATGTGGAGCCTTACATCTAAATGATAGCAACGTGTCAGTAATGATGACGTCACCGTATATCTAGTTTGTAAGGTGCTCCTGAGCATTAGCATTTCTGGGGCTTATTCTATGCGGGGTTGAAAGAAACAGGAACAAAATAAAGAAAAAACAATAATTACAGATTTTTATGCTATAAAATAAAATCGCGATAGATTTTACAACCAAGCGAAACGAGAATATAGCTTTTGTGTTAAAAAAGCATAAATATTAAATCATTTATAGATATATCAATAATTATTAATAATATAAAACCCTTTTCATTACCCCTGGTTCTTTGCAAAGATACCCGACTGCCAAGTGTTGAACATTACAGTTAACATCGACAAAGTTACAGAATAATCTTAAATAATCTTATTTTCAGTAGAATGAAAACCCACAATCCACAACAAACTTAAAAAACAATCAGATTTAGACTACAGATGTAACTTTTTCACAGGTATAGATTTCAAACCGTTTATAGAAAATGGTTATTAACAACGTTGAAATTATAATATTTTAATTGACAACAGCTTTGTAATTTATTACAAACAAACCAATAAAACCCAATATAAAATCAATTTTAACTATAAAATAGTTATCGTAGTGCTACAGATAAAAAATCAACTTCATTTATTATGTAAGGGAAAGAAATCATTTTACGTCACAATCTGGAAATTAACGATATATAGGCACCATATACACTCCAAAAGAAACATCAAAACACAAACAACACCAACATCAACTAAATTAAGAATCTAACCTTATGATTTACACAATTAACAACAGCATTCACTTCAACTACTATGAGAATACTATTTGGAGCAGTAAAACTAATGAGGAGGATGTAACTTTTCGCATGCGGATCCCGCGTTTCTCAAGCGAAATTCTTGCGCTGTTTATTGCTCATAATGGTAAAGCACTATCAAGAGAATTTATGCTGCTTGAAGTTTGGGAATCACGAGCCCTGAATAGCTCCAGTAACAATCTTAATAACTATGTTTCAATACTACGAAGAAAACTATCTCATCTGGGGGAGGATAAATTAATTATCACCATCCCAAAATATGGTTTTAGCTTTTCCGCTACATCAATACAGGTGATAGCATCAGAAGCACAACTTGAGGATAAAAATGCCAATGATCCACCAGAGTCAGAACGTGAGCATAACATTAGTAATTCAGAGAAATACTCTTTACCTCACAGCGATGACGCAAAAGTAGAAGAAAGAAACTCAGCGAAGAATAATAACAGTGATTCCAGTTCCATTTTTAAAAGAAAATTTTACAAACCCGCAGCATCCTTGAGTGCAAAAAAAACATCTATAACCGTCATGCTGTTTATCTTTTTTTATTTTTTTTTACTTAGAGGTACTTTAATTGCAGATGCACCTCCAATGGATGAAATTAAAAAACTGGGTCTATGCACAGTTTTTACTATCAATGAGAGTACGAAAGAGATGACTAAGAGTGACTTGATTAAAAGAGCTGAAGTTATAGTGTCAGAGAATAAAATAGACTGCAGTGAAAGCGCAAAAATATATTTTTCAATAAACATCAGGAGTGACGTCTCCGGCGGACGATTAAAAGAAGATACGCTCTCATACTGCCCCGATGCAGTTCATCCCTATTGTGAGAACTTTTACTATTCGGTACTTAAAAATGAAAAGTAGTCTTATATGGTTAATTTTTTTATTAACTGCTACATCAGCACCTGCTCTGGGCTATTATTTTACCAATATGAACCATGAAAAATTGTCATGTGTTGCAAAGCTAAACGTTAATGACATTGAAAATGATCAAAATGCAAAAGGACTTTATTATTTATATATTGATTTTAGCAACGAAAATGAAGGATTTATCATCATCGAAGGAAGTTATATTGACAATTACGATCAAAAAAGAATCAATACCGTGGTAGATTTTTCATATAAAAGGCAGGGTGAATTCTATTCAATAAAAAAAGAACCTGACGAAACCGATGAGAATCTTCCTCTATTCTTAACTTGGGAAACAACTAAGATGAAATTTAGTAAGGTTAATAATAATTATATTATTTCAGGGCCGGTAAATCCCATTTTTTTCACCTGTAAAAAGAGAGAACGCACTAAGGAACGTTTTTCATTTTCCACATTGTAGAAAAAGGCTGTTCGTAGAGTAGAATTAATTAAAATTATTTCTACAGAAAAAAACAAACACATGGACTGGTTTGATGCGTCAATAGCGGAGGAAGCAACTGACGCATACAATCTCAGTGTTTAAGCCCGTCACCTTAGAGCCTATCTGGCATCACTCCCCTTTCCGGTTATAGCCGAAAATTCTCTCTTAAACTCATTTAGTCAGAAAGCACGCTCCGTACTCATCATTTCAGGCACAAATTGAGGTGATCCTCGAACTTTTACCTGTGACAGCGAGTTACTCGCTGGGATAATATAGAGGCAGAAAATGTCCTGATACCTGTTATGCCGTCATTCACGCGCCAGACCCGGTTTTCACCCATGTCAGCCTTATCCTTGCCTGTCTGCTTCATCATCTCGAAAGCCTGAGGTGGCAAGGATTTTCAATGGATTGGAGCATTCAACCCTATGAGCAACACCGAAAATTTATCCTCGCACACACCGATGATGCAGCAGTATCTGCGCCTGAAGGCTGACCATCCTGAGATCCTGCTGTTCTACCGTATGGGCGACTTCTACGAACTGTTCTTTGACGATGCTAAACGAGCCTCGCAGCTGCTGGAAATCTCACTCACCAAGAGAGGTGCCTCTGCCGGAGAACCTATCCCGATGGCGGGCGTACCTTATCATTCGCTGGAGAACTACCTGGCAAAACTGGTGCAGCTGGGCGAATCGGTGGCGATTTGTGAGCAGATCGGTGACCCGGCATTAAGTAAAGGCCCGGTTGAGCGTAAAGTAGTGCGCATTGTTACTCCCGGCACCATCAGTGATGAAGCGCTGTTAAATGAGCGCCAGGATAACCTGCTGGCGGCTATCTGGCAGAGCCCGCGCGGGTTTGGCTATGCCACGCTTGATATCAGCTCCGGTCGTTTCCGTTTAGCAGAACCGACCGATCTCGAAACTATGGCTGCCGAACTGCAACGCACCAATCCGGCAGAGCTGCTCTACCCGGAAGATTTTTCCGCCATGGCGCTGATTGAAAACCGTCGCGGCCTGCGCCGCCGTCCGCTGTGGGAGTATGAGCTGGATACCGCTCGTCAGCAGCTGAATCTGCAATTTGCCACCCGCGATCTCAGTGGTTTTGGCGTGGAACAGGCGCACCATGCGCTGCGCGCAGCAGGCTGTCTGTTGCAGTATGTTAAAGATACCCAGCGCACCTCGCTGCCTCATATCCGCGCTCTGACCATGGAGCGTCAGCAGGATGGCATCATTATGGATGCGGCCACCCGACGTAACCTGGAGATCACTCAGAATCTCTCCGGGGGTATTGAAAATACTCTCGCTTCGGTACTGGATAAAACCGTCACGCCGATGGGCAGCCGCATGCTGAAGCGCTGGCTGCATATGCCGGTACGTGATACCCAGGTCATTGCCCGACGTCAGCAGAGTATCAGCGCATTGCAGGATCTGAATGAGGGGCTAACGCCGCTGCTGCGTCAGGTGGGCGACCTTGAGCGTATTCTGGCGCGTCTGGCATTGCGCACGGCGCGCCCGCGCGATCTGGCACGTATGCGCCACGCCTTCCAGCAGCTACCACTGCTGAACAGCGAGCTGGAGCATAATGAGACCGCACATCTGCAAACCCTGCGCGCTAAAATGGGCGAATTCACCGAACTGCGTGAACTGCTGGAACACGCGATCATTGAGTCACCGCCGGTGCTGGTTCGTGATGGCGGCGTGATTGCTCCCGGCTACAACGCAGAACTGGATGAGTGGCGTGCGCTGGCGGACGGCGCAACTGACTATCTGGATCGCCTGGAGATCCGCGAGCGCGAGAAGCTGGGTCTGGATACCCTGAAGGTCGGCTTTAACGGTGTGCACGGCTACTACATTCAGGTCAGCCGTGGTCAGAGCCACCTTGTGCCAATCCATTACGTACGCCGCCAGACGCTGAAAAACGCTGAACGCTATATTATTCCGGAGCTTAAAGAGTATGAAGATAAGGTTCTGACCTCGAAAGGTAAGGCGCTGACGCTTGAAAAAGCGTTGTACGATCAGCTATTCGATATGCTGTTACCTCATCTTGAAGCCTTACAGGAGAGTGCGGCGGCGCTGGCCGAGCTGGATGTTTTAAGCAATCTGGCAGAGCGTGCCTGGACGCTGAACTACAGCTGCCCGACACTGAGCGATAAACCTGGAATCAAGCTGACGGGCGGCCGCCATCCGGTGGTCGAACAGGTACTGAAAGAGCCGTTTATCGCCAACCCGCTGTCGCTCTCTCCGCAGCGACGGATGCTGGTGGTGACCGGCCCGAATATGGGCGGTAAAAGTACTTATATGCGCCAGGCCGCGCTTATCACCCTGATGGCCTACATCGGCAGTTTTGTTCCCGCCACCGAAGCAGTTATTGGGCCAATCGACCGCATTTTTACCCGCGTAGGAGCGGCTGACGATCTGGCATCCGGTCGTTCAACCTTTATGGTTGAGATGACTGAAACCGCCAATATCCTGCATAACGCCACTGAACTCAGTCTGGTGCTGATGGATGAAATAGGTCGTGGAACCTCAACCTATGATGGCCTGTCGCTGGCCTGGGCCTGTGCAGAAAGTCTGGCCAGCCGTATTAAGGCGATGACGCTGTTTGCCACTCACTATTTTGAGCTGACCACGCTGCCGGAACAGATTGAGGGCGTGGCAAACGTGCATCTGGATGCGGTTGAGCATGGTGACACCATCGCCTTTATGCATAGCGTTCAGGAAGGAGCCGCCAGTAAGAGCTATGGTCTGGCCGTAGCCGCCCTGGCGGGTGTGCCAAAAGAGGTGATCAAACGCGCGCGTCAGAAGTTAAAAGAGCTGGAAGCGTTATCCGGCAGCGCCGCAGCGACGAAAGCAGATGGCTCACAGCTGCCGCTGCTGGTGGAAGAAATCTCACCAGCGGTAGAAGCTCTGGAGGCATTGGATCCGGATTCACTCTCGCCGCGTCAGGCGCTGGAGTGGCTGTACCGACTGAAGTCTCTGGTGTAAATCTCACTCTCTGAGCACCAAAAAGGGCGACCTGATAACAGGCCGCCCTTTTGCTTTTCTGTACAAATAATTCTGAGTATCAGCGGCGGTTACGCACCAGCTGATAACGGCGGGTAAGATACTCTACCGGCGCGCTCCAGATATGCACCAGGCGGCAGAACGGGAACAGCAGGAACAGCGTCATTCCCAGCACCATATGCAGCCGGAAGATAATCGCCACACCGTCAAGATGCTGCGATGCTCCGCCGTGGAAGGTCACGATGCTCTGTGCCCAGCTCGCCAGCTTCAGCATTTCACTGCCGTCAAGATGCTGTGCCGAGAACAGAATTGTGGTCAGCCCCAGCGCAGCCTGAACCACCAGCAGCGTCAGGATCATAATATCGGCAAAACTGCTGGTGGCACGCACCCGCTCATTCGTCAGTCGGCGTTTAAGCAGCAGTGCGCCGCCAATCAGCGTCATTGCACCGAAGACTCCCCCCGCTCCCATGGCCAGCAGCTGTTTTTCCCCTGCGGTCAGAAACGGTTCATACACCCAATGGGGCGTCAGCAGACCGACAAAGTGCCCAAGCAGAATGCCAATAATCCCGATATGGAACAGGTTAGATGCCAGGCGCATCCCCTTCTTACTTAACATCTGGCTTGAGCCTGCCCGCCAGCTGTACTGCCCATAGTCATATCGCAGCCAGCTACCAACCAGAAACACAGTTCCGGCCAGATAAGGATAAATATCAAAGAAAAAACGATTTAAAAATTCCATGATTTACTCTCCTTCCGCCGCGATGCTTGCTGCTGAAATATCAAGGTACTGTGGCATCACTGCCGCAGCGGAATGCTGTTTAGGTGCAACTTCACAGCCACCACCAGGGTTATGCTGGGCAATAAATGCCACCTGTTCCTCCTCCCATACCGCGTCCAGCGCGGCGGGCGTGTCATCTCGCGTTTCCTGAGCGACCTGCTGCTGAAGCAGCTGAGGATCGGCTTCACTGCCGGAAAGCGCCAGCAGCAGAGGGAACAGCGGCGCATATTCGCTCTGCCGCTGTTGCAAACGAGCCGCCAGCAGCGCGAGTATCGGTGCGATATCAAGCAGACCACGGCGAACGCGAGCTTCATCACCCTGTGCCAGATATTCCAGATAGAGCGGCAAAAAGTCCGGCAGCTCTTTCGCGTTCAGATCCAGCCCGTCAGCGCGATACTGATCCAGCAGATCAACCATCGCCTGACCACGATCCCGTGACTCGCCATGCACATGTTCAAACAACAACAACGACGTGGCCCTGCCGCGATCGAACAGTTCGCAGTATTCCGCCTGCCTGTCCAGCAACGGTCGGGCGGCGGCACTCTGAATAATCCCGGTCAGCAGATCGCGCTGTGCTGCATCAAGCTCCTCCGCCTGCGCCAGCGCAGCAAGCACTTCATCCTGATGATCGATAAAGTCCTGCTGCGGATAGTCGAGCAAACGGGCAATGATTCGCAGGGCGATCATGAGTTGTTCTCCGTTTGCTGAGGCGTTTTCTTCGTAATATCGATAGCATCGATACGGCGGCTGTTGAACAGATTAAATTTACCGTCACTGCCGTGGCAGCCATCGCCGAAGCTGAAGCCGCAGCCTTTGCTTTCCGGGAACGCCTCACGGGCCATTTCACGGTGGCTGGTCGGGATAACAAAGCGATCTTCATAGTTAGCAATCGCCAGATAACGATACATCTCCTGCGCCTGCGCCTCGCTCAGGCCTACCTGCTCCAGCGCTCTGATATCGTGCACACCATCAACGGTCTCGGCACGCTTATAATGACGCATCGCCAGCAGTCGCTTCAGAGCCAGCAACACCGGTTCGGTATCTCCTGCGGTCAGCAGGTTCGCCAGGTACTGCACCGGAATGCGCAGGCTTTCCACATCCGGCAGTACGCCGCTGTGGCCCAGCTGTCCGGCGTCAGATACTGACTGAATTGGAGACAGCGGTGGCACGTACCAGACCATCGGCAAGGTGCGATATTCAGGATGCAGCGGCAGCGCCAGCTTCCAGTCCATCGCCATTTTGTATACCGGAGACTGCTGCGCCGCATCGATCACACTCTGCGGTACGCCATCTTTAAGAGCCTGAGCAATCACTTCCGGATCGTGTGGATCAAGGAACACATCCAGCTGGCTCTGATAGAGATCTTTCTCGTTCTCCACCGACGCTGCCTGCTCAATACGATCGGCGTCATACAGCAGAACGCCCAGGTATCGGATGCGCCCGACACAGGTTTCGGAGCAGACGGTCGGCTGTCCGGATTCAATGCGCGGATAGCAGAAAATACATTTTTCTGATTTGCCACTCTTCCAGTTGAAATAGATTTTTTTGTAAGGGCAGCCGGTAATGCACATACGCCAGCCGCGGCACTTGTCCTGGTCGATCAGCACGATGCCATCTTCCGCGCGCTTGTAAATCGCCCCGCTTGGACAGGTTGCCACACAGGCCGGGTTCAGACAGTGCTCACACAGGCGCGGCAGATACATCATGAAGGTGTTTTCAAACTGTCCGTACATCTCCTTCTGAATATGATCGAAGTTTTTATCCTGCGAACGCTTGGTAAACTCGCCGCCGAGGATCTCTTCCCAGTTCGGGCCATTTTCGATCTTCTTCATACGCTGACCGGTGATCAGTGAGCGCGGACGGGCGATCGGCTGATGCTTACCGGCAGGGGCGTTATGCAGGTGCTGATAGTCAAAATCGAATGGCTCGTAATAATCATCCAGCCCCGGAACATCGGGGTTAGCGAAGATTTTCGACAGCACACCAACGCGGCTGCCCATGCGTGGCACCAGCCTGCCGTTGATCTTACGGATCCAACCGCCCTTCCATTTTTCCTGATCCTCCCAGGCATGGGGGAAACCCACGCCAGGTTTACTTTCCACGTTATTAAACCAGGCGTATTCAGTCCCTTCCCGGCTGGTCCAGACGTTTTTACAGGTTACCGAACAGGTGTGGCAGCCGATACATTTGTCGAGGTTAAGCACCATCCCGACCTGAGAACGAATTTTCATTGACCTGCCTCCTGCTGACTGCCCTGGCAATCATCGTTGCCTTCACCATCTAACCAATTGATATTGTTCATTTTACGGACAATTACAAACTCATCGCGGTTAGATCCCACCGTGCCGTAATAGTTAAAGCTGTAAGCCAGCTGTGCATAGCCACCAATCATATGCGTCGGTTTAGGGCAGACGCGGGTTACCGAGTTATGAATACCGCCGCGCTGGCTTGTGATCTCCGAACCAGGAATATTCACAATGCGTTCCTGGGCGTGATACATCATGGTCATGCCGCTCGGGACACGCTGGCTGACGACTGCACGCGCCGTCAACGCGCCGTTGGCGTTAAACGCTTCGATCCAGTCGTTATCTTCAATGCCAAGCTGCTGCGCATCAACCTCACTCAGCCAGACAATTGGCCCGCCGCGCGACAGCGTCAGCATCAGCAGGTTGTCGCTGTAGGTTGAGTGGATACCCCATTTCTGGTGCGGCGTCAGGAAGTTCAGCGCCATCTCAGGGTTGCCGTTCGGTTTTTTATTGAGCAACGGCTCTACCGTACGCGTATCAATCGGCGGACGGTACACCAGCAGACTCTCACCAAAGTCACGCATCCACTGATGATCCTGATACAGCTGCTGACGACCGCTCAGGGTACGCCATGGGATCAGCTCATGAACGTTGGTATAGCCTGCGTTATAGGAGACATGCTCATCTTCAAGGCCTGACCAGGTCGGGCTGGAGATAATCTTACGCGGCTGCGCCTGAATATCGCGGAAGCGGATCTTTTCATCTTCTTTGTTCAGCGCCAGATGGGTATGGTCACGCCCGGTGAATTCACCCAGCGCCTGCCAGGCTTTCACCGCTACCTGACCGTTGGTCTCTGGTGCCAGCGACAGAATCACCTCAGCAGCATCAATTGCACTGTTAATGTTTGGCCGCCCGACTGCCGGGCCATCGGCTTTGACATAGTTGAGCTGCTTCAGGAAGTCGACTTCAGCCTGGGTATTCCAGCTGATGCCTTTACCACCATTACCGAGGTTATCCAGCAGAGGCCCAAGAGAAGTAAAGCGCTCCCAGGTTGCCGGATAGTCACGCTCAACGGTTACAATGTGCGGGGCGGTTTTACCCGGAATCAGGTCGCACTCACCGCGATGCCACTCCTGCACCTCGAACGGCTGCCCGAGTTCAGCGGCAGAGTCATGCTGAATTGGCTGGAGCACCACGTCAGTCTCTTTACCCAGATGGCCAACACAGAGTTCAGAGAAGGTTTTCGCTATACCTTTGTAGATTTCCCAGTCGCTGCGGGACTCCCAGGCAGGATCTACCGCCGCAGACAGCGGATGAATAAACGGATGCATATCCGAAGTATTCATATCGTCTTTTTCATACCAGGTAGCGGTCGGCAATACGATATCCGAATAGAGACAGGTGCTCGACATACGGAAATCGAGGGTGACGACCAGGTCGAGCTTGCCTTCGCCCGGGTTATCCTGCCACTCCACTTCCTGCGGTTTAACGCCCCCCTGCTGCCCCAGATCGCCACCCTGTACGCCGCTTTCAGTACCCAGCAGGTATTTCAGCAAATACTCATGCCCTTTACCGGAGGAACCTAGCAGGTTAGAACGCCAGACGAACAGGTTACGCGGGAAGTTCTGCTGATTATCCGGCTGTTCAGCGGCAAAACGCAGGCTGCCATCTTTAAGGCCGTCCACGGTAAACGCCAGCGGTGTTTTCCCCGCAGCCTGAGCCTGGGCGGCCAGCTGCAATGGGTTTGTGTTGAGCTGCGGCGCGGAAGGCAGCCAGCCCATACGTTCGGAGCGCACGTTAAAGTCGATCAGGCTGCCGCCATAGCGCGACTTATCGGCCAACGGCGACAGCAGTTCATCGGTACGCAGGGTTTCATAACGCCACTGGCTGGAGTGGTTATAGAAGAACGATGTACCGTTCATCTGGCGCGGCGGACGCTGCCAGTCAAGGCCGAACGCCAGCGGCAGCCAGCCGGTTTGCGGACGTAGTTTCTCCTGGCCAACATAGTGCGCCCAGCCGCCACCGCTCTGCCCCACGCAGCCGCAGAAGATCAGCATATTAATCAGACCACGGTAGTTCATATCCATGTGGTACCAGTGGTTAAGACCGGCACCGACAATAATCATTGAACGACCACGGGTTTTCTCGGCTGTTTCAGCAAATTCACGGGCAATACGGACGATATTCTGGCGCGGTACACCGGTAATCTGTTCAGCCCAGGCCGGGGAGTAGGCTTTTACTTCGTCATAGCTGGCAGCACAGTTGTCGTCATTCAGACCGCGCTCAATACCATAGTTCGCCAGCGTCAAATCGTACACGCTGGTCACCAGGGCACTGGAACCATCGGCCAGTTGCAGACGTTTAACCGGCAGCTTATGCAGCAGAATTTCATCCAGCTGTACGCTGTTGAAATTCGGATTATCAATTGCGCCAAAGTACGGGAATCCGACTTCAGCCAGCTCATCATGCTGGCCGAGCAGGCTTAACTGTAGCTCCACTTCCTGCTGATTTTTCCCTTCGCGCTGTTCAAGGTTCCACTTGCCTTTCTCACCCCAGCGGTAGCCGATTGATCCCTGCGGAGCAACCAGCTCTCCGTTCTGCTGATTAATGGCGATGGTTTTCCACTGCGGGTTATTCTCCTGCCCCAGTCCATCAACCAGATCGCTGGCGCGCAGCATACGTCCGGCCGCGTAGTAACCTCCCTCACGTTGCTCCAGCAGCACCAGCATTGGCATATCGGTGTACTGTCGCACGTAGTTACGGAAATATTCCACTTCACGCTGCTGGTGGAATTCAGTGAGGATCACATGGCCGAACGCCAGCGCCAGTGCGCTATCTGTACCCTGTTTCGGGCTTAACCACTGGTCACAAAGTTTGGCAATTTCGGCGTAATCCGGCGTTACCGCCACGGTTTTGGTACCTTTGTAGCGCACTTCGGTAAAGAAGTGGGCATCCGGGGTACGGGTCTGCGGCACGTTACTGCCCCAGGCGATAATATAGGCAGAGTTATACCAGTCGGCGGACTCCGGCACATCGGTCTGCTCGCCCCAGGTCATTGGTGACGCTGGCGGCAGGTCGCAGTACCAATCGTAAAAGCTCAGGCAGGCCCCGCCGATCAGAGAGAGATAACGTGAACCTGCGGCGTACGAGACCATCGACATCGCCGGAATTGGCGAAAAGCCGATAATACGGTCAGGGCCAAAGGTTTTCGCCGTGTAGATATTGGCAGAAGCAATCAGCTCATTCACTTCCTGCCAGTCGGAGCGGACAAATCCCCCACGCCCACGGGCCTCTTTATAGCTTTTCGCCTGCTCAGGATTTTCGACAATAGACTGCCAGGCAAGTACCGGATCGCTATGCTGCGCTTTCGCCGCACGCCAGAGGCTGATCAGGCGTTTACGCACCAGCGGATATTTCAGACGGTTGGCGCTGTAGAGATACCAGGAGTAGCTGGCACCTCGTGGGCAACCGCGCGGTTCATGGTTAGGGAGGTCTGGCCGGGTACGCGGGTAGTCTGTCTGCTGGGTTTCCCAGGTCACCAGACCATTTTTGACATAGATCTTCCAGCTGCATGAACCGGTACAGTTTACACCGTGGGTTGAGCGGACAATCTTGTCATGCTGCCAGCGGCTGCGGTAGCCGTCTTCCCAGTCGCGATTGGTGTTCAGCGTCTGTCCGTGCTCACCGGAAAACGTTTCACCCAACTGTTTAAAATAACGTAACCGATCAAGAAACTTACTCATTCGACATGCTCCAAAAAACTTAAAAGATGTTCGCGCTTATTTCGTTTTTTTACGGCCATAAATCAGCCAGGTCAGCGCGATACAGATCAGATAAAACAGCAAAAACACCTTCATCGCTCCGGCAGGTGAGCCGCTGAGTGACAGTGACATCCCGAAGGTTTGTGGAATAAAGAACCCACCCAGTGCACCAATTGCCGAGATAAAGCCCAGTGCAGCACTGGTATCGGTAACAGCTTCACGCTGTGCGACTTCATCGCTGCCACCTTCAGCTTTAATCCGGTCAATGGTAATTTTGCGGAAGATCACAGCAATCATCTGGAAGGTGGAACCACTGCCCAACCCGGCCGCAAAGAACAGCACCATAAACACGCTGTAAAAGGCGATAAATGAGCCTGGCTTTCCTTCACCTGGCAGGGTCAGGAACAGCAGCGCGCAGAACACCGCCAGCAGGATGAAGGTAAACAGCGAGACACGTACGCCGCCAAGACGATCGGAGATAATGCCGCCTACCGAGCGAGCCAGTGCACCAATAAACGGGCCGAAGAAGGCGTAATGCATAATGACGACATCGGGGAACTGTGTTTTGGCGAGCATGGCAAAGCCAGCGGAGAAGCCGATAAAAGAGCCGAACGTCGCGAGGTATAACAGCGACATAATCCACAGATGGCCACGTTTCAACACCGGCAGCTGCTGACGCAGCGAGCTTTTTGCCGCCGCCAGATCGTTCATACCAAACCAGGCTGCCAGAGTCGCAATCAGTAGTAACGGCACCCACATCCAGGCGGCGTTTTCCAGCCACAATCCCTCTTCTGCAAGGGGTGATGGCTCGCTAAACCAGCCGAAAAGCGCCACTGAAATAGCCAGCGGAGCAAACAGCTGCATTACGCTGACACCCAGGTTGCCTAAACCACCGTTGATTCCCAGCGCCCCTCCCTGATGAGACTTAGGGAAAAAGAAGCTGATATTGCCCATGCTGGAGGCGAAGTTAGCCCCGGCGAAACCACACAGCAGTGAAATCACTACAAATACGGCAAAAGGCGTGGCGGGATTCTGCACGGCAAAGCCGAGCCAGATACAGGGCACCAGCAACAGGGCGGTACTGAAGGCTGTCCAGCGACGGCCACCGAAAACCGGCACCACAAATGAGTAGGGTACCCGCAGCAGCGCACCGGAAACAGATGGCAGCGCGGTCAGCAGAAACAGCTGATCGGTGGTGAAGTTAAAACCCACTTTATTAAGATTGACCGCCACTGCACTAAACAGCATCCAGACGCAGAACGCGAGGAGCAGGCAGAACACGGAGATCCATAGGTTTCGGCTGGCAATACGTTTGCCGGTCTGTTGCCAGAACTCGGCGTTTTCAGGCTGCCAGTCCTGAATCACCGCATGTTTTTCTTTCCCTGAAGATGAGCTAATTTTCGACATAATTCTCTCGGTGTCTGTATAGAATCAGCATATCTTGGGTATCTGATGAGTGAACTGAATTGACATGTATCAACTGGAAAGCAGGTGATAATTCCGATGCAATAAAGAGGTATATTCAATAGTGAGGAGTAATAAAATAAATATTATTAAAATTCATTGAGTTGGAGTAACTATAACCTCTAACACTGCCTGAAAGTCAGCAGGCAACTATTCAGGTCTAACCCTAAAGTGGTACGCATATAAACGCCGAATTTTCCTGGCTATGATAAGAGATGGTTTATACATAAAATAAAAAAGCCTCGCGGATATTGCGAGACTGGTAATCAGAAAATGTTGAATTTATACTCAATAATCATTTCAGAAGAGAGTAACGGTTCCCGGGTATAATGACCTTTAGTCAGTATCGGGGTTTTCTTATTCATCTTATATGACCAGCCCGGGCCAAACATCGCCCATACCGTCAGGTTTTTCAGCGTCGGATCCGACGGAACCCACCGGGTAAAAAAATTAATTTCCCCGGTGCGAACATGGTTACCTTTATAGTTAAACTGACCAATATTACCCGCCACCCCTACTGCCAGATCCGGTGTCAAATTATAATCGGATATTGTGGACAGCATCAGTTCACCATCACGCAAATAGTCACTACCCGCATAGGCCATTGAGGTAAATGTCCCACGCGAGTTCTTACTCATATGACGAGGATAAAAACCCACTTCATGCGCCTTTTTTGCATCGGTATAACCCAGCCCCCACTTACTACTCCAGTTTTTACCTCGCCATTTTGCATCTACTGCAAAGTGCCACGCATTATTATCAAAATCGCGTTTGGCAGCTGGCATTTTTTTATACTCTTCTTCCGCATGGGTACCATATATCTGGATGCCTAAATCAAGGTTTTTTTCCGGTTTCAGATTAGCTCGTAATATATTACGGCGCAGATAATTTTCACTTTCACCAAAACCATATTGGATATTAAGCTTGTCGCTGTTCCAGAGCACATCGCCGCTGGCGATATGGTTGATATATTTCCCAGTATTGGTCTGGAAGCGTTTTTTATCAGGTGAGTTACGATCCATAGAGCGATTTATATAGGCACCACGCAACGTCAAATCACCATATCCGACTGATCCGGTCACTCCCTGATAGGTTGTTGAGGAGAGACGGGTAGAGTTAGTGATCACACCGAAGCTTTTTATTGTCTGCCAGCCCCAGCGCCCCTTCAGTTTAACATCTGCAACCTTGTATCTCAGCTTCATGTAGCGCTCACTGAATTTGGAGTAGCCTGCTGCATTACTTTTTTTATTGCCACTGCCTTTACTGTACAATACGCCTCGCGTATTGAAATAAGTACTGGCCCCCAGTTTTACCGCACTATTAAAAGTCGCATCAAAACCGATAATGCCAGCAAAATAGCCCGATTTAAAATCAAACCCAAACCCCTGGCCCCATGCGTTGTGAATTCTTTTTGTACCAGATTCCTTTTCATTAAGAGTTTTCCAATAATTTTTTAATGATACATTCATATGCGACTGGCTGAAAAATGGATCGTTTAACAGCCAACCAGGCTCCCCATTTTTAATATTATTATCCTTATCCACTTCCGCCCACACCTGTGCTGGAATAATCAGCACAATCATTATTACTTTAAAATGACTGATTTCATTTTCACCCTCCCCCTGAAGAATTGAGCTATAGAAAGGGATAAACTATTCACCCCATAAATACTGAAGAAAAAACATTATTAGTTATCAGAAAAGACCTGAGCTAATCCTGTGTTGTCGCATCCGATGCGAACAATTATCAATCTCAAATTATACTAATACAGCCTGCCCCGCTGTATTATCAGCACTGCCTGTATTTAACAGCCATCTGTTATAGATTTTTCCTTAGCGCAGAAAATAAAAAAACCCGCACCAGATATCGAATAACACCAGCTCTTTTACGAGGCGTTGATTCAATATGCACGATGCAGGTTTTGCCTGTTTTTAACAGTAACAACCCAACGCTTCAAACGTTAACACCAGAGGGCGAAAAAAACATCCACAATTTAGTACTTAAAATCTGAAATGTGATCATTATCATATAATATATCACCACTTAAAATATCACTGTATGCTATTAATTACTTACACACCCCGTTAGAGTTAGGTTAATACTTAAATACTATCGCTTATCTTTTTATCCTTATTAACCACCTTAACCGCATTATTAATCATTATTATTTATAACTTATTATACTGGCTCAACTTATATCAATAAAAGTGCTCACAGGTTGCCGGTATTGATTCTTTGACCTTTTCTATCGGCCTTGATCCAGGGCATAGCAAAAAAACATACTTAACCTGATGATAAAACTCGTCGAAGCCACTAGCAGGAAGACAGGATGACAACACAGCTTACGCAGGTGCTCTCCACCAAGCCCGCCAGTGTATTACTGATCGATGACCACCCGATGATCCGTAGCGGACTCAAACAGCTTATCAGTCTCGATTCGCGTCTCCAGGTTGTGGGGGAAGCCAGCAACGGGGCCGACGGTGTGGTACTGGCAGAGCAGCTTGAGGTAGATTTAATCTTGCTCGACCTCAATATGCCCGGTATGAACGGGCTGGAAACGCTGGAGCAGCTGCGGGCAATCGATGCCTGCGGGCATATCGTGGTATTCAGCGTTTCAGACTACGAAGATGATGTGATTAATGCATTGAAACGCGGGGCAGATGGCTATCTGCTGAAAGATATGGAGCCAGAGAGCCTGCTGGAGTGCCTGCATCGGGCAGCTGCCGGGGAACTGGTACTTAGCAACACCCTCCCCTCACTGCTGGCGGCCAGTTTGCGCCAGCAGCGCCCGCAGGTTCAGGCGCTGAAACCGGAGTTCACCACGCGTGAGCGCGATGTTCTGCGTCTGATAGCCCAGGGCTTAAGTAATAAGCTGATTGCCCGCCGCCTGGGAATAAGTGAGAGCACCGTGAAGGTTCATGTCAAACATCTGCTGAAGAAGCTGAATATAAAATCACGCGTAGAAGCCGCTGTCTGGGCACTGCAATACGGTGAAGTTTAAGGTATTTAAGGCAAAAAAAAACGGTGACCGAAGTCACCGTCTATGGCATTACTGTTTAATCAGATTGTTGCACGCTACCTGTACAACAGGATTCGCGTTAATTATTCGCGAAACAGCGCTTCAATACTCAATCCCTGAGCCTGCAAAATCTCACGCAGGCGGCGCAAGCCTTCAACCTGAATCTGGCGTACACGCTCGCGGGTCAGACCAATTTCACGGCCTACATCTTCCAGCGTGGCCGCTTCGTAACCCAACAGGCCGAAACGACGTGCCAATACTTCGCGCTGCTTGGCGTTCAGTTCGAACAACCATTTTACGATGCTTTGCTTCATATCATCGTCCTGCGTGGTATCTTCCGGGCCGTTATCTTTTTCATCGGCCAGGATGTCCAGCAGCGCTTTTTCAGAATCCCCGCCCAGAGGCGTATCAACTGAAGTAATGCGTTCGTTGAGACGCAGCATCCGGCTGACATCATCAACTGGTTTATCCAGCTGTTGTGCAATCTCTTCCGCACTTGGCTCATGGTCGAGCTTATGGGAAAGTTCACGCGCAGTTCGCAGATAAACGTTCAGCTCTTTCACGATATGAATCGGCAGGCGGATGGTACGGGTTTGGTTCATGATAGCCCGTTCAATCGTCTGACGAATCCACCAGGTGGCGTACGTTGAGAAGCGGAACCCTCTTTCCGGGTCAAACTTCTCTACGGCGCGGATCAGACCGAGGTTACCTTCTTCAATCAGATCCAGCAGTGCCAGACCACGATTGCTGTAACGACGGGCAATCTTAACCACCAGACGCAGGTTACTTTCGATCATGCGGCGACGAGATGGAACGTCACCACGCAGTGCACGACGAGCGAAGAATACTTCTTCCTCTGCCGTAAGCAGCGGAGAGTAACCAATCTCTCCTAAGTAGAGCTGCGTCGCATCCAGCACGCGCTGTGTTGCGCCCTGGGATAACAGCTCTTCTTCTGCTAAGTCGTTATCACCAGGTTCATTTCCAACAAGGGCCTTCTCGTCAAAAACCTCAGCTCCGTTTTCGTCGAATTCCGCGTCTTCATTTAACTCGTTAACTTTCAGCGTATTCTGGCTCATAAGCGGCTCCTACCCGTGATCTCAGGGCAGAACACCAGGGTTCTGCCGGATTAACGTTGCGGTAAATAACGCAACGGATTTACGGATTTCCCCTTGTAACGAATTTCAAAGTGCAATCTAACCGAGCTCGTGCCGGTACTACCCATAGTGGCGATCTTCTGACCCGCTTTCACTTCTTGTTGTTCACGGACCAGCATGGAGTCGTTATGGGCATAAGCACTCAGGTAGTCATCATTATGTTTGATGATAATCAAATTACCGTAACCGCGCAGAGCGTTACCGGCATAAACCACACGGCCAGAAGCGGTGGAAATGACGGGTTGACCACGCGATCCCGCGATATCGATACCTTTATTGCCACCTTCGGAAGCAGAGAAGTTATCGATGATCTTACCGTCTGTCGGCCAACGCCAGCTACCCACTGGGGTTGTGCTGTCGGTTGTGCTACTGACGGTCGGGGCGGTAACCGGAACTGTTGTCGTTGCAGCAGTTTTACCGGACGAAGGCAGCATTTTGCCTTCACTTGTTGTACCTGAATCCTCAGAATACGTAATTACCGGTTGGTGTGCAACCGTTCCCGCTTTCATTTGTGACCCTGTAGATGCAGTGGTCATGCCGCCTGCATTAGCGTCTGCCGCCGTCACCGCATTGCCGCCGGTGATAGGCGTACCTGAACCGTTAGCTACCTGTAATTGCTGGCCAACATTGAGCGCATAAGGCGCGGAGACGTTATTTCGCTGAGCCAAATCACGGAAATCATTGCCGGTAATCCAGGCAATATAGAATAGCGTATCACCCCGTTTTACCGTGTAAGTGTCGCCACCATAGCTACCTTTCGGAATATTCCCATAACTGCGGTTGTACACAATGCGTCCATTTTCCATGACCACATTCTGATTCTGACTGGCCGAGCCGGAAGAAACCATCCCGCCACCTGAAGCAGGCGGACGCGCAGGACGAATAAACCCGCCATTGCCGCCGGAGGCACTGCTGGTCATGCCAGAGTTACCGGAGTTACTGCTCATCATGCCGGAGTCATTTCCGCCAACGGAGCTGATGGGGGCCTGTGCGTTATCGCTGCTGCTACAACCTGCCAGCCAAAATCCTACCAATGAAACGGCCGCAATACGGCGTAACTTAAATACTGGGCTTCCCGTGCTCATTAAATCCCCCATGACGGCAATACTTTTACGAAAAAAATATACTTCATTACAGCAACACGGCTGACGGCAGCAAAGCCCGCATGTGCAAATTTAGTCAGATACTAGCAATATCAGTCACTGCGTGCCATGAAACAGTTGTATAGAAATATCCTGGTTATGCCGAGATCAGGCAAGGTCACCCTTCACCAGCGGCACAAAACGTACGGCTTCGACGGTATCGATGATGAATTCATCGCCTTTACGGCGCACCCGCTGCAAAACCTGCTGCTCTTCACCTACCGGCAGCACCATAATACCGCCCTCATCGAGCTGGGACATTAATGCTTCAGGAATTTCCGGCGGAGCCGCAGTCACAATAATTGCATCAAACGGCCCGCGCGATGGCCAGCCAAGCCAGCCATCACCATGACGGGTAGAAACATTATGCAGATCGAGCTGCTTCAGGCGGCGTTTAGCCTGCCACTGCAACCCTTTAATTCGCTCGACTGAGCAAACATGCTCTACCAGATGGGCCAGAATTGCTGTTTGATAGCCCGAACCGGTGCCGATTTCCAGCACGCGGGATGCCGGTGTTAATGCCAGCAGCGAGGTCATTTTTGCGACCATATATGGCTGGGAAATCGTCTGCCCCGAACCGATAGGCAACGCGGTATTTTCCCACGCTTTATGCTCAAACGCTTCATCCACAAAGCGTTCGCGCGGCACATCCTCAATAGCTTTCAGCAGCCGTTCGTCTTCGATTCCCAGCTGTCGCAACTGCGTCAACAGTGTCTCTATTCGCCCACTTACCATTCGCGATTGACCTCAACGTTGGCTAACCAGGAAGAGACGACCTCCTGCGCGGCATGAGCGGTAAGATCGACATGCAGTGCGGTCACCGATACATAGCCCTCATCAACGGCAGCAAAATCGGTGTCCGGACCGGCATCGAGCTTTTCGCCCGGCGGGCCAATCCAGTACATCGTATTACCACGCGGATCCTGCTGAGGGATCGCCTGATCGCTGGGATGACGGCTACCGCAGCGGGTCACGCGTATCCCTTTGATCTGGTCGAGAGGGAGATCCGGCACGTTAATATTGAGAATACGCCCGGTACGCAGCGGCTCACGCAGCAGTGCTTTCAGGATGGAGCAGGTCACCGCTGCCGCCGTATCATAGTGCACGTGGCCGTCAAGGGAGACCGCCAGCGCGGGCAGCCCAAGATGCCGGCCTTCCATTGCCGCAGCCACGGTACCTGAATAGATCACATCATCACCGAGATTGGGGCCAGCGTTAATACCAGAAACCACAATATCGGGTTTCGGACGCATCAGGGTATTTACCCCCAGATAGACGCAGTCCGTTGGCGTTCCCATCTGTACCGCAATATCCCCATTGGGATAGTTGAAGGTACGCAACGGCGTCTCCAGCGTCAGCGAATTTGAGGCCCCGCTACGATTACGGTCTGGGGCGACAACCTGAACTTCAGCAAACTCACGCAGCGCTTTTGCCAACGTCTGAATGCCTGGCGCATGGATACCGTCATCGTTACTCAGCAAAATGCGCATTGATACCTAACCTGTTGATAAATTTTGTTCACCTCACCCCGGAAACTCACTGATATTCTGCGGGGCTTCGGCGTGGCTGAAAGCATTTTAGCCCGATGCGCCGGGGAGTGGTAGGTGTAAATGTCTGGTAACCCGAAGGATGCTGGTCAGCAACAGCCACCTGTGTACATCAGTTTTCCGCTTTATCTTTCCCAAGCTGCTGCAAAAAGTGCTGCTGTGAACTCAGCAGCCGGGTGAGGCTCAGGCACTGATAATCATAACCATAGCGCGACGCAGTCTTTGCGATGATCTCTGCCAGCATCGGATAGTGACGGTGGCTCCAGTGGGGAAACAGATGATGCGTCAAGTGCAGGTTCATGCCGCCCAGCCAGTACCCCAGCCAGCGCGGGCGCGTCAGCCAGTCACAGGTGGTGGCAAACAGATGACTGTAGCGGCTGTGCGGCAGTTTACCCTGCTCCGTCGGCTGATAGCTGTTCCCTTTTGCCCAGTGCGTACCAATAATCAGCATGACAAAAACCAGCGAAGCCAGCATCTGACAGGCGAGGTAAACCAGCACAATAGTGCCGATGCCCAATGACGGTGGCAACAGCCAAAAAGGCAGCGCCAGCACCAGTAAAAAATGGCCCAGTTTTGTCAGCAGAAATGCCGCCCAGCCTCTGAATCCCTGTAAGCGCATTTTGGCCCCGACGCGCGTCTGCCCGGCGCGATCCAGCCAGTCAAATAACCAGACGTAATAGGGAAAAGTCAGCGCGGCCACCAGCGGCCAGTAATAGCGCTGAAAACGCATAAACGGGCGCAGCCGCTGGAAACGCGACTGCCGCAGAATACCGTTCTCTTCCATATCCGGATCGTAGCCGATAACGTTATTGCCTGAGTGGTGCATCAGCACATGGCGCACGCGCCAGCACTCCGGATCCAGCCCCAGCGGAATGGTGGCCAGCACATTCAGCCAGCGATTGGCACTGCGCGAACGGAAAAACGCCTGGTGTGAGGCATCATGCACAATATTGATCGCCAGCAGCATGGCAAAGAAACTGACCCCGGCCTGACAGGCAGCCCAGGCCAGCCAGTGAGTCTGTTGCAGGCCCAGCCAGCAGCAGACACCGGTCAGTAATCCCAGCAGCAGCGCTTTGGCGATCATCCCCCCGTCAGCAAACCGGTGATCCCCATGATGCTCAAGCGCCCTCTGGGCGGCACGCGTCAGCTCACGATGGAATTGCAGATTTTCACGGGCAAAACGCAGCGGCGGGAGATTCATAGCGCCTCCTGCGGCTGCCCCATACGGCGCAGAAACGCCTGCTGACGGCGCAGCAGTTCGCGATAGCTGATACAGCGGTAATTCATACCATGTTCGCTGGCGAGCCGGGCGAGTATCGCCGCCAGCGCCGGATAATGGCGGTGATGCCAGCCGGGGAAAAGATGGTGCGTCAGATGCAGATTAAGCCCTCCGGTGAAATATCCCAGCCAGGCGGGTGACGGCTGCCAGTCACAGGCGGTGGCAAAGTTATGCCGATACCATCCGTGTGGTAACTCACCTTCCGCCCCTGGCTGATAGAACTCAGCCTCGGCCCAGTGCGTTCCCAGCAGCAGGAACACCACCAGCAGCGAAGCTGCCATCTGGCTACCGAGCCAGGTCGCCAGCACCACGGAAATAGCAATGCCATGTTGTTCTGCCGCCCACAGCGGTATGGCCAGCACCAGCAGCAGATGCAGTGTCTTGGAGAGACAAAACAGCAGCCAGCCGCGCACCCCGGGCATCACCTGGCGCTGCGCCAGCGGTGTTTTTCCGCAGCGGTCGGCCCAGTCAAATACCCAGGCCAGATAGGGCAGTGACAGCGCAGCAATCAACGGCCAGTACAGATGCTGCCAGCGCATCCAGGGACGCCAGCGCTGAAACGGCGTTTGCCGGAAGAACCCGTTCTCTTCGGTATCAAGATCGTAATGCTCGATATTGGCGTAAACATGGTGAAAGTGGACATGCCGCACCCGCCAGTAATCGGGATCAAGCCCCAGCGGCAGCGTCACCACCCGGCTGATAATGCGATTAATTCGGGGAGAGCGGCTGAACACTCCGTGGCTGGCATCGTGATTAACGTTGATGTTTAGCAGCATCGCCATCAGCATGAACAGCAGATAGCAGATAACAAATCCGCCGCTGCTCACCTGAAGCAGACTCAGCAGATAACAGGTTACGCAGAGCACCAGCAGCAGGCCCGCCTTCAGCCACTCACGGCCTCCGGCAAAACGATGTTCCCGGGAACCAGAGAGATAATGATGCGCTGCACGCTGCAATGCCTGATGAAACGCCTGTTCACCATCCGCAGGATAGCGCAGTGGCGGCAATGTCTCAGACATGTTCTCCTCCGGGTTTCAGCGTCTGCCGCCCCCATCCTGCGGCCAGAGCCATGCTGTGCAGCATCACCAGCAGCGCTGCGACCAGCCAGGGTTCAACGGCATTGCGGCAAAGTATAAACCAGACCGGCGATGCCAGCCCTACCGTCAGCCACAGCAGCAGGCTCCAGCGCCGCCCCTCCGACAGCCCCCCCAGCGCCACCGCCCCCAGAGCCAGCAGCACAAACAGCGCCACCTGCTCCCGGCTGATATGCTGATAGCCGTAACCATAAATCCAGACATAGCTCGCCACCAGCACAAACAGCAGCAGCATTCCGCTGGTCAGCGCCCTGGCCCGGCAGTGAAATGCTGCCGCACTGTTTGCCGGCAAGAAAGGCAGCTTTAGCAGGCGGAAAAATGGCCGGTTGCTTGCCCAGAACGGGTTGCGCGATGAACGCTCTCCGCCGGTGCCAAAGCGATACTCCGTTTCCGGCAGACGGGCAAAAGTACCAAACAGCTTGTCCCAAAAAATAAAGCTGCCGCCAAAGTTCTTATCCGAATAGGCGCGATCGCAGACGTGGTGAACCCGGTGATGATTTGGCGTCACCAGAATATACTCCAGCCAGCCAAGCTTCGGCGTCAGGGCGTTGTGATTAAACAGCTGCACGCTGTAGTGGAAGATCGACACGGTGATAAATACCGAGAGCGGCACCCCCGCCAGCGCCAGCAGCAGGAAAAAAGGGATCGATGTCAGCGAAGAGTACCAGGAGTTACGCACGCCCAGCGACAGGTTAAAATGTTCGCCCTGATGATGCACCACGTGCACTGCCCACAGCAGGCTGAAACGATGATGCAGCCGGTGCAGCCAGTAAAAAGCAAAATCCCAGGCCAGCAGGGCAAACAGCCACAATCCCCACGTGGGCAGCCCGTCCAGCCAGTGCTGGCTGAAATGCAGCGCCACATAGCCGTAGCAGGTCACCTCAAGACCGCGAAACAGCCACAGCATGATATGGCCGGAGTTGAGGTTGAACACCACATCATGCCAGTTGACCTGATGCTTATCCTGGCGGCTCAACACCAGCGCCTCTGCCATCACCAGCATCACCATCGCCACAATCGGCAGGACTAAATCACTCATTGCCGCTCTCTCCGCGCAAAACAGAACGCTGGTGCTGCCCGCTGGCAGATCCAGCCGCAAAGTATCGCTACCAGAGCGCCACTCACCAGGTCAATAAACAGATGGCGGCGCAGTTGCAGAATCGAGAATGCGATCAGCGCCCCCCACAGTATCAGCAACCCGCTGCGCCAGCGCTGTTTGCGCTGATAGAGAGCCCACACCGCCAGCAGCGACAGGGCCATATGCAGCGAGGGCAGACAATTCTGCGTGGAGTCGGCCGCAATAAGCTGCGCCAGCAGCTGAGAACTCAGCCCCGGCCCGCTGTTATGGGGATAAATCAGCGTCGTGGGCCAGAGCAGATATACCGCGCCACACACCAGCGCCGTCAGCAGCATTGATGCGGTTAACCAGCGCAGTTTCTCGGGGCGGCAAAACAGATAGCCCGCCGGGATCAGCAGAAAGAAGGAGAGATAGAGCCAGATGCCCCCGGCGCTGAAGGAGATCATTCTGTCAATCACCCCCGGCTGCATTACGGTGCCCGGCCCCTGCCAGCGATCGCTGAGGGTATAAACTACGCCGACGCCGCCCCAACCCACCAGCATCGCCGCTAAACGCATGAACAGATTCACAGCTCTTCTCCCTTCAGGCGAATAATGCGCCGCCGCTTACGATCAAACTGCGGCATCAGCGGCTGCACGCTTAACTGCCAGCGAAGAAAGTCAGTGGCGATGCCCTGCTGAACAAACAGCGCTATCAACGCCTGCTGGCAGGCAATAAGCTGCTCTTCGCTGGCATCGCTAATCAGCTGCAAATCCCGTGTGCCTGTCTGTACCAGGCGGTAATCGCTGGTCAGCGGCAGGCTGCGGGCAATGGCACGGCTGCATACATCAGCAAATACGCCCTGCACTTCGCCTTTAAGATCGGGCAACAGCAGCCGATCGTCGCGCCGCCCTTCTATCGCTTCCAGTACGCGGGTCGGCTGCCCGCAGGGGCAAGGTTCGCTGGCAGCAACCAGCACATCATCAAGGCGATAGCGGACAACTGGCTGCGTACGTCGGCTAAAATCAGTGATAACGGGGGTAAAACGCCGCTCGTCAAGCCATTCAGGCTCAATATGGATAAACTCCTCATTAAGATGCAGGCGTCCGTGAGAACAGGTTGCCCCCAGAAAGCCTTCGGTAGCCTGATATACTTCGGCCACATCACCAAAAACAGTGCTCAACAGCTGGCGATCCTGCGGCTCCAGCACTTCTGCTACCGAAATAACCCGGCTGACATTCAGCTCCAGCTGTCCGCGCTGCACGGCGAGCGCCAGCGCCCGCAGCACCTGCGCCGGAGCAACAATAATTGTCGGTGCAAACTGCGGCAGAGTGCGTAAATGATCGCTAAAAGGGGCGAAAAGATCGTAGAAGGACAGACTCAGCCAGCGGGTGTCGACGCTGTGATAGAGATGATTATCCGCACGTAAAAACAGCGCCACACGCTCACCGGAGAGCAGCCCACGCGGCAGCATCTTCGCCAGCATTCCCCCCGCCCAGATACGCTGCTCCTGCGGACTGACAACAAATACACCACGCTGACCGGAGGTTCCGGAAGACAAGCCAACGCTGAAATGGCCGACCTTTGGCGCAAAATCGCGATCCTGCTCGCTCTTCAGCGCACACTCCAGCAGCCTGTCGACCTCCAGCCCGGCGGTATTCATCTGATCAAAGTGCGCCATCATCTCTGTTTTATCGCTCAGTGGCCACGCCGACAGCGGCAGATGGCGATACGGCGCATAAAATGGGCTCTTCGCCAGCACAACACGTGAGAATTTTTTCAGCTGCTTCTCCTGCCACTGCTCCAGTTCCGCACGATCGCGGAACCTGAGCCGGCGTGCACGGAAATAGTGCCACAGCATACGCAGTGGGATCATAAATCCCCCTCGTGACACAGGAGAATACGGGCTTTCCCCCCGCGCCACAGCTGATGCAGCTGGTTAAGCGTGCGATAGTAAGCTGCACTGTCATCCATAATCAGGTTCGCCAGCGGCGAAGGGCCGCGTAATTTCTGGTAGTTGTCGGGGCACCAGGCCGCATCGCTGGCCAGCAGCGTCCAGCCGTCATCTTGCAGCACAAACGCGCCCAGATGCCCGGCAGCATGGCCCGGCAGCGGCACCAGTAAAATCTCACCGTTACTCTCCGGCAGCAGCCAGCCGCGCTCAAAAGGACGAAGTTCAGCGGGTAGCTCAACCTCATCAAAGCTTTCGACAAAGCGCAGGCGTGACTCAAAGTCCGGGGGAATAAGCCCCGGAACAAATGCACTTTTTAATGCACGGAAGCCTTGCAGCGTGCGGGTTTTCTGCCACCCGCTGCCTGAACTGATCATTGGCACCTGCGGGAAATCATGCAGTCCGGCAATATGGTCACCGTGAAAGTGGGAAATAATCAGCCCTTCAATGTCCCCTGGCTGGTACCCGGCATGCGCCAGCTGGGCAACCAGCGCCTGCTGCGGTGAGAACCAGACCGGAGTGATCTGCGCATAAAGACGAAAAATCCCGCTGCGCGTGTGATCGGCAAAATGGCTTGCATAGCCGGTATCCCATAGCCAGCGGCGGTTATTGGCTTCCAGCAGCCAGGCGCGTGCGGGAAAACGGCAGACGCGCAGCCCGGCGCCGCGCAGTGCCATACAGCCACGATGAGTGCAGTAGCCCACCTCAAAGGTCGTTAATTTAGCCAATTTTGCCGACTCCCTGCTGCCGCCACCAGGCCCCCGTCAGCGCAATCGCCTCCTCCATGGAATAGTGCGGACGATAGCCGAGTTCATCGATGGCACGCCGCTGGCAGAGGGTCATATCAGTGCTGACCGCCCCCACGCTGTAGCGGGTCAGCAGCGGTTCGCGGCGCGTCAGTAACGCGACGCCCTCCATCAGCGCGGCCACACCATACAGCAGGCTGGCCGGGAGCGAACGGATTTCACACGCTAATCCAAGCTGCTGGTTCAGCAACTGATGCAGCACCTGCGCCAGCGTTACCGGCTGTTGATTGGTGATGTTATACACCGCGCCAGAATTCAGAGCAGGCAACTCAGTAGCCAGCCACATTGCCTGAACCACGTTGAGTACAAAGGTCAGATCGAGTAGCGCAGTGCCGCCGTTGGGCAGGCGCAGCACGCCGTTATCACGCCGCAGCTGTGCCAGCAGACGGGGCACAATGACCCGGTCGTGAGCACCAAACAGCGCCCGTGGACGCAGCATGACAAAGGTGGTGGCGGCATATTGCGCTACCCGCTGTACGACCACCTGCTCGGCGGCGAATTTACTGGCGGCATAGTGGCTGGCAAAGCGCCGGGCGCGAAACGTCTCCGCAATATCGTAGTGAGGGGAGTAATCGAAATAGATTGCCGGAGTTGAGATATGAATAAAGCGCGCCACCCCCTGCTGCCCGGCGGCAGCGGTCAGGCGCTCAGTGGCAACCACATTTGCCTGCCAGAAATCTTCACGCCTGCCCCAGGGGGAGGATTTAGCAGCACAGTGCCAGACCGTGTCGGCCCCTTCTACCAGCGCTGCGCAGTCTGCAACCGTGGCTGAGGCCAGATCAAGGGCGGTAAAAGCCGCGCCGGTCTGCTGAAGTAACGCCCCCACCGCCCGGTCACGTCCGGTAGCATGAACCTGATGTCCGGCGGCCAGCAGCCACTCCACGGCGTTGCGCCCTAACCCGCTGGTGGCTCCGGTCACCAGAATCTTCACGGCAGCAATACCATGCCGCCGAGAGTTAATCCGGCGGCAGTGCCAATCAGCATCACCGGCCCTTTGCGGAAGCGATCGGTGACAATCGCCTCATGCAGGGCGCTGGGGATCGACGCTGCTACCTGATTTCCGCGATGACGGTAAATATCCACCAGCGCCTCGCTGCTGACATTGAGACGTTTGCGCATATGCTCCAGCGACAGGTGGCTGGCCTGATGCGGCACCACCGTAGCAATCTGCGCGAGGCTCAGTCCGGCCATCGCCAGCAGCCGCGACAGATAATCTTCAATCAGCCCGGAAGCCTGACGGAACAGTTTTTTACCCTGCATATGGAACAGAAAATCACTGTCACGCATACCGCTGCGCGGGTTACAGCGAGTCCCCCCCGCGCGGATCTCACAAAGCTCACTGCCATCCGGCCAGCTCTCCATCAGGCAGGAGAGAATCCCGCTCTGCCCGTCGCCGCGCTCAACGATAGCGCAGGCCGCGCCGTCGCCAAAGATCAGCGAGGACTCTTCATGTTCCCAGTCAATACCGCGTGAGGCCAGCTCGGCAGAGACGATGGCAATACGCCGATAGGCTCCGCAGTTCACCAGGCCGGCCGCCACCTGTAACGCCGAAATAAAACTAACGCAGCTGCTGTTGATATCAAACACCGCTATGCCGGGAGGTAGCGATGACAGCTTAAGCACCTGTATCGCACTGCATGGCAACGCCTGTACGGCGATCGCCGAGGCAAAAATCAGCAGATCTATCGAGGCCGGGTCAATATGATTTTCATTCAGTGCGGCGGCAAGCGCATCGGCTCCGAGCCGGGCCTGGCTTGCCTGATTATCTGCATGATAGCGGTGGCTGATACCCGAGCGTTTTTCCACATAGCCAGGCCTGAAGCCAAGACGCTGATCCAGCATTGCAGAGGTGATGCAGCCGGGGGGCAGAGCTACGCCGCTGGCAATAATTTTCAGAGGTATAAAAGCCGTGGCGCTCTCCGGCGCTGGCAGATGGGGCTGGTTCATCCGCTTTCCCATTAACAGACTGCAATATTATTTCGCATTGTAACGGAAGAGCGGTTCACCGCAAATTATCGGGAAATGAGAAGGGGGCGAACGGGGAAAAACAGAGTGAAATAGCTGACTTAAGTGAATAAATCAGCAGAGCCTGCTGGGGTACAGGCCCTGCTAAAGGCGTGGAAAAAGTTACTCGTCCACTTCCGCCGCGCTGCCCTGGGTCAGCAGCAGTTCACGCACCACGCTGGTGGCAAAGCTACCGGCTGGCAGCCAGAAGTTCATCTCCAGCGTCACGTCGTCCCACCAGTTCCAGCGCAGATCGCGGGGAATGACCAGCATCGCGCGGCGGGCGGCATCCACACGCTCGCGATCCATCAGCGCAATCAGCGCTTCCTGACCCACCAGGCTCTGCTGCTCAAAGGCCAGCGCTTCATCGCGCGTTCCCCATTCGCCGCTGCCCGGCAGCGGGGCGGTAATACGCAGCTCATTGGTGTTTACGCGCTGTTGCAGCGTATCCAGCTCCGCCGCCTCGGCCACAAACCAGCTGCCACGCCCGGTAAGCTGCAATGCATCCCCCGGAAGGACTTTAATCAGGGAACCCTGCTGCGCCAGTCGATCGCTGACCACCTGATTAAACATCGCGCTGCGGGCAGCAGAGAGAATAAAGCTGCGTTTATTACGCTCGCGTACGCGGATTTCATCCGCGGCCCAGCGCTGCGCCATCGTCAGGTTATTGCCTTCATGACCAAAACGCTGGCTGCCGAAATAGTTCGGCACACCGTCACGGGCAATCAGCTGCAGGCGTTGTTCCACCGCGTCACGGTCAGAAATCTGACGCAGCACCAGGGTAAAAGCATTGCCCTGTAACGCACCGGTACGCAGCTTGCGGCGATGGCGGGCACTTTCCAGCACCTCAACGCCCGGCAGCTCAAACGCCGTAAGATCGGGGGTGATTTTTCCCGGCACTCGCAGGCAGAACCACTGTTCGGTCACCGCATGGCGATCTTTCATTCCGGCAAAACTGACATCACGCGCGTGGATGCCAACAAATTTTGCCAGCGCTTCAGCCACAAAGCGGGTGTTGCAGCCATTTTTACGGATGCGCACCAGCAGCTGTTCGCCATCGCCATCAGGGGCGTAGCCGAGGTCTTCAATCACCACGAAATCTTCAGCGTTGGCCTTCAGCACGCCGCTGGCAACCGGCTGACCGTGCAGCCAGCCCTGTTGGGTAAGATCCATCGGTTATACCTTCATCAACAGGGCGACGGCTTCGCAGGCGATGCCTTCACCGCGACCGGTAAAGCCCAGTTTTTCGGTGGTGGTCGCTTTCACGTTGACCTCATCCATATGGATACCGAGATCTTCTGCAATATTGATGCGCATCTGCGGCACATGAGGCAGCATTTTTGGTGCCTGGGCAATAATCGTCACATCGACATTGCCTGCGCGATAGCCTTTTTTAGCAATCTGACGCATCGCTTCGCGCAGCAGCTCGCGGCTGTCAGCACCTTTATAGGCATCGTCAGTGTCCGGGAACAGCTTGCCAATATCGCCCAGTGCCGCCGCACCCAGCAGCGCATCGGTCAGCGCGTGCAGTGCCACGTCACCATCTGAGTGAGCCAGTAACCCTTTTTCGTAAGGGATTCGTACGCCGCCAATAATCAGCGGGCCTTCGCCGCCAAAGGCATGAACATCAAAACCGTGACCGATACGCATTATACGTTCTCCTAGCTCTGTATTTGGGTCAGATAAAATTGCGCCAGCGCCAGGTCTTCCGGCCGCGTTACTTTGAGATTATCACTGCGGCCGCTAACCAGCTCGGGGTGATAGCCGCAATACTCCAGCGCAGAGGCTTCATCCGTGATGGTGGCGCCTTCATTCAGGGCGCGCAGCAGGCAGTCGTGCAATAACGCCTGCGGAAAAAGTTGCGGCGTCAGCGCATGCCAGAGGGCTTCGCGCTCGACGGTATGGTCTATATCACTGCGGCCACCGATGGCGCGTTTCATGGTATCGCGCACCGGAGCGGCAAGAATACCGCCCACTTCGCTGGTGGCAGTAAGCGCCAGCAGCCGGGTCAGATCGCTGAGATGCAGACAGGGCCGTGCGGCATCATGCACCAGCACCCACTGCGCCTCTTTTGCTGCCTGCAAACCTGCCAGCACAGAATCAGCACGCTGCCCGCCGCCGATCACCGTGGTCACGCGTGTATCCTGCGCCACAGGCAGCCGGTGAAAATGCACATCCTGCGGGCTGAGAGCAACAATCACCCGACTGACGGCCGGATGGGCCAGCAGCGCGTCAATGCTGTGTTCCAGAATGGTTTTATCACCGATGGTGAGATACTGCTTGGGGCATTCGGAGAGCATACGGCTGCCGATCCCCGCAGCGGGGACGACGGCAATAATCTCCGGAAAGGATTCGGCGCTATTCATGATGTTCATGGTGATGGTTACTGACTGGCCGTTCGCTGCTGCGCGTTTCGTTTCGATTGATCCGGCACAAGGCGATAGAAGGTCTCGCCGGGTTTTATCATCCCCAGCTCATTGCGTGCGCGTTCCTCGATCGCTTCCGAACCGCCGTTTAAGTCGTCGATTTCGGCAAAAAGCTGATCGTTTCGCGCTTTAAGCTTGGCGTTATTGGCCTGTTGCACCGCAACATCCTCATTAACGCGTGTATAATCATGAATGCCGTTCTTGCCCAGCCAGAGCGAATATTGCAGCCAGCCGAGAAGTACAAGTAACAGCAACGTAAGTTTTCCCATCCCCGCCCCCTGAAAAACGGCTCAATCATCCCATAACTTTTGTTGCGACTCCACTCCGTCGGTGAAATAGAACCATTTTCTCAGAATAAGGCGTCTGTACGCGTTAAAAAACAGCACAATCAGCGGATCCTGACGCCCTGTATTATGAGGTTTTGTAACGTTGCGACTTAATTTCACATAACAAACCGGATTAATGCAGATGGCAGCCAGCCCTCACCCCACCGGCGTATCACGGGTTACCAGCCGGTCAGCAGAGTAAATAACAGCCAAAACAGCGCGACAACCACCAGTACCGTCGCCAGCGCCGCACAAATTAAATGCTCGCGTAACGGCATGGTTACCACAAAACCAACCAGAACCGATACGGGCAACAGTGCCAGGAAGAAGGGCCAGGTATAGAGGAGGAAAAACAGAGTGGTGGAACCATATAACAGGAACGGAATCGCCAGCGCGACCCACCAGGAAACAAAGCCCATCACGCCACCGGGGATGGCCCATGACGGCTCTTCCCGATCGCATTCGTCTTTACGTGCCAGCATGGGGGTAACGTTTTGCATAGACATCCCGTTGATGCTTAGATGGAGGCTGTTACGCCCCCATCTGGTAACCGCCCGCGTACGGACGTTAGCCGAAGCTCTCTCAGGGTTTGATAATATCTCGCTGACGCAGCAGGTCTAATAACTGCGTGGTTAAATGTGTTACTAATTGTTCGCCATCCAGATGAATATCCGCTGATTCAGGAGCTTCATAGGCAGCATCAATACCGGTAAAATTACGCAGTTCCCCGGCTCTGGCCTTTTTATACAGTCCCTTAGGATCGCGCGCTTCGCAGATAGCCAGCGGCGTATCGACGAAAACCTCAATAAAGCGCCCTTCTCCCACCATTTCACGCACCATCTGGCGCTCGGCACGATGGGGAGAGATAAAGGCCGTCAGAACCACCAGCCCGGCATCTACCATCAGTTTCGCCACTTCACCGACACGACGAATATTCTCTTTACGGTCGTCATCGCTGAAACCGAGATCGCGGCACAGGCCATGACGCACGTTATCACCGTCCAGCAGATAGCTGCTGACGCCCAGTTGATGCAGCGCCTGCTCAAGCGCGCCGGCAACCGTGGATTTACCGGAACCTGACAGCCCGGTAAACCACAGTACCACGCCCTGATGACCATGCTGCTGCTCGCGCTGTTCCCGGCTGACCGGATGCGCGTGCCACACTACATTTTCATCATGCTGCGCCATATTACTTACCGCCCAGCAGGTCGCGTGCATTCCAGTGTGGGAAGTGACGGCGAACCAGTGCATTCAGCTCCAGCTCAAAGGCGCTGAAATCGCCGCTGCTCTGCTGCACATCTTCCAGCGGCTGACGGATCATCCCCGCGCCGACGGTGACGTTACTCAGGCGATCGATAAAGATCATCCCGCCGGTTACCGGATTCTGCTGATACTGATCGAGCACCATTGGCTCATCAAAGATCAGATCCACCAGCCCGATGCCGTTCAGCGGCAGCTCGCTGGTATCATGCTGCGTCAGGTTATTGATCTCCACCTGATGCTGAATACGTTCCACGCGCGCGCGGGTTTTCTTGCCAGCAATTTTGATATCGAAGCTCTGCCCGGGAACCAGAGGCTTTTCCGCCATCCAGACCACATCCACGGCAGCACCCTGTACCGGCGTCAGCTCTTCATCGGCAGCCACCAGCAGATCGCCACGGCTGATATCGATTTCGTCTTTCAGTACCAGGGTGATCGCCTCGCCAGCAGCGGCCTGTTCAAGGTCACCGTCGAAGGTGACGATGCGCGCCACGGAAGACTCCACGCCGGATGGCAGCACTTTCACCCGCTGTCCGACCTGAATAATCCCGGAGGCCAGCGTCCCCGCGTAGCCACGGAAGTCGAGGTTCGGACGGTTGACATACTGCACCGGGAAGCGCATTGGCTGCTGCTCCACCACGCGCTTTAACTCCACGGTTTCCAGCACGTCAAGCAGGGTCGGGCCGCTATACCAGCCCATAGCCGCGCTTGGTGAAGCGACGTTTTCACCTTCCAGCGCCGACATCGGCACAAAGCGGATATCGAGATCCCCCGTCAGCTGCCCGGCAAAATCCAGGTAATCCTGCTTGATCTGCTCGAAGGTCTCCTGGCTGTAATCCACCAGATCCATCTTGTTGATCGCCACGATCAGATGTTTGATACCCAGCAGCGTAGAAATAAAGCTGTGACGGCGCGTCTGATCGAGTACGCCTTTACGCGCATCAATCAGCAGGATCGCCAGGTCGCAGGTGGAAGCTCCGGTGGCCATATTTCGCGTGTACTGCTCGTGGCCCGGGGTGTCAGCGATAATAAATTTGCGCTTCTCGGTAGAGAAATAACGGTATGCCACGTCGATGGTAATGCCCTGCTCACGCTCGGCCTGCAAGCCATCCACCAGCAGCGCCAGATCCAGCTTCTCGCCCTGGGTGCCGTGGCGTTTACTGTCGTTATGCAGGGAAGAGAGCTGATCTTCGTAAATCTGACGCGTATCGTGCAGCAGACGGCCAATCAGCGTACTTTTGCCATCATCGACGCTGCCGCAGGTAAGAAAACGCAGCAGGCTTTTATGTTGCTGCGTGTGCAGCCAGGCTTCCACGCCGCCCTGGTCGGCAATCTGTTGTGCAATAACTGTATTCATGACGGTTCCTTAGAAATAGCCCTGGCGTTTTTTCAGCTCCATCGAGCCGGCCTGATCGCGGTCAATCATTCGACCCTGACGCTCGCTGGTGGTGGAAACCAGCATCTCTTCGATGATGGCTGGCAGCGTTTGCGCTTCAGACTCCACTGCGCCGGTCAGCGGCCAGCAGCCAAGGGTACGGAAACGCACCATACGCTGCTCGATCACTTCGCCAGGCTGCAAATCAATGCGGTCGTCATCGATCATCATCAGCATGCCATCACGCTCCAGTACCGGACGCTCGGCGGCCAGGTAGAGGGGAACAATCTCAATGTTTTCCAGGAAGATATACTGCCAGATATCCAGCTCAGTCCAGTTGGAGAGCGGGAAAACACGAATGCTTTCACCTTTGTTAATCTGACCGTTGTAGTTATGCCACAGCTCCGGACGCTGGTTTTTCGGATCCCAGCGGTGGAAGCGGTCGCGGAATGAGTAGATACGCTCTTTGGCGCGAGATTTCTCTTCATCACGACGTGCACCGCCGAAGGCCGCATCAAAACCATACTTATTCAGCGCCTGCTTCAGCCCTTCAGTTTTCATGATATCGGTGTGCTTGGCACTGCCATGAACAAACGGGTTGATCCCCATCGCCACGCCTTCCGGATTACGGTGGATCAGCAGCTCGGCCCCGATATTTTTTACCATCCGATCGCGGAATTCGTACATTTCACGGAATTTCCAGCCGGTATCAACGTGCAGCAGCGGGAATGGAAGCGTTCCCGGATAGAAGGCTTTACGCGCCAGGTGCAGCATCACCGATGAGTCTTTACCGATTGAGTACATCATCACGGGGTTGCCAAACTCTGCGGCCACTTCGCGGATAATATGGATACTTTCCGCCTCCAGTTGACGCAGGTGAGTGAGTCGTTTCTGATCCATATCTTTTCCTCAAGCCAGATTCACAACAGGGGATTCACGTCCGTCCTGCTGTGCTGAATGTTGAAACCATGCCAACTCGTGATGCAGATTGACCACTTCGCCAATCACCAGCAGCGCAGGAGTTGGGGCGTTTCGTGCCAGTTCTTCAAGTTGTTGTAACGTGCCGGTCAGCACCTGCTGATCCTGACGGGTGCCACGGCTGATCACCGCGGCCGGGGTGGCGGGATCGCGCCCGTGCGCCATCAGCTGGCTGGCAATGTCACCTGCCGCCATTGTCCCCATATAAATTGCCAGCGTCTGACGTGAGCGAGCCAGCGAGGCCCAGTCCGTACCGTCGCTGTCGGCACGGCAGTGCCCGGTGACAAACAACACGCTTTGGGCGTGATCGCGGTGAGTCAGCGGGATACCCGCGTAGGCGGTTGCCCCCGACGCTGCGGTCACGCCCGGCACCACCTGGAAGGGGATCCCTGCCGCCACCGCCGCCTGGAGTTCTTCCCCTCCCCGGCCAAAAATAAACGGATCGCCGCCTTTAAGACGCACCACGCGTTTGCCCTGCTTCGCCAGATCCACCAGCAGGCGATTGGTCTCTTCCTGCGGTACGCTGTGAGCGTTAGCACGTTTACCGACGCAGATACGATCGGCATCGCGGCGCACTAAATCGAGAATTTCATCGCTGACCAGGTGGTCATACAGCACCACGTCCGCCAGCTGCATCACCTGCAATCCGCGCAGGGTCAGCAGGCCGCTGTCTCCCGGCCCTGCACCGACCAGAATAATCTCCCCCTGCGGGGCATCCGGCTCGGTGAGCTGTTGATCGAGCGTGCGTTTAGCACCTTCGGTATTGCCGGAAGCGACCTGGTTGGCAAATAAGCCGTTAAAGGCTTTTTCCCAGAAACGACGACGATCCGACATCTTGTTAAAGCGGGCTTTAACTTTTCCGCGCCACTCACCGGCAATCTGTGCCATTTGACCGAGGTTTGCAGGCAGCAGCGATTCCAGCTTTTCACGCAGCAGTCGTGCCAGAACCGGCGCGGTGCCGCTGGAGGAGATCGCCACTACCAGCGGGGAACGGTCGACAATCGAGGGGAAGATAAATGAACATTTCGGCTGATCATCAACCACGTTGGCCAGCAGATGGCGCGCCGTAGCATCCAGATAGACCTGGCCATTGAGTTCGCCATCGTCGGTGGCGGCAATGACCAGAAAGACGCGATCAAGCTGCTCCGCCTGATACTCTTTCGCCAGCCATTCGATGCTGCCGCTGTCATGCAGCGCAGCCAGTTCTTCACAAAGATGGTGTGACACGACCTGCACACGTGCACCGGCACGGCGTAGCAGTTCGATTTTGCGTGCAGCCACATCGCCACCGCCAACCACCAGCACCGCCTTGTGTCTGATATCAGCAAAAAGAGGAAGATAATCCACGAGAATCCTGTCTATATCACTATGTGTTAAGGGGACTATACGTCCCGCCCTTGAAGCTTATGAAATTACTAATTGGAATGAGTAGTTACTGAATGGAATAACGACCTGGTAAAGCTGAGAACAAAATGTGCTTAACGGATGATATTTCGCATCTTTAAGAGAGATTGAAATTGTCTAACGGCCGTCACAATTTCATACTATCTGTGAAAAAAATTTTCGCATGTCCCGTCACTGGATGACGAACTAAGGAACCATCAATGTTAACCCTTCTGCGCCAGGGGACGTTAGCCGCATTACTCATTTGCGGGGTTAGTTTAACCGCGAGTGCCGCCAGTATGAAGACAGGCAGCATTGCCGAGCAGCAGCTGCGTCATATTGCCACCTATTTCCCCGGCAGAATGGCGGGCAGTCCGGCGGACATGCTGACTGCCGACTATCTGCAACAACAGTTAACTCAGCTCGGCTATCATAGCGACCAGCGTCGCTTTAGCACCCGTTATGCCTATCAGCATCAGAACGGCGAACAGACATGGCGCACGGTTAATGCAACCTCGGTCATCGCCGCCCGTGAAGGCAAAGTTCCGCAGCAGATTGTAATTATGGCGCACAGCGACAGCTGGACGCCGCACAATGACACTGAAACTCAGCATAACCTCGGTGGCCTGACTAACCAGGGGGTGGACGATAATGCGTCCGGCCTGGGCGTGATGCTGGAGCTGGCACAGCGTCTGAGTAAACAGCCACTGCATTACAGCCTGCGATTTGTTGCCCTCAGCGGCGAAGAGATCGGTCACCGGGGCAGTGAAGATTATCTTTCGCGTATGACGCCTGCGGAGAAACACAATACGCTGCTGGTGATAAACCTCGACAGTCTGGTTATTGGCGGGCAGCTGACGTTTATTAGCGGCAGTAAAACGCCGCAAGCCGTGGCGCGACAGACCCGCGACCGTGCCATTACTCTTGCCCGGCATTATGGCATCAGGGCTACAACGCAGGTGACCAGCGACGAAAACCCATTTGACCACGCGGGTTTACCGCTGCTGTCGGTCAGAGCCAGCGATGCTCCATCCGGCAGGCTGTCACGCAGCATGGCCCTCCATTTTCCGCCAGACCTGCGTCATCAGGCGCAGCGTGATAATCTTGCCTATATTGATCGCTGGCTACCAGGGCGTATCACCCGGCGTACGCATGATGCAGTGACGATACTGCTCCCGCTGATCCACGAACTGGCCAATCCTTAATTTCAGGAGTTATGAATGTATATCGTCTTTCTGACCTACACCCGCCCGATGGAAGAAGTTGAAGCGCTGCTGGAGCCGCACGTGGCATGGCTCAACCGCTACTTTACCGCCGGAGCCTTTATCAGCGCCGGGCGCAAAGATCCACGTACGGGTGGCATGATCATGGTGAAGGAGATGGACAGGAAGCAGCTTGATATTATCCTGGCGGAAGATCCATTCCAGCAGGTCGCCAGCTATGAAGTAACAAAAGTGAATATCACCCGTTCAGCCAATAAATTTGCCGCGCTGACCGGGATTTAAGAGAGCGTCAGAACAGCCTGCCCCCATTTTTGGAATGGGTGATCTGAACCGGATCCTGGGGACAGATTTCTCTTGCGTAGAGGGCATGATCCGCCCGGGATCATGCCCTCCTACAAAATCACTCGTGCAGCCCGCACTCGCGTTTCAGGCCAAAGAAGCGCGTCTCTTCCTCTGCCATTCCTGGTTCCCACTTACGCGTGGTATGGGTGTCCCCCACGGAGAGATAGCCCTGCTCCCACAGCGGATGGTAGCTCAGGCCGTGCTGTTGCAGATACTGGTACACCTGACGGTTATCCCAGTCGATAATCGGCAATAGTTTAAACACGCCCTTCTTGATAGCCAGCACCGGCAGGTGCGCCCGACTGCCTGACTGATCGCGGCGCAGACCGGCAAACCATGTCCCGGCGTTGAGCGTCTCCAGCGCACGGTTCATCGGCTCAACCTTGTTGATCTGGTTGTAACGCTCAATGCCCTCAACGCCCTGCTCCCACAGCTTGCCATAGCGCGCCTCCTGCCATGCCGGGCTGTGCTCTGCGCGGAATACCTGTAAATTCAGGTTCAGTTTTTCCGTCAGCTGATCGATAAACTGATAGGTTTCCGGGAACAGATAACCAGTATCGGTGAGGATCACCGGAATATCCGGCTTCTGACGCGCCACCAGATGCAGACTGACCGCCGCCTGGATACCAAAGCTCGAGGTCAGCACCGCCTCACCCGGCAGATTTTCCAGCCCCCAGATCACCCGCTCTTCAGCAGAGAGTTTATCCAGCGTGTTATTGATTTCGGCGAGCGCCATTACGCGCTCCACCTTGGGTAATTCGTTCAGTGCGGTTAGATCGAGAACTGCCATATCACGCCTCCATCATTCCCAAAAATCACGGGCCGGATCGAGCACCGGCCGGACGATCCCGGCACGAATAGTGAAATCACCAAAGCCTTCATCAGCTTCACGCTCTTTCGCCCAACGGCCAATCAGTTCATCAAGGGTAGCCAGGATCTGCTCTTCATTGATGTTTTCGCTGTACATGCGCGGAATGCGCGTGCCGATGCGGTTACCGCCAAGATGCAGGTTGTAACGCCCCGGCGCCTTGCCCACCAGCCCTACTTCAGCCAGCAGCGCACGACCACAGCCGTTCGGACAGCCGGTGACGCGCAGCACGATATGATCATCACCAACGCCGTGCGCATTCATGATGCCTTCAACGCGGGTAACAAACTCCGGCAGGAAACGCTCGGCTTCCGCCATCGCCAGCGGGCAGGTCGGGAAGGCCACGCAGGCCATCGAGTTTTCTCGCTGATGGCTGACGTTTTCCATCAGGCTGTGCGACAGCGCCAGCTGTTCGATCTTATCTTTCTCAGACTCCGGTACCCCGGCCACGATCAGGTTCTGGTTCGCCGTTAAGCGGAAGTCACCCTGATGGATTTTGGCAATTTCCGCCAGACCCGTTTTCAGCGGACGGCCAGGGTAGTCCAGCAAGCGGCCGTTTTCGATAAACAGCGTCAGATGCCATTTATTATCAATGCCTTTCACCCAGCCAAAGCGATCGCCACGGGTAGTAAACTCGTAAGGACGCGTCGGTTCAAAGGTAATCCCGGCGCGGCGCTCCACTTCGGCTTTAAACACATCCGGGCCTACGCGTTCGAGGGTGTATTTGGTTTTAGCATTTTTACGATCGGTGCGGTTACCCCAGTCGCGCTGAGTGGTGACCACGGCCTCCGCCACGTCGAGAATTTTATTCAGCGGCAGATAGCCAAACTCGCTGGCAGTACGCGCATAAGTGGCTTTGTTGCCATGGTCGATAGAGAGGCCACCGCCCACCAGCAGGTTAAAGCCAATCAGCTTGCCGTTCTCGGCAATGGCAATAAAGTTCATATCGTTGGCGTGCAGATCGACGTCATTATGCGGCGGCACCACCACGGTCGTTTTAAACTTACGCGGCAGATAGGTTTCACCAAGAATCGGCTCAACGTCGGTGGTCGCCACTTTTTCCTGATCCAGCCAGATCTCCGCGTAGGCGCGAGTCTGTGGCAGCAGGTGCTCAGACAGTTTTTTCGCCCATTCGTACGCTTCCTGATGCAGTTCAGACTCAATCGGGTTTGAGCTACACAGCACGTTACGGTTCACGTCGTTGGCGGTAGCCAGCGCATCCAGTCCGACTTCATGCAGCATCTGATGCGCAGGTTTAACGTTGCCTTTCAGAATGCCGTGGAACTGGAAAGTCTGACGGTTGGTCAGACGAATGCTGCCATAAATGGTGTTATCGCTGGCGAACTTATCGATCGCCAGCCACTGTTTTGGCGTCATGATGCCGCCAGGCAGACGGCAGCGCAGCATCATGGCATGGCGTGCGTCCAGCTTCTGCTCGGCGCGTTCAGCACGGATATCACGGTCATCCTGCTGGTACATACCGTGGAAACGGATCAGCAGGAAGTTGTCGCCGTTGAAACCGCCGGTCAGCCCATCGTTCAGGTCTTCGGCAATGCCGCCGCGCAGGTAGTTACTCTCTTTTTTCAGGCGCTCGGCATCGACCAGTTTGCCTTCTACCACCAGCGGCCCAGGATATTTTTCATTGCTCATTAGTACACATCTCGCTGATAACGGCGCTCAATGCGCAGCTCACTTAAAAATTCATCTGCCGTTTCGATATCCATTGCACCGAACTCGGCCACCACTTCCAGTAATGCCTGCTCAACGTCTTTCGCCATACGATTCGCATCACCACAGACGTAAATATGTGCACCCTCTTCGATCCAGCGCCACAGCTCTGCCCCTTTGGCGCGAATTTTATCCTGTACGTACACTTTGTGCTGCTGGTCGCGTGACCAGGCCAAATCGATATTCGTCAGCAGGCCATCTTTGACGTAGCGCTGCCACTCCACCTGATAAAGGAAATCTTCGGTGAAGTGCGGATTACCGAAGAACAGCCAGTTTTTCCCACCTGCGCCATCAGCGTCGCGCTGCTGCATAAAGGCGCGGAACGGGGCGATCCCGGTGCCAGGGCCAATCATGATCACTGGCGCGTCAGGGTTTGCAGGCAGGCGGAAATTATCGTTATGCTCAATGAAGACGCGGATCTCTGCATCTTCCTCCAGACGATCCGCCAGATAGCTGGAGGCACCGCCCGCACGTGCGCGCCCTTCAATCTCAAAGCGTACGGCACCGACGGTAATATGCACTTCGGTTTCGTTTTCAGCCTGTGAAGAGGCAATTGAGTAGAGGCGCGGCGTCAGCGGGCGCAGCAAGCCGGTCAGCTGCTCGACATTAAGCTCTGTCGGCGCATAGCGCGCCATATCAACAATCGGCGTATTCTGCGCGTAATGTTGCAGCGTAGCTTTATCTTCGACCTTCTCCAGCAGCGCTTCATTACGGGAAAGCCGCGCATACTGCTCGACGATCTGCGGAGTGTTCACCGTCAGTTCATAATGCTTTTGCAGCGCTTCTGCCAGCGGCAGCGTGGTGCCGTCAACGGTGACCGGCTCATCGCCTTTCAGCCACAGCAGCTCCAGCAGCTCTTTTACCAGCAGCGGATCGTTCTCAAACCATACGCCGAGGGCATCGCCTGGCTGATAGCGCAGGCCGGAGTCTCCGAGATCAATTTCAATATGGCGTACATCTTTATCAGAGTCGCGGCCGGTGATCTTCTGGTTAAGTGCAAAACTGGCGGTCAGCGGCGCTTCTTTGGTATACGGGCTGCTGTGAATCTCATTGACGCTGCCCGAGGTTGCCGCAGCAACCTGACCGGCGCTGGCATCAGGCACCCGGGCCTTAAGGATTTCCACCACCTGTTTACGCCAGGCCTCTGCCTGCGCTGCGTACTCCACATCAGCATCAACACGATCCAGCAGTCGCTCACCACCCAGCTCTGCCAGTTTGCTGTCGAAATCTTTACCCGCCTGGCTAAAGAATTCGTAAGAAGTATCGCCCAGACCAAACACCGCAAAGGCGTTGCCGTCCATCTTCGGCGCTTTCTTCGACATCAGGAATTTATGCAGCGCAACAGCCTCTTCCGGCGGCTCGCCCTCGCCCTGCGTTGAGGTCACCACCACCAGCAGTTTTTCCTGACCAATCTGCTTAAACTTGTAGTCGCCGGCGTTCACCAGGTTCACGTTCAGTTTTGCAGCCAGCAGGTCATCGCGCAGCTGTTCAGCCAGACGACGCGCATTTCCGGTTTGCGATGCAGAGAGGATAGTGATCGTTGGCACCTCAACCGCAGCTGGCGCACTGGCCACCGCCACGCCCGGCGTCTGATTGACCATGCCCCAGAAATAGCCAGAAAGCCACGCCAGCTGGGTGGGTGAGTAATCACCGGTGGCTGCCTGCAAGCGGGCCAGCTGATCCGGATTTAACGGAAGCATGTTCAAAGGTGCCTGAGTCGTCATTGCGTTGAAAATTCCACAGTCAAAGGTCTATAAACAATAGGGTAAGGGCTAGCATAATAACCCTTAAATAAGGGTTGGAAATAATTAATAACCAAAACGACTAAGCGGTTTTTCGGGTAAGCCTTAACGGCAAAACAGGTTGATTATTTTATTTAAATTCAGTAACTTACAATCCACACTCTTTTGGGGTGTTTCTGTTTATCGCGTACAGCCGGGAAACGGGTGCGAAAAAACCTGTTTTCCGGTATCCTTCGGCGGTTTTATTGATAAAGACTGAGACTGTCACTATGGCTACTACGCTATTTAAAGATTTTCAATTCGAAGCCGCGCACCTGTTACCCAATGTGCCTGCCGGGCACAAATGCGGCCGCCTGCACGGGCACTCCTTTATGGTTCGTCTGGAAATTACTGGCGAGGTGGATGCACATACAGGCTGGGTAATGGATTTTTCCGAGATTAAGGCGGCGTTCAAACCCGTCTATGACCGCCTGGATCACTATTATCTCAATGATATTCCAGGCCTCGAAAATCCTACCAGTGAAGTGCTGGCAGAGTGGATTTGGCAGCAGATGAAACCCGTACTGCCGCTGTTAAGCGCCGTACTGGTGAAAGAGACCTGCACCGCTGGCTGCGTCTATCGCGGTTGATTGCCAGACAGGCCCGGTTAACATCCGTTAGCCAGGCCTGAATTTCTTTATGCGTTTTTCAGCAATGCTTATGAATTAAATATATATTCTTATCGAATATATTATATCATTTCATGATATAAGCGTGTTTTCATCCTCCGTGATATTCTCTCGCCATCGAAGAAAATAGAACAAAATCAGACTCAAAATAATTCGAATCTCCTCACCCTGAAGAGCTTACTTAAATAAGTGATGCGGATGAACGGGAGCAGCCAACGCGTTTGCGGCTCGAAATATGACGGGTATACAGGTGAAATATGCCAGCATGGTTGACGTTAGCAATTGATTCATTCTGGCCGATGTTGTATGCCGGCGTGACATTTACGATTCCATTAACTCTTATCTCTTTTGTACTGGGTTTATCGCTGGGCTTTATTGTTGCCCTTGCACGGTTATATGGACCGAAGCCGTTACAATATATTGTGCGCTTTTATGTCTGGCTGATTCGCGGTACACCGCTGCTGGTACAGTTATTCCTTATTTTCTATGCGCTGCCCGGCGTAGGTATTACGCTCGATGCGTTCCCGGCGGCGGTAATTGGCTTTACGCTGAATATTGGTGCCTACACCTCAGAAGTGATCCGCGCCACGCTGCTTTCTGTGCCTAAGGGACAGTGGGAAGCAGCACACTCCATCAGTATGAGCTGGATCCAGGCGCTGCGGCGTATCATTATTCCTCAGGCGGCACGTATTGCCGTTCCGCCGTTATCCAATACCTTTATCTCACTGGTGAAAGATACGTCGCTGGCATCGGTGATTACCGTTCCCGAAATGTTTCTTGCCGCGCAGCGTATCGCAGCCGTGACCTACCAGCCATTAATACTGTATACCGAAGCCGCTATAATCTATTTATTAATCAGCTCTGTTTTATCGGCGCTACAGACCCGACTGGAAAATAAGTTAACCAAAAACAGCACGGTAAAGGACAGAGATAATGATCAAATTATCCAGCATTGAAAAACAGTTTGATGGCAACCCGGTTCTGAAAAATATTAACCTGACGATTAATGAAGGCAGCGTAACGGCCCTTATCGGCCCTTCCGGCAGCGGGAAAAGTACCTTACTGCGCTGTATCAATCTGCTGGAAATACCGCAGGCAGGCGAGTTAACTATTGGCAACGAGCATCTCTCGTTTTCCGGCAGCCAGCGCGTCAGCCGCAAAGATATCCGCCGTATCTGTCAGCAAACCGGGATGGTCTTCCAAAATTTTCAGCTGTTCCCTCATCTCACGGTGATTGAAAACATTATGGAAGGGCTGGTGACCGTGCATAAACAGCGCCCGGCTCAGGCCCGTGAACGTGCTGAAGAGCTGCTTAAAAAAGTGGGTATGATTCATAAACGCGATGCCTGGCCGGCCACCCTTTCCGGCGGGCAGCAGCAGCGAGTCGCCATTGCCCGTGCGCTGGCTCCCTCGCCGAAAGTATTGCTGTGCGATGAGCCAACGTCCGCACTCGACCCGGAGTTATCACTTGAAGTGGTGGCGGTACTGAAGGATCTGGCAAAGGAAGGGATGACGATGCTGATGGCCACTCACGACCTGCGCCTGGCCGCCAATATTGCTAATCACGTAGTGTTTCTGGAAGCGGGGGAGATCGTGGAAACAGGCACCTCCCGCGATCTGTTTACCCGCGCTGAGAAGCCGAGAACTAAAGCTTTTATCTCCACCCTGACCGACACCCTGCCCGATTCATGGGAAATATAATTAAGACCACATCACAGACAGCATTCAGGAGTTTTAACATGAAAACGATCGCTACGTTATTATTCGCAGGCGTTGTGCAGCTTGGTTTTTCCTCTGCGGCGCTGGCAGAAACAGAGCTTGCCAAAATCCAGTCGGCAGGCGTGCTTAAAATCGGTACCGAAGGCACCTATCCGCCGTTTACCTTTCACGATGCTTCAGGCGCATTAACCGGTTTTGATGTGGAGATTGGCCGCGAAGTAGCCAAACGTCTTAACGTTAAAGCAGAATTTGTTGAAAGCAAATGGGATGGTCTGATCGCCGGCCTGGATGCAAAACGCTACGACGCGGTGATTAATCAGGTCTCCATCACCCCGGAACGCCAGCAGAAATATGATTTCTCCGTGCCGTATATCACCTCGAAAGGCGTGCTGATTGTTCGCAGCGATAACACCAGCATCAAGTCCTTCGACGATTTGAAAGGTAAAAAATCAGCGCATACGTTGACCAGTAACTACGCGCAGCTGGCACGCAGCTACGGTGCTGAAGTGGTCGGCACTGACGGTTTTAATCAGTCAGTTGACCTGGTGGCCAGCGGCCGCGCCGATGCGACGATCAACGATAATCTCTCCTACCTCGATTTCAAAAAGCATAAGCCGGACGCGAAGGTGAAAATCGTCGCCACCCAGAACAATGCCGAACAATCTGGCGTCCTGATCCGTAAAGGTAACCCGGAGCTGAAAGCCGCCATTGATAAAGCCCTGAACGAAATTAACAGCGACGGAACGTATCAGCGTATCTCTCAGCACTATTTTGCTGCTGACGTCTCTAAGTAAAACGCCATAAGGCCAGCGCGGCTGATTCAAATCCCGGTATTAAGCAGCCGCGCAGCGTCTTCCCCGCCAAACCATTCGACGAGAAAATCCAGCAGTGCGCGCAGCCGCGGCGACTGGTACTGGCGCGAGGTATAAATCGCATACAGACCCAGTTCATCCAGCTGATACGTCGGCAGCAGCGCCACCAGCTGACCACTGGCCAGCAACGGCTGTGCGCTGTAGATCGGCTGCATCGAAATACCCGCTCCGGCCGTCGTGGCTGCCAGCAGCATCACCGAATCATTGCCGCTCAGATTACCGCTCACCGCCACCGCTTCTTTCTCTTCCCCTTGGGTAAAATGCCACAGGCTCTTGCCGAAATGCGAATAGGTCAGGCAGTTATGGCGGGCGAGATCCTGCGGGAGCAGCGGCGTTCCTCTGCGTGCCAGATACTCCGGCGCTGCGCAGATCACCGACTGGCAGGTATGCAGCGGGCGGGCAATCAGATTCGGTTCCAACTGAGCGGTAATGCGCAGCGCCAGATCGATGCGTTCTTCCACCAGGTTAACCCGTTCATTACTGATGTGCAGGTCGATACGCACCCTTGGATAGCGCTGTTGAAAGACGGTAAGCGCCACCATCAGCACGCTCTGACCCAGCGACAGCGAGCAGGAAACACGCAGCAGCCCGGATAAAGCCTCGCCTTCTGGCTGGTTACTGTGCTCAATCTCAGCCGCCAGCAGCATCATCTGCTGACAGCGTGCCAGCGCATGTTCGCCAGCGGGCGTCAGGCTCAGGCGGCGGGTACTGCGGTGCAGCAAGCGCGCTCCGGCCCAGCTTTCCATCTGATTCAGATAGCGGGTGACCATCGCCCGTGACATATCCAGCGTTTCTGCCGCCGCCGACAGGCTGCCGCGCTGAACAATGGTGTTAAAAACCGTCGCTGCCGTGACGCGATCCATAATATGTCCGTTTTATGCAACAATCTGTTGCCTGATAGTCGGTTTATCTGATGGATTTTGCAACCTACACTGTCATCTTTCCCGTTATCAGGTAACTCATCATGAAAACCCGTCTGACTTTACTGCTGGCTCTCACCGCCAGCGCCCCGTTGTATGCCGCCGAACCTCTGAAGCTGGAGGTCTACAATCCGGGCGAAGCCAGTATGTTTGCCGTTTCCAGCGAGATCATCTCCGGTGCGCATGAAGTGGTGCTGATCGATGCCCAGTTCCAGCGTAATGATGCTGAAGCGCTGGTGAAGCGCATTAAAGACACCGGTAAGCGACTGACAACGGTCTTTATCAGCCAGTCGGATCCGGATTTCTACTTCGGTCTGGACACCATTAAGCGCGCATTCCCGCAGGCGAAAATTGTCGCCACCGCCGCTACGGTTGAGCTGATCAAACAAAGCAAAGACGGCAAACTGGCGTTTTGGGGACCGAAGATGGGTGCTAATGCCCCACAGTCGCTGATTGTGCCAGAGGTGTTGCCAGGCAATACTTTTCAGGTCGATGGGGAAACCATTGAGGTGAAAAGCGTGAATGATCCGCAGCCGCAGAACACTTATCTGTGGGTTCCGTCGCTAAAAACAGTGATGGGGGGCGTGGTGGTGTACGGCAATAATATTCACGTGTGGATGGCTGATGCGCAGACGGCAGATGAACGCCAGGTCTGGCAACAGAAGCTGGAAGCGATTAATGCATTGAAACCCGAGCGCGTGGTGCCGGGACATTTCCTGCCGGGCGCAGCACAGACGATAGCATCGGTTAAGTTTACTCAGCAGTATCTGAAAACGGCTGAAACCGTGCTGGCCGGAAGTAAAGATGCCGCCAGCTATACGGCGGTGATGCAGATGAAGTACCCGGCGCTGAAGGATGTATCGAGTCTGGAGTTGAGCGCGAAAGTGCTGAAAGGCGAGATGAAGTGGCCACAGTAGACCGCGGGGCCTGAAACCGTAGGGGCGAGGCACGCCTCGCCCAGACGGCCATGTCGATCCGGGTCAGGCGATATTCAAATACTTATGCGTCTGCATCGACAGCCGCCAGTTACGCGCAATGCAGGTCTCAATGCACAATTTCGTCGCATCATCTTTCTGGCTTATCGGCTGCAACGCAATAATCCGCGCTTTGTTATCGCCAAGGGTTGCCAGCAGCGCATCTAGTGCATCCACATCGCGCTGACGCGCTACCGGGTGCTTCACCTCATCGGCGCGCACCAGTGCCTGATCCAGCACGTCATAACCGCCGCGCATATTCACTTTAGGCGATACCGTCACCCAGGTTTCAGGCGTACAACGTACTTCATGCGTACCGCTGGTTTCTATCTGGCAGCCAAAGCCCTGCTGCTGAAGTGCAGCGGTCAGCGGCGTCAGATCGTGAATGCACGGCTCACCGCCGGTAATAACAATGTGTTTCGCCGTCCAGCCATGCTGGCGGATCACCTTAATCAATGCGTCGGCATCCGCCGCGCCCCAGGCATCGGTTTCGACGGTTTTCAGCAGAATATCCCCGAGGGAGGTCTCCCGATCGGCCAGTTTATCCCAGGTATGTTTGGTATCGCACCAACTGCAGCCCACCGGGCATCCCTGCAAGCGGATAAAAATTGCCGGTACGCCGGTATAAAGACCTTCGCCCTGCAACGTCTGGAACATTTCATTTATCGGGTACTGCATCTACATCTCGACTGGTGGCTAAATAACGGCCGCAGATTATGGCAGATTGACAGAATAAGACCAAACAAAGCGTGCCACTCATTGCAGTAGCGTTGACCGCCCCCTTGAATAAAGACGGTCAACGCCGGGCCGGAGAGCAGGATTAAAACTTCTCCCAGCTGCCTTCATCGGTGACTGCGGCTTTACGCGGGGCGGAGAGTCGTGGCGTTTTGAGTGCCTGAGAGTGAACCCCGATGGCAACTGCCGCCTGCTGCGACCCGATTTTAAATACCGCAACTGCCTGCGATAACAGGCTGGCCTGCTCTTCCAGCGACGCAGATGCGGCGGCAGACTCCTGCACCAAAGCGGCGTTCTGCTGCGTCACCCGATCCATCTCGGTTACCGCCAGGCCAATCTGGTCGATGCCGCGGCTCTGCTCATCGGAAGCAGAGGAGATTTCTCCCATAATATCGGTCACGCGTACTACCGCACTGACGATATCCGTCATGGTCTCACCCGCCGTGGTCACCTGCCGGGAACCCGCATCGACACGATTAACCGAATCCTCAATCAGGGTTTTAATCTCTTTCGCGGCCTGAGCGCTACGCTGCGCAAGATTACGCACCTCACCCGCCACCACGGCAAAACCACGTCCCTGCTCCCCGGCACGTGCCGCCTCAACCGCCGCATTCAGCGCCAGGATATTGGTCTGGAAAGCGATACCATCGATGACGCTGGTAATATCCGCAATCTTTTTAGAACTTCCGGCGATCTCATTCATGGTTTTCACCACGCCTTCAACCACGCGGCCCCCTTTCGCTGCGGTTTCTGAGGCATTCTTCGCCAGCTGTGACGCCTGGCGCGCATTCTCAGCGTTCTGCTTCACGGTAGCCGTTAACTCCTCCATGCTGGCTGCTGTTTGCTCCAGCGAGGCCGCCTGCTGCTCAGTACGGGATGAGAGATCGTTGTTGCCTTGCGAAATTTCGCTCGCGCCGGTGTAGATGGCATTTGAACTGTCGCGCACATTGCCTACGGTACTGATCAGCGACTGCTGCATCTGCGTCAGATTGCTGGCCAGCAGCCCCATTTCACTGCGGCCATCAACCACCAGCTTTTCGGAAAGATCACCCGCCGCGATACGTTGAATATGTACCAACAGCTGTTTCAGCGGCGTCAGCAAAACACGTTTAATCACCACCCAGGCCGAAACCACCAGCAGCAGCATAACCAGAATCACCGCGCCCAGTGTCCAGACCATATGGCTGAAGGCCTGGTGGTTATCCGTCACGCCCACCGCCAGCATATTGCTGTTCTGCTCACGCCAGCGATCGTAATTTTTTTCCAGATCATCCTGCGCTTTTTGCGCTTCAAGGTTGCCGTAGGCCTCGTAGTTATTGGCTCCCAGGAACTGGATAGACTGCTTCATGGTGTCATGCATCAGCTGGAAGCTGCTGACAATAGCGTCATTCAGAGCGTTATCCTGCCCCGCTACCTGCGGAAAACTTTTATAGCGGGCAAAATGGTGTGCGGCATCATCCAGCGTTTCAGTGGCCTGGCCGAGCAGTTTTCCAATTGCCGCCACAGACGCCGGATCGGTCTGTTTTTTCAGGATGCGAATAGCTACCCGGTTAATGGTAACGCGTGTTTTGACCAGCGTTTGCCAGGCATCGCTTAACTGCCCCTGCTGCTCAGTCAAAATGTTTGCACGGTTGAAGTTGGCTTTATCCTGGCTGATAGCATTAAACGAAAGAGCGCTGGACACTAACAACAGCGCGCTAAAGATGATCAACATAATGACGATGCTGGTGACAACTTTTATATTTTTAAGCATGGTGCGCACTCGGTGATTGGGGTTAGCCCGGTAATTGCTAATATCGGTACCAAGTGGCGTTTACTTTAATTACTTACAAAAGCCCCCGGCGAGCGCCGGGGAGCGAGGTAAGGGCAGCGTTTACGCCGGCCCCGTTTCAATTACATAAACTTCTGCTCGCGCATCTGCACCATCGCCTGCTTCGCCACATCTTTTGCCCCGCTCAGGGTAAAGTGGCCGTAGTCATTCGATGTCGGATGGCCGTCAGATGCCAGCCCCTTACAAATATTTCCAGGACAGACAATCGAGTAGACCGAAATATAGCGCGTCCCCTGCTGCGCCATCGCTGCACTCATCTGCGCATCGGTGCCACGTACCTCTTTCTTAATCGATGAAGCCACCAGGTCTTTACGACCGTCAGTCTGGTAAGCCAGCAGATCCGGCAGCGCTTCGGTGTATTCCACCGTCGGCCCCATAACAATGATATTGTCAGAGCGTGATTTCAGGTGCTCCAGCGTGGCCCGCAGCGGCGCAATATCTTCCGGTGCCCAGCGTGCAGAGATGATGATGCCGTCAATGTGATGCTCGGTAATCCACTGGTCATAGACATAATCCACCAGTCGGGTACATGGATTACGCAATGACTGCTGATAGAGCGGTTTACAGCCCGCTGACGTCGCCTGAATCACATTCACCTGATCACCTGCCGCCAGGCTGATAGCGCGCCACAGATGCGCTGCGTGGCTGTCACCTATCATCACGTAGTTCTTCGCGGTGGCGGAGGTTTTGAGGCAGAACTCACGATCAAACGGTTTATCTTCCTCACTCTTGCCATCCACGAAGCACTGCCCGCGCCGGTACTGATAGTCGAACTCCGGCATTTTGCTGTATTCAGAATACTGCGCCAGCGCTAATGCGGCCGGTGAAAACTGCCCGGAGCTGTTGCTGATATGGCCTTTGTATAACGTACCGCTGGCCATTACCGCCAGCCCGATCACCGACGCTGTAACAATTCTGCCAGGGGTGACGTAAGAGAGCTTATAGCGGAACGGAATTTCAATCAGGTAGCGCGATGCCACCGCCAGACCAAACGTCAGCGCCAGAATGACAGCTTCACGCACGCCCGGCTCGAAGTTAAAGAACATGCGAGAGTAAACGATAATCGGCCAGTGCCACAGATAGAGGCAGTAGGAAATCATACCGATATACACCACCGGTTTCAGTGCCAGCAGGCGCGAAACCACCGACTGCTGGCCCGCCAGAATAATCAGGAAGCTACCAAGGCAGGGATAGAGCGCATTCCAGGCCGGGAAAGGCATGGTGGTGTCCAGCCAGAGGAAGCCAAACAGAATCAAGGCCAGCCCGGAGAGGCTCATCGCGTGTTTTAAGCTGGCGCTGTAATGTGCAGTTTTGGCCTCCAGCCCGGCAATAGCAATGATACCGCCGAGAGCCATCTCCCAGGCGCGGGTCGGCAGCATATAGAAGGTGAAGGTGGGCTTGCGCGTCACCCCATAGATACTCAGCAGCAGAGAGCCAACGATCACCAGCAGCATTACCTGAGTGGTGCGGCTGCGGAACAGGCGGATCACCAACAGCAGAATGATGGGGAAGATAATATAGAACTGCTCTTCTACCGCCAGTGACCATGTATGCAGCAGCGGTTTCAGGTCAGCCGGGCCATCAAAGTAGCCGGTAGTTTTCCAGAAGAAGATATTCGATACCGACAGCAGCGCCGCCAGTGCGCTATTGCTGAGATCGGTAAACTGTGCCGGGAGCAGATGGTAATAACCAAAAATCATCACAGCCAGTAGTACCACAAACAGCGGCGGCAGAATGCGCAGGCAGCGACGTTTATAGAAATCGAGATAGGAGAAGTTGCCGCTCATGGCACTGTTATAGATGATGCCGCAGATCAGATAGCCGGAAATAACAAAGAAGATATCTACCCCGGTAAAGCCGCCAGGTATCCCCCCTATTCCCATGTGGTACGCGATAACGGGCAGTACGGCAAGTGCGCGCAGCCCGTCAACATCAGCACGGTATTTCATATTTCCTGATCCTGATTACAAATAGTCCTGGAAATTTACACAATTTGACGGATAAAAACGCCCCGTAACCCATGAACCAGGATTTTTCCGTATTAAGCGGATAGCTCATTAACTTATTGAAAATTAAAAAAATAGCAAAAAAAAACCCCGTCCGGAGACGGGGCTTTTCAGATAATCCTCAGCCAGATAAACGGCTCAGAATATCAGCAGCTTACTGACCTTTAACTTCTTTCAGGCCGTTGAATGGCGCACGGTTGCCCAGCGCTTCTTCAATACGGATCAGCTGGTTGTACTTAGCAACACGGTCAGAACGGCTCATAGAACCGGTTTTGATCTGGCCAGCCGCAGTACCTACCGCCAGGTCAGCGATAGTTGCATCTTCAGTTTCACCTGAACGGTGAGAGATCACCGCAGTGTAGCCCGCGTCTTTTGCCATTTTGATCGCAGCCAGAGTTTCGGTCAGAGAACCGATCTGGTTGAATTTGATCAGGATGGAGTTAGCGATGCCTTTATCGATACCTTCTTTCAGGATCTTGGTGTTAGTAACGAACAGGTCGTCGCCCACCAGCTGGATTTTGTCGCCCAGCACTTCGGTCTGGTATTTGAAGCCAGCCCAGTCAGATTCGTCCAGACCGTCTTCGATAGAAACGATTGGGTACTGTTTGGTCAGGTCTTCCAGGAAGTGAGTAAACTCTTCAGAAGTGAAGGCTTTGTTGCCTTCGCCAGCCAGCACATATTTACCGTCTTTGTAGAATTCAGATGCTGCACAGTCCATCGCCAGGGTGATGTCTTTACCCAGAACGTAGCCCGCTTCTTTTACCGCTTCAGCGATAACAGCCAGAGCTTCTGCGTTAGAACCCAGGTTTGGCGCATAGCCACCTTCGTCACCAACAGCAGTACCCATACCTTTAGACTTCAGCACTTTTGCCAGGGTGTGGAATACTTCAGAACCCATACGAACCGCTTCTTTCAGCGTTTTCGCGCCAACAGGCTGGATCATGAATTCCTGGATGTCGACGTTGTTGTCTGCGTGCTCGCCGCCGTTGATGATGTTCATCATTGGCAGTGGCATAGAGAATTTGCCTGGGGTGCCGTTCAGTTCAGCGATATGCTCGTACAGTGGCATGCCTTTAGCAGCAGCAGCCGCTTTAGCAGCAGCCAGAGAAACAGCCAGGATGGCGTTAGCACCAAACTGTGATTTGTTCTCAGTACCGTCCAGATCGATCATGATTTTATCGATATTGGCCTGGTCTTTTGCATCTTTACCGGTTACCGCGTCAGCGATTGGGCCGTTAACAGCAGCAACAGCTTTAGTTACGCCTTTACCCAGGAAACGAGATTTGTCACCGTCACGCAGTTCCAGCGCTTCGCGAGAACCTGTAGAAGCACCTGATGGCGCTGCTGCCAGACCTACAAAGCCGCCTTCCAGATGAACTTCTGCTTCAACGGTCGGGTTTCCACGAGAGTCGATGATTTCACGACCGATGACTTTTACGATTTTGGACATTAGTTTTTCCTCAGTACAAGTTAGCTTAAACTTAGACGCACCTCTTGAAACCATAATATTTCAAGAGGTTATGAAAACACTTATTTCGCCAAACGCTTCTGGTACTCGCTGGCAGCTTTCACAAAGCCACTGAACAGCGGGTGCCCGTCCCGAGGTGTTGAGGTGAATTCCGGATGGAATTGACACGCAACAAACCATGGATGGTCAGGAAGCTCAATAATCTCAACCAGCTGGTCATCCCCGGAGCGGCCTGCAACACGTAAACCTGCTGCTTCAATCTGCTTCAATAGCATATTGTTGACTTCATAACGATGACGGTGGCGCTCAACGATAGTGTCAGAACCATACAGCTTACGCACCAGGCTGTTATCGGTCAGCTGGCACTGCTGGCTGCCCAGGCGCATGGTGCCGCCCAAATCGCTCTGCTCAGTACGCTGCTCAACGTTGCCTTCTTCATCACGCCATTCGGTAATCAGCGCCACAACCGGATACTTACAGTCAGGTACGAATTCAGTTGAGTTCGCCCCTTCCATATGCGCCACGTTACGGGCAAATTCCATCAACGCTACCTGCATACCCAGGCAGATGCCCAGATATGGGATATTGTTTTCACGGGCGTACTGCGCCGTCATCAGTTTGCCTTCAACGCCACGATAGCCGAAACCACCAGGAATAAGGATAGCATCCAGATTCTTCAGCACTTCAACACCACGGGTTTCAACGTCCTGCGAATCGATCAGCTTGATATTCACCGTTACACGGTTTTTCAGACCACCGTGCTTCAGGGCTTCGATCACAGACTTATAGGCATCCGGCAGTTCGACATATTTGCCGACCATGCCGATGGTGACTTCGCCACCCGGATTCGCTTCCTGATAGATCACCTGCTCCCACTCGCCGAGATCGGCTTCCGGGGCATTCAGGTTAAAGCGTTTGCAGATAAAGTCATCCAGGCCCTGCGATTTCAACATGCCCGGAATTTTGTAGATTGAGTCGACATCTTTCAGTGAGATAACGGCTTTTTCCGGCACATTACAGAACAGCGCAATTTTAGCGCGTTCGTTTGCCGGAACCGCGCGGTCAGAACGGCAGATCAGCACATCCGGCTGAATACCGATAGACAGCAGCTCTTTCACTGAATGCTGAGTAGGCTTAGTTTTCACTTCACCCGCAGCAGCCATATACGGCACCAGAGTCAGGTGCATATACATGGTGTGCTCACGGCCAACGTCAACCGCCATCTGGCGGATCGCTTCAAGGAACGGCAGTGATTCGATGTCACCCACGGTGCCACCAATTTCCACCAGCACGACATCATGGCCTTCGCCACCTTCAATGATGCGTTCTTTGATGGCATTAGTGATGTGCGGGATCACCTGAATGGTCGCACCCAGATAGTCGCCACGACGCTCTTTGCGCAGGACTTCTGAATAAATACGGCCTGTGGTGAAGTTATTACGGCGGCTCATCTTAGTACGGATGAAACGCTCGTAGTGACCGAGATCCAGATCGGTTTCCGCGCCATCATCGGTGACATACACCTCACCGTGTTGGGTTGGACTCATGGTGCCGGGATCCACGTTGATGTACGGGTCCAGCTTCATGATGGTCACGTTAAGACCACGCGCTTCAAGGATAGCGGCCAGGGAAGCTGCGGCAATGCCTTTACCCAGAGAGGAAACGACCCCGCCGGTCACAAATATATAGTTCGTTGTCATGCTGAACCTGAGAATGTAGGTTTAAAGACGATGGAATGAATAACCAAGACGGGAAAATAGTATACCCGAAACACCCCGGTGCGACAATTGATCGTTTCCGGTTGTGTGCTAGCCACCGCATTTACCGCCATGAGATTACCTGAATACGCGTTTCAGGAGGTTGACTTACGTCACACTTTTGTTGAATCGTGTCAGCCAATTATTCCTGGGATTTGACTATTTGCCATGCGGCTTCCATCTGCTCAAGAGTCGCCTGCTGCATTTCCAGGCCCTGCGCGGCGATAATCTCTTCTACCTGGCGGAACCGGCGTTCAAACTTAGTATTGGCTTTCTGCAATGCAGTCTCGGCTTTACTGCCCAGATGGCGCGACAGATTGACGGTGGCAAACAGCAGATCGCCAATCTCCTCTTCCAGCTTATCCTGGTCGATAACTGCCTGCTGCGCTTCATGCATGACTTCATCAATCTCTTCATGCACTTTGTCCAGTACCGGGCCGATGGTGTTCCAGTCAAAGCCCACGTTGCTACAGCGTTTCTGGATTTTATAGGCGCGCATCAGCGCCGGTAATGCCTGCGGGATATCATCCAGCGCTGAGTGCTGGGCTTTCCCGGCGCGCTCATCACTTTTGATTTTTTCCCAGTTCACCAGCACTTCATCACTGTTGCTGACCTGCGCCCCGGCAAAGATATGCGGATGGCGGCGCTCCAGCTTGTCGCTGATGGCGTTACAGATATCATCGAAGTTAAAGCGCCCCTCTTCCTGCGCCATCTGGGCGTAAAACACCACCTGGAACAGCAGATCGCCCAGTTCACCACGCAGATCATCGAAGTCGGCACGGTTGATGGCGTCGATCACTTCATAGGTTTCTTCAAGGGTATAAGGGGCAATGGAGGCAAAGGTCTGCTGACGATCCCACGGACAGCCGTGTTCCGGATCGCGCAGGGTTTTCATGATGCCCAGCAGGCGATCGAGAGAAGTCATAGTGTTATCCATCAAAGTTGTTTTTGAATTTAATACAGGCAAAGCCGTGGCGTTACTGGCACAGGCAGTTTGTTCACCGCCAGCGCACAATCCCCTGGTCACATACATGAGTATGTGACCAGGGGTGAGCACTGCCGGGGGACAAAATGGCAAGCAAAGTCGCCACCATAAAGATCAATGCAATCTCTTGGCGTCGATGATGTCCGGAACCTGGTTAAGCCGTGCAATCACCCGGCTCAACACCTGCTGATTATAAATCTCAATATCCATATCAATAGTTGCCAGCTGTTTCCTGGTGTCGCTATGGCTGGAAACTCCCAGCACGTTGACCTTTTCATTAGCCAGAATAGTGGTGATATCGCGCAGCAGCCCGCTGCGGTCGTTGGCGGTAACGCGTACAACTAAGGAATAACCGCTGGAATAAGTCTCTCCCCACACCGCATCGACAATACGTTCCGGCGCATGCGACATCAGATCTGCCAGCTGATCGCAGTCGGCGCGGTGAATCGAGATCCCGCGCCCCTGGGTGATAAACCCGGTGATATCGTCGCCGGGAATCGGCTGGCAGCAGCGCGCAATATGGTGCATCAGATTACCAACACCCTCCACCACTACGCGGCCGCTCTCTTTACTGCGCGGTACGCTGTTGGAGGTTTTCTGCGTCAGTTTTTGCAGCGCCTCACGATCTTCCTCTTCAGCGCTTGGCTTATTCAGCTTCGACTGAAGGAAGTTACTCATCTGGTTAAGACGTATATCTCCACCGCCAATCGCTGCCAGCAGTTCGTCGAGAGTATTAAAGTTATAGCGCGGCAGCAGCAGCTTCTCGGCATCCTTCAGACTGATATCCAGATGATCCAGCTCGCTGTCGAGGATCTGACGCCCGGCAATAATGTTCTTGTCACGATCCTGCTTACGGAACCAGGCATGAATTTTCGAGCGACCGCGACTGGTAGTGACATAGCCCAGGTTTGGGTTCAGCCAGTCGCGGCTTGGGTTGGGCTGTTTCTGAGTGATGATGTCGATCTGGTCACCCATTTGCAGCTGATAGGTGAACGGCACAATGCGCCCGCCAATCTTCGCGCCGATGCAGCGGTGACCAATATCGCTGTGAATATGGTAGGCAAAATCGAGCGGCGTGGAGCCAGCAGGCAGATCCACCACATCCCCTTTCGGAGTAAAGACATACACCCGGTCGTCGAACACCTGGCTGCGTACTTCGTCGAGCAGCTCGCCGGAGTCGGCCATCTCCTCCTGCCAGGTAATCAGCTTACGCAGCCAGGCAATGCGCTCCTCATGGCCGGAAGCACCTCGGGCGCTGCCGCTCGCCGCTCCCTCTTTGTATTTCCAGTGCGCCGCCACGCCCAGTTCAGCATCTTCATGCATCTGGCGGGTACGGATCTGGATCTCAACGGTTTTACCTTTTGGCCCCAGCACCACGGTATGAATGGACTGATAGCCGTTTGGCTTCGGGTTAGCGACGTAGTCGTCAAACTCACTGGGCAGATGGCGGTAAAGGGTGTGGACGATACCCAGCGCACCGTAACAATCCTGTAAGCGCTCCGCGACGATGCGCACCGCTCGCACATCAAACAGCTCGTCAAACGCCAGCGACTTTTTCTGCATCTTACGCCAGATGCTGTAGATATGTTTCGGGCGGCCATAAACTTCAGCTTTTACACCCTCTTTCACAATTTCGGTGCGCAGCGACTGCACGAAGGTATCAATATATTCTTCGCGGTCGATGCGGCGTTCATGCAACAGTTTAGCAATGCGTTTGTATTCATCGGGATGCAGATAGCGGAAGCAGAAGTCTTCCAGCTCCCATTTCAGCTGACCGATACCTAAACGGTTTGCCAGCGGCGCATAGATATTGGTGCACTCTTTAGCCGCCAGCACGCGCTCATCTTCCGGCGCATCTTTCACTTCGCGCAGATGAGCGATACGTTCAGCCAGCTTGATCACCACGCAGCGGAAATCTTCCACCATCGCCAGCAGCATACGGCGCACGTTATCGACCTGCTCAGAGGCCATCGAATCATTGTGGGTGGCTTTTAACTGACGGATGGCGTCCATATCGCGTACGCCGTGAACCAGCGAGACAATGGCTTTGCCATGCTGTTCTTCCAGCACCTCTTCGCTCACCACATTAGCGTCTGCCAGCGGGAACAGCAGCGCAGCACACAGCGTCTCGTTGTCCATACTGAGCATTGAGAGGATTTCCACCATCTCAACGCCACGCCACAGTAACAGTGCCGCATCAGGATGATTTTTAGTCGCGGTCTCGCAATATCGCCAGGTATCGGCCAGTCGCTCACATGACTGCTGGTTGGAGATCCCCAGGCTGGTGATCCATTGGTCGAGCGCAAACTCGCCAGCTGTATTCAGATGTGCACTTCTTACCGCAACCATATCCTCTCCTGGCATAGCCTCTGTTCAGAAGCTTATTTTCGGCTAAACAGCACCATGGATCTTTGCCGCCCGCACTGCTTACTCCGACAGATCCCTACTGACACCGGAACGCCGCCGTCTTAAGATTAATTTATGCTGCATTATACGCAGCCTTCACGACTAATGCTGCAACGCCTTCCACACCTGCGACATTTTCAGGCGCTTTTACCCTACATAGCAGAAAGCTTCCTAAACCTTACAGATACATCATGGACACATCTGAGGCTCCTTCAAATACATTAAAGGTTATAGCTTAGGCTTATGCGAAAACTGTTCCACTTTTAGAGTAAAAAGCAGCTAACCAGTTGCATCTCCGGGTTACAATGGATGCAACCAGCGGCCCGTCGGCCCTTGCCCTCAATAAGCACAGCAAAAAATAGCCTAATAACCGCAGCACTGCATTAAAATAACGCATTATGTTCGGGCTTCAATATGGGGCAACGGTCTGTTTTTAAGGGTAGAATTTCAGCATTGTTTCTTTACCGTTCGCACGTCATGATTATCGCAAGTAAAAATCGGGTTTGGCCTGCCTCTGAAAGGGTAAGCAATCACCCCTTCCGGAACACGATGCCATTTGGACGGCACAGAGCGAAACGTCGCGCACAGGGAATATTATGACCAAATACAGCCTGCGGGCTCGAATGATGATTTTGATTCTGGCACCGACGCTGATGATTGGGCTGATGCTCTCCACGTTTTTCGTCGTGAATCGTTATAACGAATTGCAGAGCCAGCTTACCGACGCGGGCATCAATATTATTGAGCCGCTGGCGGTATCCAGCGAATATGGCATGACCTTTCATAGCAAAGAGTCCGTGCGCCAGCTGGTCAGCCTGCTGCATCGCCGCCACTCAGATATAGTGCGATCGATTTCAGTTTTCGACGACCATAACCAGCTGTTTGTTACCTCTAACTACCATCTTGCACCTGATCTGCTGCGCCTGCCGGACAATACGCCGTTAACTTCAAAATATATGAAAGAGCGCCACGGCAACTCAGTGATCCTGCGTACGCCTATTCTTTCAGAAAGCTACTATCCGGATGAATCCCCAGGGCAGGATGCTAAACCCAACGGTAACCCCCTCGGCTATGTCGCCATTGAGCTGGATCTGCAATCAGTGAGGCTTCAGCAGTATAAAGAGGTGTTTATCTCCACCCTGCTTCTTCTGCTGTGCTTATGTACCGCTATGCTGTTTGCCTATCGCCTGATGCGCGATGTTACGGGGCCGATCCGTAATATGGTCAGCACCGTCGACCGTATTCGTCGTGGTCAGCTCGACAGCCGGGTGGAGGGGCATATGCTGGGCGAGCTGGACGTGCTGAAAAATGGCATTAACTCGATGGCAATGTCGCTTACCGCCTATCACGAGGAGATGCAGCAAAATATCGACCAGGCAACCTCCGATCTGCGCGAAACGCTGGAGCAGATGGAGATACAGAATGTCGAATTGGATCTGGCAAAAAAACGCGCTCAGGAAGCCGCGCGTATCAAATCAGAATTCCTTGCGAATATGTCCCACGAGCTGCGCACGCCATTAAATGGCGTTATCGGCTTTACCCGTCAGACGCTTAAAACCACGCTGAACTCTACCCAGCGCGACTATCTTCATACCATTGAACGTTCGGCCAATAATCTGTTGAGCATTATTAATGACGTTCTCGACTTCTCAAAACTGGAAGCCGGAAAACTCATTCTGGAAACCATCCCCTTCCCGCTGCGTGCCACGCTGGATGAAGTGGTGGTTCTGCTGGCGCAGTCTGCGCACGAGAAAGGGCTGGAGCTGACGCTCAATATTCAGAGTGACGTACCGGATAACGCCATCGGCGATCCGCTGCGGATGCAGCAAATTATCGTCAATCTGCTGGGTAACGCGATCAAGTTTACCGAGCACGGCAATATCGATATCCGCGTAGAGAAACGTTCACTCAGCAATAACCGTATGGAGCTGGAAGTTCAGATCCACGATAGCGGTATCGGCATCTCAGAGAAGCAGCAGTCGCAGCTATTCCAGGCATTCCGTCAGGCGGATGCCAGCATTTCGCGTCGCCACGGCGGTACCGGACTTGGTCTGGTGATCACCCAGAAGCTGGTGAATGAAATGGGCGGCGAAATCTCTTTCCACAGCCGGCTGAACCATGGTTCAACTTTCTGGTTCCACATCAATCTGGCTCTTAATCCGAACGCCGCCAGCGATCCCCGGGTGATGGATTGCATCGAAGGTCATCATATGGCCTATGTAGAGCCTAATGCCACGGCTGCTAAAGCGCTGATGGAAATGCTGACGGCGACGCCGATGAAAATCAGCTACAGCCCGTCGCTTAATGAACTGCCGGAAGCTCACTACGATGTGCTGCTGATGGGAGTGCCGGTGGCCGACCCGCAAAATCTTGAGATCACCGGAGAGCAGCTGACGCCGATTCTGCAACGCGCTGACAGCGTTATCATGGCTCTGCCATTCCAGATGCAGGTCTATGCGGAACAGCTTAAAGCACGTGGCGTTACCGCCTGCCTGATTAAACCCATCTCCATGACACGCCTTATCCCGGTTCTGGTCGACCATCACTACCGAGACGTTCCGGTACCTACCGAGCGGCCGCTTCTGCCGCTGCGCGTAATGGCGGTGGATGATAACCCTGCCAACCTGAAACTGATTGGCGCGTTGCTGGAAGAACAGGTAGCACATATGGTGCTGTGTGACAGCGGTGAGGCGGCTATTAAACAGGCACGTCAGCAGCATCTGGATATCATTTTGATGGATATTCAGATGCCGGAGATCGACGGTATACGTGCCAGTGAAGCGATCCGCGCCCTGCCGCAGCACGCCAATACGCCGATTGTGGCAGTGACGGCACACGCGCTGGACGGTGAGCGGGAGCAGTTAACTAAAGCCGGGATGAATGATTATCTCGCCAAACCCATTGATGAGATGAAACTTAGCCGGCTGCTGGCACGTTACACGCCTGGGGGCAAACGCTTGCCGCCGCTGGTCAATGAGGTACCCGACTCCCTCGACTGGGCGCTGGCGCTGCGTCAGGCGGCGAATAAACCCGATCTGGCGCGCGATCTGTTGCAGATGTTGGTGGATTTTTTACCGGAAGTGCAGCAGCTGATTGAGCAATATATGGCAGAAAACAACTGCACCGACCTGCGCGATATCATCCACAAACTGCACGGCAGCGCCAGTTACAGCGGTGTGCCGCGCATGAAAAAACTCTGCCTGGAGCTGGAAAAGAGTCTGCGTAAAAACGAGGATATTTCTCAGGCAGAACCCGAGTTGTTCGAACTGCTTGATGAGATGCAAAACGTCGCACGGCTGGCGAAAGAGCGACTAAAACTATAGGGCAGGCAAACGGTGGATCTGTTCAGCAGATCCACCGTTTAATTATCCAATCAGCCTGGCCCACTGCTCAACCCAGGGCGAGGTAACCTCTTCCGGCTCCGGGTTCTCTGTGGCATCGACCATCAGCATCTCGCCCACGCGGATAGCGCTTTGATCCTGCAACAGTTCAGCAAACTTTTTACCAGCGCCACAGAACTCATCATAGCTGCTGTCACCCAGCGCAATAATGCCGTAGCGCAGGGTGGGCTGGTAACCCAGTTTATCTTTGATGCCGTTGAACAGCGAAGCGATGCTGTCTGGCAAATCGCCCTGCCCGGTAGTTGACGTGATCACCAGTGCGACATGCTGCGCATAGTGCTGCCACTCATCCAGCGTAGGATCCTCAAAAATCTTCACCTGATGACCGGCAGCAGCCAGCAGCGGTTCAGCCTCTTCCGCCACCAACAGGGCATTACCGTAAACGGTACCAACAAAAATCCCTACCTCAGCCATGCTCTTCTCCATTTATGGATGCTTAATATTATTCACTATCCTGCGGGGTTTCCGTCGTGAACTCAACCCGTGGAATATCAGGGAGACAGTGCTGCCAGCTGAACTGCGTCATCGCCGTTTGCCAGACCGCATCAAGCCCGGCACGCAACACCAGCGGCTCTGCGGTGACCGGATGCGTCAGAGTCAGTTCGCTGGCGTGCAGCATCAGGCGATTCATACCAAAATTCGCCGCAGCGCTGCGATTCTGCTTGAGATCGCCATGGGCGCTGTCGCCAATAATCGGATGTCGCAGATGGGTCATATGGCGGCGCAGCTGGTGCTTACGTCCGGTTTCCGGCTTCATCTCAACCAGCGAATAACGCGAGGTTTGGTAAGGCCCGACCGGAACCGGCAGTTCAGCTGTCACCAGCCCGCGCCAGTGGGTGACCGCTTCCTGCGGAGCCTTTTCCGGCTGGCTGAACTTATCCGCAATTTTATCCAGCTCTTCAGTCAGCGCGTAATCCAGCGTCTCTTCGCCTTCCAGCCAGCCGCGGACTACTGCGTGATAGGTTTTCTGTAACTGATGCTGCTCAAACTGAGCTGACAGTAAACGCGCCACCTCACTCGATAACGCCATCAGCAACACGCCGGATGTTGGACGGTCGAGGCGATGTACGGTAAAGACATGCTGCCCAATCTGGTCACGTACCGTCTGCATAACAAAACGAGTTTCATGGCGATCCAGCCAGCTGCGATGTACCAGCCAGCCGGAGGGTTTATTCACTGCCACCAGCCACTGATCCTGATAAATAATCTCCAGCATCAGTTTTCCGACTCAAACAACTGGTCAAAACTGTTTAAACAGCGCAGCAGCAGCGCCCGCTGCGGGATCTCACCCTCAAGCCAGACTTCATAATAGGGAGCAATTGCCAGCGTGGCTGGCAACGGCGCGCCGGCATCCAGCAGGGCCTGCATACGCGGCAGAAATATCCATTGCAGCCATTGTAATGGCGTCATCGTGTCGACGCAGAAAGGTTCTGTGCTGGCAAACGCCTCACTATTTGGGGCGACAGCCTGCCATAATCCAGCCTGTTTAAGCTGAACTTCAATAGCCAGCAACCGTTCCTGAACCTGTTGTTCACGGCTCATGAGCAACCTCCTGATAAAGTGTCGGGGGGATAAAGGGCGCAAATCATAGCATTCACACTGCATGCGGGTAAAAATTTCGACAAAAAAAGGGGCACTGTATAAACAGTGCCCCTGGTTCGTTCGCAGCAATCCGGCTACTTTTATGCTCCCTGCTCATCCTTGAAAACTATTCCTGACGCTCTCCATAGCCGCACCATCCCGATGCTATTCCATCTGCTTCCCTGACCACCGACAATCCTTTTCGGTACACTTTCTCCGTCCTGGAGGTGTCCATTACCTCTTCCTGAGGTTTCCTTGCTTCATCCTGAAGCCTCTCCCTGATATGTCATCCTGACAGAAAATACTCTTTCCGTGAGTACCTTACATCGTCCTGATGTTCATCCTTGCTCAAAGCATCCTTTGCCGATGAGTGCCATTTTGCCTGATTAGCACGGGCAAACAAGCCACCCCTGACGTTTTTTTAATCGCCGTAAAAGCAAGGATTAATAGAAGGATCCCTAACATCATGATCTACATTATTATTACAATTTACACGATAGTTAACTCTGCGCACTTAGAAGCGATATCTCACACGCTTTGTAAGACATCTCGCACACGCGGGATAGGCAAACTCTTATGAGGGTTCGCTAAGGGGTTGTAACTGAATAAGAAAGTTCTGAACAGAAGGTGCGATCACTTCGCGCTTTTGGGTGCCTAACTGCTCAATGATCACCTCTCCGCTGAGATTACACACCGAAACCACCTCAAGTTCAGAGTCGGTGGTTGCGATGAATAACGTAGGAGAATGTTTCAGACGACGCTTCATCACCAGATGCCCGATCAGATTTTCCTGCACGCGCACAAAGTCGTCTTCACTCCACACCTGAACCAGAGACACCCTTTTTCCTTGATAAGTTCCCGCCATATCGCCCGCAAATTGTGCGGTATAGAACCCGGTTACCGAAGGTTGCAGGCTGATATCCAGCGCACGTTCAACGGCATCAAGGTTTTTCGCCAGCGTAAACGGCTGCGGTTGCCACCATATTTCATCCTCATGGCTTTCCAGCACACAGGACGAGGGGATACCGTGCAAAGCGGCACTGGCTGGCGCGTGGCCGTACGTTTGCTGCCAGAGATCGCAGTAGCGCTGGCTAAAATCGCGTAATGCCTGGGAGGTTTCTTCGATCATTATTTTTTCACTCTTTGCTGGCTGGGTTACACTGACAGCCTGATGTACACGTCTTTGCATAACACTTATCAAGCTGCCTGCCGCTGCGGGCATCCTAAGGTAACACAAGGTAACACCATGTCTTCATACGACCATCATCAGGCACTGGAAGGCCTGACTCTGGGGAAACCCACAGAATACCACGACAGCTATCAACCTGAGCTGTTACAGGCCGTACCACGTAGCCTGAACCGTGAGCCGCTGGGCCTCTATCCTGACAGTCTGCCCTTTACCGGTGCTGATATATGGACGCTTTACGAACTCTCATGGCTGAACAGTAAAGGATTACCGCAGGTAGCAATCGGTGAAGTCACACTGGACGCTGACAGCGTTAATCTTATCGAGTCCAAAAGCTTTAAACTCTACCTGAACAGTTTCAATCAGACGCAATTTGCCAACTGGGGCGATGTACGCCATACGTTAGAGCGCGATCTCAGCGCCTGCGCTCAGGGTAAGGTCACTGTCGCGCTGTTCCGATTGCAAGAAATTGAAGGGCAGCCTGTTGGCCGCTTCAGTGGCGAATGTATTGATGAACAAGACATTGTTATTGATAATTACCAGTTCAGTGCCGATTATCTGCAAGATGCCACCAGCGAAGAACGGGTGGAAGAGCAGCTGGTCAGCCACCTGCTGAAGTCAAACTGCCTGATCACTAACCAGCCGGACTGGGGTTCAGTGCAGATCAGCTATTGTGGCCCACGAATTCAGCGTGAGGCATTGCTGCGTTATCTGGTCTCTTTCCGTCATCACAATGAGTTCCATGAGCAGTGCGTCGAGCGTATCTTCAGCGATATTATGCGTTACTGCCAGCCGGAAAGTCTGAGCGTTTATGCCCGTTATACACGACGTGGCGGGCTGGATATCAACCCGTGGCGTACCAACGACAAGTTTATCGCTACGCGCTCAAGGCTGGCTCGTCAATAAAACAGGCTTTGTGTGCGTTAAGCAGTTGTTAAATATCAAAGGAAAAGGCTACTCTGACGATGGGCAACGTTACGATATTGCCCAGGGAAATTTTACTCTGGTGATCGTCCTGTCACTGAGTTACTGCACACCCAGGTGGGTGTAAAGGAGTTCACTTGATTACACAAATTAGCCCACTCGGCTCAATGGATCTGCTTTCCCAGCTTGAAGTCGATATGCTTAAGCGCACCGCCAGCAGCGACCTCTATCAGCTTTTTCGTAACTGCTCACTCGCCGTCCTTAATTCCGGCAGCCAGACTGACAGCAGCCACGAATTGCTTGCCCGCTTCGAAAGTTTCGATATTAACGTACTGCGCCGTGAGCGCGGCGTAAAACTGGAACTGATCAACCCGCCTGAAGAGGCGTTTGTTGATGGCCGACTTATTCGCGCCCTACAGGCTAACCTGTTTGCAGTTCTGCGCGACATCCTGTTCCTGAACGGTAAGATCGATAACGCCGGGCGATCCCTGCAGTTAAAAGCGGAAGACCCGGTGCATATTACCAACCTGGTTTTCTCCATTCTGCGCAATGCGCGCGCGCTGCACGTGGGCGAAGTGCCCAATACCGTGGTGTGCTGGGGTGGTCACTCGATTAACGCCATTGAATATCAATACTGCCGCAGCGTGGGTGCACAGCTGGGCCTGCGTGAGTTGAATATCTGTACCGGCTGCGGGCCGGGCGTCATGGAAGCACCTATGAAAGGCGCTGCGGTAGGCCATGCGCAGCAGCGTTACAGAGACAGCCGTTTTATCGGTCTGACTGAACCGTCGATCATTGCCGCCGAGCCGCCGAACCCGCTGGTAAATGAACTGATCATCATGCCGGATATCGAAAAACGCCTGGAAGCATTTGTGCGTATCGCTCACGGCATTATCATCTTCCCGGGCGGCGTTGGCACCGCAGAAGAGCTGCTCTACCTGCTGGGTATTTTGATGAACCCGCAAAACCATGATCAGGTGCTGCCGCTGATTCTGACCGGGCCAAAAGAGAGCGCCGATTACTTCCGCGTACTGGATGAGTTTATCGTCAGCACCCTGGGTGACGAAGCGCGTAAACACTACAGCATCATTATTGATGATGCTGCCGAAGTGGCGCGTCTGATGAAGCAGGCAATGCCGAAAGTGAAAGAGTACCGTCGCGAAATAGGCGATGCCTACAGCTTCAACTGGGCGCTGCGCATTGCTCCCGATCTGCAAATGCCATTTATGCCAAGCCACGAGAATATGGCCAATCTCAATCTTTCCCCTGACCAGCCGGCTGAACAGCTGGCCGCTGCACTGCGTCGGGCGTTCTCCGGTATTGTTGCCGGTAACGTAAAAGATATTGGCATCCAGGCTATCAAAGAGAAAGGGCCGTACAAGTTGAACGGCGATCCGGAAATCATGCGTCGCATGGATGAACTGCTGCAAGGATTTGTTGCGCAGCATCGTATGAAACTGCCGGGCAGTGCATATATCCCCTGCTACGAAATCATTAAATAAAGAGCGGCCTGCGGGCCGCTCAGGGTTATCTGATGATACATCTGTTAATTATCGATGCGCTGAATCTGATTCGGCGCATTCACGCGGTGCAGGGTTCCCCCTGTCAGGAAACCTGTCTGAATGCCCTGCAACAGCTGTTGCTACACACCCGCCCGACTCACGCCGTCGCCGTATTTGATGATGACGATCGCAGCGAGAGCTGGCGGCATCAGCTGTTACCGGATTACAAGGCCGGGCGCTCACCGATGCCGGATAATCTGCGCGAAGAGATGCCGTTACTGCGGGCGGCGTTTGCCAGCATTGGCGTAACCAGCTGGCACTCTAAAGGCGATGAAGCCGACGATCTGGCGGCAACATTAGCCTGCAAAGTGGCTTCCGCAGGCTATCAGGCAACGATTGTGTCCACCGATAAAGGCTACTGCCAGCTGCTGGCGCCAACTATCCAGATTCGTGATTACTTTCAGAAACGCTGGCTGGATGTGCCCTTTATTGCCGCTGAATTTGGCGTATCTCCGGCGCAGCTGACCGATTACTGGGGGCTGGCGGGTATCAGCAGCAGCAAAATACCGGGCGTACCGGGGATTGGTGCGAAAAGTGCAAGTCAGTTATTACAGCAGTTTGGCAGCCTGGAGCAGCTCTATCAGCAGCTGGATCAGGTTCCGGAGAAATGGCGAAAAAAACTGGCCGAACATCAGCCGTTAGCGGAAATTTGCCGACAGGTAGCAACGCTTAAAACGGATCTGGTGCTGGAAGGAAATCTGAAGGATCTTCGTTTACCGTAGGGGACGGGCATACCCGCCCCCTACAAAAGATTATCTTTCGTCGCGACGGCCAGGAGCCGCACTCCAGATACGGCGAATATGCACCGTCACCTCTTCGCGGTCGTGATAAAGCTGACGCGCCTGAATCTGCGCATTAATACCGTTCTCTTTTAGCTTTTCATCGATCATCGCCAGGTTCTGCGACACCTCTTCGTAGCGCTTTTTCATCGGCAGCTTAAGGTTAAAGATCGCTTCACGGCACCAGCCATTTACCAGCCAGTCGGCCATCAGATTTGCCACACGCACCGGTTTTTCTACCATATCGCAAACAACCCAATAGTTATTGCTGCGCGTCGGGCGATATTTGAAACCATCCTCACGCTGGTGGAATACCTGTCCGGTATCCATCAGGCTCGGAGCCATTGGCCCGTTATCGACGGCGTTGACCATCATGCTGCGCTGTACCAGCTGGTAAGTCCAGCCGCCAGGGCAGGCACCCAGATCCACCGCCCACATCCCGCTGGCCAGGCGCTCATCCCACTCATCGGCAGGAATAAACACGTGGAAAGCTTCCTCCAGCTTGAGCGTGGAACGGCTTGGTGCATCAGAAGGAAACTTAAGACGCGGGATCCCCATAAACAGCGCTGAGTTATTATGCGGCAGGGAATACCCAACATAGCAGCAGCCGGAAGCAATAAAGAACACGTGCACCACCGGGCGCTTATTGCTCTCATAATTAAGCAGAATACCTGCTTTGCGCAGGCTGGCACGCAGCGGCACGGTGAACTTGCGGCAGAATTTCAGCAGCTCTTTACTGGCATTAGTATCTGGAACTTCAACCCGCAGATCGCCGCCCTTCTCAACCACTCCGGTCAGCATACCCGCCACTGGCGAGATGCGGTCTTCAGTTGGCAGGTCGCGCAGCAGCTCACCAACAACAATCATCTGACGGGAGAAAATCAGCTCGCTGAAAGGCAGTTCATTTAGCAGCTTTTCCGCCTCACCCTGCTGATAGCACTCAAACAGCACATACGCGGAGTCATCTTTGACCCTGGCGAAGCCATACACCTCACGCTCTGCGGCTTTGGCGGTAATTTCAGCCGCACACTCTTTTTCAAAACCCTGACGGCAATACAGTAAAATCTTATTCATGGCGTTCTGCCCTTTTTTTCAGACGCAGCGCGCCAACCAACATCAAAATCCAACCAATCAGGAAGCAGGTGCCGCCAATTGGAGTGATATACACCCAGAGTTTCAGGTGTGACAGCGCCAGACAATAAAGACTGCCGCTGAACAATACGGTTCCCAACGCTAAAAATGCGCTGCTCCAGTAAAACCAGATATTGGCCCGGCGCAGCATCGCTGCCGCCAAACCCAGTATCGCCAGGGTGTGAAACGCCTGGTACTCCAGCCCGGTTTTCATCCAGGCTATCTCTGCGCTTCCCAGCGTCTTGCTTAATACGTGGGCACCAAATGCCCCCAGCACCACGTAGAAAAATCCACTGATGGCGGAGAAAATCAGCATTGCACGACTGGACATGACTCTATCCTCTATCCGGGCAGGGTTTATGCCCCTGCCGCCAGTTCATACTCGCGCATGGCGGCGAGTGTGGTTCGATCAATGCTCGTAGCGAAAGCGAAATTTTTCTTGTTCACTGGCCGCTTTTGCCAGGATCCATTGACGAAAGGCCGCTATTTTACCCAGTTCTGCCTGACTGTCATGACAAACCAGATAAAAAGCATTTTTACTGACTAATACATCATTAAACGGGCAAACCAACCTGCCAGCTTCGATCTCACTCTGCGCCATCACGTTATTTGCCAGCGCAACACCCTGGCCGTGAATGGCCGCCTGAAGCACCATCGCACTGTGGCTGAAAATCGGCCCCTGCTGCACATTGATGCTATTCAGCCCCAGCTGGCGAGTATAAGCCTGCCAGTCACGGCGTGAAGCATCATGCAGCAGGGTATGGTTCACCAGAGCCGCAGGCGACGTCAGCGGACGTTCGCCGGTTAGCAGCAGCGGCGAACAAACGGGCAGCAGATATTCCGCATACAACTTTTCCACTCGCAAGCCCGGCCAGTTGCCGCGTCCGTAGAAAATCGCCACATCCACATCATCGGCCAGTTTCTCTTCATCACGGTCAACAGCCTGGATGCGAACATCGATTCCCGGATAAGCTGAGTTAAAGCTGGTCAGCCTTGGCACCAGCCACTGAATGGCAAAACTCGGCAGTAAACTGACAGTCAGTGCCCCTTTTGCACTGCGCGCCTGCAACTTGCGCGTGGCATCATTCAGGGAGGTAAAAATCTCTTTAATATCCAGATAATAGCTCTGTCCCTCCTCGGTCAAAAGTAGCGATCGATTACGGCGACGAAACAGCTTCAGGCCGAGAAAATCCTCCAGTGACTTGATTTGATGGCTGACGGCAGCCTGAGTCACAAACAGCTCTTCTGCGGCTTTGGTAAAACTGAGATGACGAGCAGCAGCGTCAAAAACCCGCAGCGCATTCAAAGGTGGTAAACGTTTAGACATGGTTGATGGGTACTTTTCATCGCGGCAAGGCGTCGCTCTGTCACACAGAGTTACGTATTAGTTTTTTTTATCCGAGGCATTATAAATTGTCCGTTGAGGAACTACCAGCAAATACCTATAGTTGCGGCACTTCCTGAGCCGGAACGAAAAGTGTCTTAAAATTTGGTGTTAACTCGCGGAATTTTGAGGGGCTTTTGGCTTGTGTCGTGATGTTGTGTTTGCAATTGACCTGACGATTTTCAGGTCTGGTAGCCTGGCTACCTTTTATTCCTGTAGATTTACCCTGTCTGTCCATATTGATTTTTAATAGCACCGCCAAAGGCGGTGCTTTTTTTTACCTGCGATTTACTGTCCTGACTCAACCATCTCTTTAACATCAGAACGGTTAATCTGCTGTTCGGTGCCATTGGCATCTTTATAGCTGATCATCCCGGTTTCATCGTCTACCATAGGCTTGCCGTCGGCAACGATAGTCCGGCCATCATTGGTATGCATCACATAGTTACTTGAACAGGCAGCCAGCGTAAACGTCATGGCACAGGCGGCAATTACAGCAGCTAATTTTTTCATTTTTATATCTCCAGTCTGAGAGAGAAAGTACCCGATGAGCTGTCAAAATTACGGCGAAAAACGATTAAATTGCCTGCAATGACAGCGCTTCTATTTGCGGGTAAACACTAAAAACAGTCATAATCCAGCATAACGCGCTTTTTCAGCTTTGCCATAAAACGACAATCATTTCAGACTGGCCCTAAAAAGACACGCCCCCAGAGGAAAGTGCATAAAGTATGACGTCATTTAATCCGCAGCAGTTTCGCCAGCAGTTTCCCGCTCTTAATGATGCTACCTGCTATCTCGATAGCGCCGCCACTGCACTAAAACCGCTGGCGGTTATCAGCGCGACGGAGCAGTTCTATCGTCTGAGTGCCGGAACGGTGCACCGCAGCCAGTTTGCCGCCGCACAGCGTCTGACCGAGCGCTACGAGCAGGCCCGCAGCCAGGTAGCGCAGCTGCTTAACGCCGCAGACAGCCACAGCATTGTCTGGACTAAAGGCACCACAGAAGCGATCAACCTGGTGGCACAAAGCTGGCTGCGCCCGCGCCTGCAAGCGGGAGATGAGATTGTCGTCAGTGAAGCGGAGCACCACGCAAACCTGGTGCCGTGGCTGATGGTGGCAGAACAGACCGGCGCACGCGTTGTTAAGTGGCCTGTTGGCGACGATCGCCTGCCGGATATCGGGCAACTGCCTGCACTATTAAATGCCCGCACGCGCCTTGTCGCCGTAGGGCAGATGTCCAACGTCACCGGCGGTTGCCCCGACCTGCAACAGGTAATCAGCCTGGCGCATGGCTGTGGCGCAAAGGTGATGGTTGATGGTGCCCAGGGTGTGGTTCACTGCCCGCCGGATGTGCAGACGCTCGATATTGATTTCTATGCTTTTTCGGCTCACAAACTCTACGGCCCGATGGGCATTGGCGCGCTGTATGGCAAAGCCTGTCTGCTGGCGGAAATGGTGCCCTGGCAGGGCGGAGGCAAGATGATCAGCAGCGTAACCTTTGACGGATTTACTCCGCAGCCGGTTCCCTGGTGTTTCGAAGCCGGAACGCCCAACGTTGCCGGTGTAATCGGTCTGAGCGCTGCACTGGATTGGCTAAACGACATAGATATTGCTGCCGCTGAACGCTGGAGCTGTGAGCTTGCCACCCAGGCGGAGGCGCGCCTGTCAGCCCTGCCTGGTTTTCGCAGCTATCGTGCCAGCAACTCCAGCCTGCTGGCCTTTGATATTGCAGGCATTCATCATAGCGATGTAGTGATGCTACTGGCTGAAAGCGGCATTGCTGTACGCGCCGGTCAGCACTGCGCCCAGCCGCTGCTGGCAGCCCTGGGCGTCAGCGGCACGTTGCGCGCCTCCTTCGCTCCCTACAACACCCGTGAAGATGTGGACGCGCTGGTCGCGGCCATGACCACAGCACTGACGTTACTGGCAGACTGACCATGAGTTTAACCCTGATAGCCCCGCACCCGTTTGGGACAAAGATTACCCCGGAGTCGCTGCTGACGCAGTTTTCCAGCTTCCGACAGTGGGAGGAGCGTTATCGCCAGCTGATCCTGTTGGGCAAGCAGCTACCCGCCCTGCCTGATGAGTTAAAAAGTAGCGACATTGAGCTGGCCGGATGTGAGAACCGCGTCTGGCTGGGCTGGCAGAAAACAGATGACGGACGGCTGCATTTCTATGGTGACAGTGAAGGACGTATTGTGCGTGGGTTGCTGGCGGTGCTGCTGACAACGGTGGAGGGCAAAACAACGTTACAGTTACAGCAGGACGATCCACTGGCGTTATTTGCCCAACTGGGCTTAAAAGAGCAGCTCAGTGCCTCACGCAGCGCCGGATTGCAGGCTATGGCCGATGCAGTGAAGCGCGCCGCAGCCAGTCACGGGTGAGTGTCAGCCCCACCCGCGATATCAGCGCAATCACTGCTGACGCGCTGCTTTCGCCATCATTTTCTTCAGTGCGTGCGAGACCGCGACAAAACCAAACGTTGCGGTAACCATCGTCGCCGCGCCGAAACCCGCTGCGCAGTCCATACGCTTCGGCCCTTCAGCGGTGCTGCGCGATGCACATACCGATCCGTCCGGCTGCGGATACATCAGCGCTTCAGTGGAAAACACGCAGTCGATACCCAGCTTCCCTTTGCTGTTTTTAACGATATTGAAATCGCCTTTTAGCCGCTCACGCAGTTTTGCCGCCAGCGGATCCTGAATAGTCTTAGCCAGATCCGCCACCTGGATCTGAGTTGGATCAATCTGACCGCCCGCTCCCCCGGTCGTTACCAGCGGCACTTTATTACGCCGACACCACGCCAGCAGCGCCGCTTTAGGCCGTACGCTATCGATCGCGTCAATCACATAGCTAAAATCCTTACCAATCAGCTCGGCGGTATTTTCCGGCGTCACAAAGTCATCCACGCAGGTCACCCGGCACTCCGGATTGATCGCCAGCAGACGTTCCGCCATTACCTCGGTTTTTGCCCGGCCAACATTCTCTTTCAGCGCGTGAACCTGACGATTGGTGTTCGTGACACAGACATCATCCATATCAATTAGCGTGATTGCGCCAATGCCGGTTCGCACCAGCGCTTCCGCCGCCCACGAGCCGACGCCGCCAATACCCACCACGCAGACATGCGCATCGGCAAACAGCTGAAGCGCTGACTGACCGTAAAGGCGCGCCGTTCCGCCAAAGCGTTGCCGCCAGGCGTCTGAAAGAACCATCATTTATTATTCCTCGAAAACGTCGATATACACAGCGGGCCGGCAATGCGGCCCGCCGGGGACTTACCGGCTGACCAGTAAACCACTCTGAGACGTATTATTCTGAGCAGAAGAGAAGATCGGCGCACCCGCACCAGGGGCATTTTTCAGCACCCAGACGCGACCATAATGGTTAAACCAGCCTGCCATATGTCCGGCATCCGGGCCTATGCCCTGGTAGATATCGAAATGCTGTCCTTTAATAGCACCGCCAACATCCAGCGACACCATCATACGCATCTCATATTTTCCGGTAAATTTGCCGTTATTGTCCAGCAGTGGAACCTCCGCCAGTAGCGCGGTGCCCGGTGGGATTAACGCCCGGTCAGCGGCAACGGAAGCTTTTGCCACCAGCGGCACGGCACTGGCACCACGCACCGGTGCAAAACTCTCTGGCTTAAAGAAGACGAAAGAGGGATTCTGCTCCAGCAGTTCACGCACTTCGGCCGGGCTGTGAGTCTCACCCCAGTGGCGGATAGCCTGCATCGACATATCTTCGCGCTTCACTTCACCACGATCGATCAGCACTTTACCAATGCTGCGATACGCATGACCATTCTTGCCACCGTAGCCAAAGAACGTCAGCGGACGACCGTCGCCATAATCAACATATCCGCTGCCCTGCACATCCATAATAAAGTTATCCATCAGCGAATTGCTGTAGCCCGCAATAAAGCGCTCATCCAGCGCACCGCTGTAGATTTCTGCACGGCTTGGCAGCTTACGGCCCTTAGCGCGCGGTGGCATCCGGTATAAAGGATACTGGAACTCACCCTGACGGGTATAGCGTGCCTGAATAACCGGCGTGTAGTAGCCAGTAAACTGCACGTTGCCATAATTATCGGCACCTTCCATCTGGTATGCATCCAGACCGAACTGGCGCAGCTGACGCGTATCGCCACCGGCCATCAGCCAGCTTTCAATCGCACTGTAGGTGCCGGACTGACGCGAATACATAGCTGAAGAAGTAGAACGGATTTGAGAAACCTGATCGGCAAAGTCTCTGCCGTTGACCGGACGCCCTTTCGCATTAGGCTGATTTACCAGCGCCAGCGGCTGATCCAGTTTTCCATCCTTATATTGCTGCCCACGATCGGTGGGCTTAGACGAACACCCCGCCAGCAGCGCCAGCAGCGCCAGCAGCGCCAGCAGCGTGCCGGCTACCAGATATTTTGCCCAACCTGCTTTCATTCCTTTCTCTACCTTTATACGGAAACCCTGCGCGAAGATAGCAAAGGCACCGACATAATTAAATGCGCCAGTAGAAAAAGAGATGGGCCATTTGTGCAACATTTCAGCATCAGAGCAGAAAAAAGCATCACAACAACGTTTTTAACCACTTATCTGCAAAAAGGGGTTGCAACAAAACCCATCAGGCGTATAGTGCGCATCCACGGACGCGGGATGGAGCAGCCTGGTAGCTCGTCGGGCTCATAACCCGAAGGTCGTCGGTTCAAATCCGGCTCCCGCAACCAATTAACTGAAGTCTGTAAGATTGAGTTAAGCAGTAAAAAAGATAGTTGTCGTGATGGAAGCGGCAAACCACGCGGACGCGGGATGGAGCAGCCTGGTAGCTCGTCGGGCTCATAACCCGAAGGTCGTCGGTTCAAATCCGGCTCCCGCAACCAATTTTCCGTCGTGGGTGGGAAGTAAAAGTAGTAAAGCGTCAATCGGACGCGGGATGGAGCAGCCTGGTAGCTCGTCGGGCTCATAACCCGAAGGTCGTCGGTTCAAATCCGGCTCCCGCAACCAATCGAACACCCTTTCGGGTGTTTTTTTGTATCTGGCATCTGCCCATTTCAATTCCATTTTTTCCCTTTTAGCCTGAATCACAGCAGAATCCTTTCCGCTGATTGCTTATTTACGCGGCGCGATCGGTGCACCGCTGGCAAAATACGCTTTAATTCCTGCCAGAATCGAAGCCGCCACCTGATTCTGAAAACGCGCGGTGCGCAGCTTACGCTCCTCTTCGATATTACTGATAAACGCAGTCTCCACCAGAATCGATGGAATATCCGGCGCTTTCAATACCGCAAAACCAGCCTGATCCACCGTACGCTTATGAAGATGGTTTATCTTTCCCATACGCGACAGCACTTCTTTACCAAATTTCAGACTATCGTTAATCGTCAGGCTCTGCACCATATCAAACATGGTGTGATCGAGATAACGGTCGCCACTCTTGCTTACACCACCAATCAGATCTGACTCATTCTGCGACTTTGCCAGAAAGCGGGCAGCGGTACTGGTCGCTCCTTTTGTCGACAGCGCAAATACTGATGAACCGCGCGCCGCACGGCTGGTGAATGCATCTGCATGAATCGAAATAAACAGATCGGCCCGCTGCTTGCGCGCCTTTGCCACCCGTACTTTCAGGGGAATAAACACATCTTCATTGCGCGTCATGTAAGCACGCATATTCGGCTGCTTATCGATCAGGGCTTTCAGACGGCGGCCAATCTTCAGCACCACGTCTTTCTCTCGGGTTTTATGCTTGCCCACCGCGCCGGAATCTTCCCCGCCATGACCGGGATCGATCATAATGACAATCGGACGATCCCGGCCTGCTTTACCCGGCAGCGGCGCGGCCGCCGGCTGGCTACGTTCAAGATCGCCCTTGTTGTAATCTTCCAGCAACGCCAGTAGCGGATCATCATTGTGCTGCTGGGTAGTGGCCGGATAGAGATCCAGCACCAGACGGTTTTTGATCCCGGCAACCGGGGCCAGGGTGAAGATGCGCGGCGCGACGTTTTGCTTTAACTCAAGCACCAGGCGGACGGTATTTGGGTCAAACTGGCCAACACGGGCATTTTTTATATAGGGGTCGTCACGGCGAACCAGATTACCGACGCTGTTCAGCGTTGAATTAAGGCGGGTATTTTCAATATCCACCACTACACGCTCGGGATTGCTCAAAGCAAACTGCTTATACTTAAGCGGCGTGCTGGACTCAATAGTCAGACGGGAATAGGTCGATGAGGGCCAGAGGCGAATCGCCACGACATGGCTGCTGGCAGCCATACCCACACGGCTGATACTAAGTAACCAGGCAGCTCCTGCCCCTTGTAATAACCGCCGCCGGTTAAGTGATGTTGAATCGGTCATGCCGCTCCCGGTGCTGTTTTGTAGCAAAAAAAACAAAGAAAATGTAAGAAAAAGAAACACAAACAGACAGACAAAAAATAATCAGCGTGACTGCTTTAAATATAAAGTGTCTTTTGGAAAAACTTTAACGAATCTGCCCCACAGTGTCACCCCAAAAAAGCGTTTAATTCAGGGCATTAGCCCTGGTCAAACTCCGTAGCGGGTGATAAGTAAGGATAAATGCACTTGCACCCGACCCGATAAAAGAATAAAAATACACTTTTAACGAATAATAATGCAGAGAGGGTTTGCCGTGAAGGAACGTAGTACCGAGCTGGTTCAGGGATTTCGCCATACTGTTCCCTATATCAATGCCCATCGTGGTAAAACGTTTGTCATTATGCTGGGTGGTGAAGCCATCGAGCATGAGAACTTCTCAAGCATCGTCAATGATATTGGCCTGCTGCACAGCCTCGGTATCCGCCTGGTGGTGGTGTACGGCGCACGCCCACAAATCGATGCAAGCCTCTCTGAACGCCATCTGGAACCTCTCTACCATAAACATACCCGCGTCACCGATGCGCAATCGCTGGAGCTGGTGAAGCAGGCGGCAGGTCGTTTGCAGCTGGATATTACCGCCCGACTGTCGATGAGCCTTAACAACACGCCGTTACAAGGCGCGCATATTAATGTGGTCAGCGGCAACTTTATCATTGCCCAGCCGCTGGGCGTGGATGACGGCGTGGACTACTGCCACAGCGGTCGTATCCGCCGCATCGACGAAGAAGCTATTCATCGCCAGCTGGACAGCGGTGCCATCGTGCTGATGGGGCCGGTAGCGGTCTCTGTCACCGGGGAAAGTTTTAATCTGACCTCTGAAGAGGTCGCCACTCAGCTGGCCATCAAGCTGAAAGCCGAAAAAATGATCGGCTTCTGCTCTGAGCAGGGCGTAACCAACAGCGAAGGTAATATTATTTCCGAACTGTTCCCTAATGAAGCACAGCAGCGGATAGAAGAGCTGGAAAGCAGCGATGACTATCACTCCGGCACGGTGCGTTTTCTGCGTGGTGCAGTAAAAGCCTGCCGCAGCGGCGTCCGCCGTAGTCACCTGATCAGCTATCAGGAAGATGGCGCTCTGTTACAGGAGCTGTTCTCCCGCGACGGTATCGGTACGCAGATTGTGATGGAGAGCGCCGAGCAGATCCGCCGCGCCACCATTAACGATATTGGCGGTATTCTGGAGCTGATCCGCCCGCTGGAGCAGCAGGGTATTCTGGTGCGGCGCTCACGAGAGCAGCTGGAGATGGAGATCGATAAATTTACCATCGTCGAACGCGATAACCTGACCATCGGCTGTGCGGCGCTCTATCCCTTCCCGGAAGAGCAGATCGGTGAGATGGCCTGCGTTGCGGTACATCCTGATTATCGTAGTTCAGCACGCGGTGAAGCACTGCTGGAGCGCGTGGCATTACAGGCGCGTCAGATGGGGCTGAAAAAGCTGTTTGTCCTGACCACCCGCAGTATTCACTGGTTCCAGGAGCGCGGTTTTGTTCCGGTGGATATCGAGCTGCTGCCGGAAAGCAAAAAACAGATGTATAACTATCAGCGCCGCTCGAAAGTGCTGATGGTGGATCTGCGCGAAGCAAACGCCCAAACGCGCCAGAGTTAATCGCACGTTACACGATTAATCGTTGGGGCAAGACACACCTTGCCCCTTGTTAACCGGGATCCCCTCTACACCTGCGTTAACCGATCCACCAGGCCGCTACGCCTCTGCGTACGCATCTTCACGGCGCTGTTAAACACTGCTTTATCTGCATATAACGTCAGCTGCCGTTTAGCGCGGGTGATGGCGGTATACACCAGTTCACGCGTCAGCACCGGCAACACCTGATTTGGCAACACCATCAGCGTATGATCAAACTCAGAGCCCTGAGACTTATGCACCGTCATCGCCCAGGCGCTATCATGCGGCGGCAGGCGGCTCGGCTGCACAGCTTTGATGCTGCCATCAGGCAATGGGAAGAACACCTTGAGCTGCTGCTCTTCGTCCAGCATCGCAATGCCGATATCGCCGTTAAACAGCCCCAACGCACGATCGTTGCGGGCGATCATCACTGGCCGCCCGACAAACCATTTGCCATTTACGGCAATATTGCGACGGATAAGCCCCGCCTGACGCAGCGACTGCTCAATACGGTCATTCAGCCCTGATACGCCAAACGGCCCTTCGCGCAGAGCACACAGCAGCTGGAAACGGCCAAACTCTGCCAGAACCTCAGCAGGCTCCGCGCCTGATGACAGGCGTTGCAGATAGCCGCGATAACCAGCCACACACTCATCCAGCAGCTGCTGATAATCCTCGCTGCTGCTTAAAGTCTGACGACGGATATCACTAAAACCACCGCTGAATACCTGCTCTACCCGCTTCACCTCTCCGGCGTTGACTGCCTGTGCAAGCTGACCAATTCCTGATGATTCGGTGAATCGATAGCTTTTACGCAGCAGGCAGATTATATCGCGAACCTCCGAAGCGCTGGCATCCTCACGTCCGGATACATCGCAGCCCGTGAGGCGCGTCAGTTCAGCGGCACGCTCCATGCTGTAACCGGATTCGGCACAGCGGCAAATATCCCCCAGTACGGCACCAGCTTCCACCGAGGCGAGCTGATCGCGGTCACCAAGGAAGATGACTCGCGCCTGTGCAGGCAACGCGGCGATCAGGTTAGCCAGCATCGGCAGATCCACCATTGAAGCTTCATCCACCACCAGCACGTCAAGATGCAGCGGATTCCCCCGGTGATAACGCATGCGCTGGCTGCCCGGTAGCGCGCCCAACAGGCGGTGCAGCGTCGTTGCCTCACCGGGAAAACTGTTGCGGATAGCGTCATCCAGCTTCAGTTCCTGTAGCGTTTTACCCAGCGATTCCGTCAGTCTTGCCGCCGCTTTCCCGGTTGGAGCCGCCAGCTCAATTCGTGGTGACGTCGCCGACAGCTCAATCAGGCTGGCAAGCAGTTTCGCCACCGTGGTGGTCTTGCCGGTACCCGGCCCGCCGGAAATCACCGCAACCTGGCGGGTGAGCGCCACTGCGGCGGCGATCTTCTGCCAATCGTCCGGCTGCTGCCCGAAATAACGATCCAGCGTCTGACGCATCTGCACCTCATCCAGCGCCACAGAGTGCTGCTGACGCTGAACAAATTGCGCCACTTCCCCTTCGCTCTGCCACATCCGGTGCAGATAGAGGCGCTGCTGATGCAGCACCAGCGGTGTGGCTGACTTTCCGTCACCGACCGCACTTTGCGCCAGTAAATAATCAGCCCAGTCCTGCGGTGCCCCGGCAGCCTGCCATAACGCCTGCGCCAGGTCGGTATGTCGCCCGGCAAAAAAAGCCTCAGGATATAACTGGTCGAGAGGCAGGCAGACGTGACCTTCCCCGGCGTCGCGGCTCACCAGCGCAGCAGCCAGCATCAGCGCGGGTTGCTCCGCGCTCGCCACCATCTGAGCAAACTGAACGTCGAGCGGACGCAGCAGCCGCAGACGCTGCGCCTGCTGTAAACCTTCTGTCAGCGTCATGCTGTATGCTCCGCGTCGTTGGCAAACAACCGATCAAGCGCGGTGACAAAATCTGCCTGCGGACGTGTGCTGTAAATACCATTGCTGCCCTCTGCCCCGTCCAGGCCACGCAGGAACAGATAAATCACGCCACCGAAATGGCGCTCATAGTCATAGTCGGCCAGACGGTGGCGCAGATAGCGATGCAGCGCCAGGGTATAAAGCTGGTACTGCAAATCGTAGCGATGCGACTGCATCGCCTGCTCCATTGCCTGACGGGTATAGGCAGCGCTGTCTTCGCCCAGCCAGTTAGATTTATAGTCCAGCAGGTAATATTTTCCCTGCCAGCAAAATACCAGGTCGATAAAACCCTTCAGCATCCCCTGAACCTGATAGAAATCAAGGGGCGGACAGCTGGCGGAGAGTGGATCCTGGCGCACTACCTGGTCAAGCGCTGCTGCGGTCAGCAGACGCGAAATTGGCAGATAAAACTGTAATTCAACCCGTCTGACGTCAGGTGCCAGCTGATCCAGGCTCACACCATCCTCATTAAGTGGCGTATGCAGAATACGCTCGATCCAGTCGCGCATCACCGGATGCCAGGCCTCGTCCAGCCCCTGGCTACTCAGCTGAAGCGCCAGCCACTCATCATCCAGCGGAGCAGTAAATTCGAGGGTTTCAAACAGCCCGTGCAGGAAAGTACCTGGCGCAGCCCCCCGTGGGAAACTGTGTGGTGTAAGCTGCGGCAACAGTTCGTCGCTGGCCTCACCAGAGGCATCCACATCCAGCCTTGGCAACAGATCCAGCGCCGGTGAATGGCCATGCTGTTGCAGGCCTGAGTAGCTGGTCACTCGCCAGTCGTCGCGCAGTGAACGCTGTAACTGCTGGCTGCTCAACGCCTGTGGATCTTCACGCTGCGGCTGCCATACGGTATCGTCCGGCTCCTGCGGCAGCGTCACCGCTGTCCCCTTGCTTTGCAGCGTCAGTAATGCCGTTTGCAGTCCGCCCGCGTCAGCCGGCTCCCCCCGCTGAATAAGATAGCCCAATGCGCTGCGGTGCAGATCGCTGTTACCCTCTTTCTTTCGGGTACCCTTAATCAGTGGCGCAACGCCAACACTACAGTGATAAACCGAACGCGTCAGCGCCACGTAGAGCAGGCGAAGATCCTCGGCCAGCCTCTCCTGCTCGGCCAGCGCCACGCTCTCTTCTCCCTGCTGCAAATCAAGCAGCGCTTCAAAAGTCTGACGATCGTGATAAACGCCGTCATCTGCCTCGCGGAAATTGGCAATAAACGGCAGCCACACCAGCGGATATTGCAGACCTTTTGATTTATGGATGGTGACGATCTGCACAAGGTGGCGATCGCTTTCCAGGCGCAGCTGCTGGTTAGCCACCTGACCATCTGGCTGTTCCACCTGTTGGGCAAGCCAGCGTACCAGCGCATGCTCGCTGTCGAGAGAGGCGGCGGCCTCCTGCAACAGCTCCCCCAGATGCAGCAGATCTGTCAGGCGACGTTCACCGCTGTCAGATGCCAGCAAATTCTCCGCGATATGGCGTTTTACCATAAGTTCACGCAGCATCGGCAGCACGCCGCGCTTTAACCAGCGCTGACGGTAATCGGTAAACTCATCCACCAGCGCATCCCATGCGCGCTCATCCTGGTTAAGGGTATCCAGCGCACGGGCATCAAGGCCAAGCAGGCTGCTGGCCAGTGCACTGCGCAGAACACGCTCCTGCTCAGGTGCAAGCACCGCCTGTAACAGCCACAGCATCTCGCGGGCTTCAGGAGTGGTAAATACGCTGTCGCGGTTTGAAAGATACACTGAGGGGATCGCCAGTCCGTTTAGCGCCTCGCGCATTACCGAAGCCTCGCTGCGGCTGCGCACCAGAATAGTTATATCCGAGGCGCGTACCGGCTGCTGTTTGCCGGGCTTGCCAATCAGTGCAGTGCCCTGCTGCCCGGCGCTTAACCAGCGGCGGATTTCCGCCGCACACTGGCGCGCCATAAACTGTTGGTAATCACTCACTCCCACGCCATCACCTGGCTGAAGCCAGAACTGCAAAGCCGGCTGCTCTTCACCATCAATGCTAAAACTCAGCTCTGCATTGGGTTGAGCCGCGCTTACGGTGATAAACGGAATTTCGCTGAATAAGAAGGGGTTAGTATGGTGCAAAAACAGCTGGTTTACGCCGTCAATCATCGCCGGTGATGAGCGCCAATTGGTCTCAAGCGTATAGTGGGCGCTAACTTCAGCCCGCGCTTTCATATAGGTAAAGATATCCGCACCGCGGAAGGCGTAGATTGCCTGTTTCGGGTCACCGATCAGCAATAGCGCGCTCTCAGACTGGCGCGCGTAGAGTGTATGAAAAATACGGTATTGCTGGGGATCGGTATCCTGGAACTCATCAATCAGTGCCACCGGATAACGCTGACGGATAGCCACCGCCAGCGCTTCACCAGCCGGTTGCTGAAGCGCTAAATCAAAGCGCCCCAGCAGGTCATCAAAGCCAAGCTGGGCATGCTGACGTTTCTCCTGCTGAGTCACAAAACGCACTTCATGCAACGCCCTGGCAATTACAAGATCGCGCAGCGAGAGTGGCTCAGCGAGGAAAGCATCAATCTGGTCAAATAATGGATGGCGCGGCGGCTCACCCTTTTTTGTTTTATCTGACAGCACGCGCTGCCCAAACCGCTCAAGATCTTTGATAACTTCATAGTCCTGAGTTTCTGTCTGTGCCCACTGGGTAATTTTATCCAGCCAGTTAGGTAAGTGCTTACTACTGTAACTGCGCTTATCGACTCCGGAGGACTCCACCAACGACTGTAAATCCTCTGCCGCCAGCCATGCCTGTTTAATCTGGTTGATTTGCGCGATGATCTTCTCATGGCGCTGTTCCAGCGTTTCATCGGCTGCCGGAGCGGATTTCAGCGCTGGTGCCTCACCGCCCAGCCATGGCGACAGCGTTTTTAGCAGCTGCTCCGGGCCATCCCACAGCTGACGAACCACACGAGCTACCGGCAGCGGCAGCGGATAGCAGTGACGGCGCCAGAAATCCGCCGTCGCCCGGCGGCGCAGCGGAGTTTCATCCTCAATCAGATCCTGTTCAAACAGCATACCCGACTCAAAAGCGTTGAGATTGAGCATGCGCTGACAGAAACCGTGAATAGTAAAAATACCCGCTTCATCCATCTGCCGTTCGGCAGCCAGCAGCATGGAGGCCGCATGTGATAAATCAGTCACTTCAGCCATCAGGGCTGCCAGCATCGGATTACGGCTTTCACCACGAATACAGGCAATACGCAGCTCATGAATATTGGCGCGGATACGCCCTCGCAACTCAGCCGTCGCCGCCTCGGTAAACGTCACCACCAGAATCTCTTCCACCGATAGCGGGCGGCCGAATGCTGACTCCCCGCCCAGCCCCAACAGCAGGCGCAGATAAAGTAGCCCGATGGTAAAGGTTTTTCCCGTTCCGGCGGACGCCTCAATCAGGCGCTCACCGTGTAGCGGCAGAGTTAACGGCTCAAGCCTTTCAGGCGCCTGCTGGTTCATGGCTGATCCTGGCTCACCGGCAATGATTGCTGCAAGGTGGAAAGATCTTTCCAGGTTTTCCAGCCTGACGGCGCAGCATAGTCGGCCTTACCGTGATGGCTGCCAGAAACCTGCGACAGCAGCGCCAGCCCGCTCGGAGCAATAACAGCCTGGTGGAAGAAGTCAGCCAGCGCGCCAGGCGTCAGCGCCTGAACCTGCGTAATGACCTTCTCGCGGGTATCAAAATGATAATTTTCGCGGTCAAAATCTTTACTGTAGCGTCCGGCCTCTTCATCCAGCGTTTGCGGGCGCTGTTTCAGCTCGTTGATCATCGCCGCCTGATACTGGGCGAAATCCTCTTTGCTCATCTCACGCAGGCGCTTTTCTGCCGTTGGGTAAAATGCGTTAAAACGGCTGAGTAAATAGGCAGGTTGTTTCACGTTACTTTGCAGCAGGAAACCGATGCCCCACTGACGGCCAACCGGCATCTGGAAGGAGAATACCGCGTAGCCGAGCTGCTCTTCTGTACGAAGCTGATTATAAAACCATGGCTGAATAATCTGGCTCAACATCGCACTGCTGGCCATGCTCTGATATTCCGGGATCCCCAGCGGAATATAGACCGCTGCCAGCGCGGAGTCCGTGCTGCTGCCAGGCTGTTGTAAATTAGCCAGCACTTTTTTATCCACCGTCACGTGCTGGCTATGCCACCAGTCGCTGCCCTCGCAGTTAAGCTGACTCTTCACGTCAGCCGCCAGCTTACGTACTGCATCCGGCGTCATATTACCGACCACTAACAGCTCAGGAGTGGATTGCTCCAGCAGCATTTTCCGGTAGTCGAGTAACTGTTGCAGCGTGATACCGGGCAGGAGCTTACGGCGTTCACTGCGCTGGGTGTAAGGCAGCTGTGACAACAGTTGCGCAGGCTGGATGGCCATTTCAAATGCTTTGCCTTTTTCGGCGGCGTCCAGACGTTCAAGATACCAGGATTTTGCCTGCTCCAGCTGCTGCTGGGTTGGTGTAAAGCTGGCATAACCGTCCAGCAGTTCGCCCATCAGCTTCGGCAGACGCTGAGTGAAACCGCTGGCGCTAAACGAAACGCCGTCATTTTCACTGGTAGAGAAACTGATGCCGCCAACAGAAGCCTGTGAACTTAGCTCATCCAGTGCCACACCGGCCAGATAGTCATTCAGCGCAAACAGCACCTGATTTTGCGCCGTGCTCATTGATGCCTTATTACGCAGTGCCAGCGTGATATTGGCTTTAGGTTCATCGGCGTAGTACTGGCTTGGCATATAGAACACCCGCAGCCCTTTCTGATTCACAAGTTCTTCAGGCCGCTGATACTTTTTATCAGCCTTTATCAGGCTGAAATCATCCGGAATATAAGGGTTCAGTACCGGCAGCGACAGGCTGATTTTATCGCTGGCGGCCTGCCAGTCGTTAAAGCGCTGTTTCGTAATCCGATCCACCTGGTAAGGTGCATCGACAAAGTAGGCGGTTTTGTTGTGCGGCTCTTTCGGGCTGATAAACCAGATGCGTGCATTCTGCGGCGTCATGCCATCCAGCCGGGCGTTAACCGCCTGAGGATCGAACCGATCGGCAATATAAGGAGCAACCAGCGTATCCGCTACCGGCACACGCAGCATCGTGTCCACCAGCCACTCAATGTAGTCCATATCGCGGGTGATCGAAGGGTAGCGGAAGTCGAGATCCAGCACGTGCGATACTTCATCGAAATAGCGCTTATCAATGCCCTGAGTGCGCAGGGTTTTCAGATAGCTGAACACCGCGGCGATCACTTCATCCCGATTAGCCTGGCCTTTGTCCGTCAGCGAAATAGCAATCGAGAATACCCCGCCGTTACGGTCGATCATCGGGTCAGCGCCAGCATTAATGGAGTCTGCCAGCCCCTGATTTTGCAGCCAGTCTGACAGCGTGTTTTTACTACGGTTACCAATCAGATAGCCGATCAGTGTGTCGGTTTTACTACGGAATTTATCGCTGTTATTGTCGATACGGAATTCGATTTTCAGCTGTTTGCGCGGCTGGGCAGGCACATAGTGAATAATCACGCCCTTTTGCTGATCGGTAACTACCGGAACGTTAATCTCCGGTACCGTGGCATTACGATTTTCAATCCGCCCAAAGGTAGCTGCGGCAATTTTTTCCAGCTCAGACATCGGCTGATTACCGTAGATCACCGCCTTCATTAAATTAGCTGAATAATAACGCTGATAAAATGCCTTCAGAGCATCATGCAGTTTACTGCCCGGCTTATCACGCAGGGTTTCGAGATTACCACCAGAGAAGCGTGAACTCGGATGCTGCGGGTTAAGCGTTTCAGCGCCAACCTGCGCCATTCGCAGGCCATCACGCGAACGCGCCATCGTCAACTCTGCATTCACCGCATGGCGTTCACGATCGGCATTGATTGGATCGAGCAGTGGTTCTGCAATAGCGTCAGCCATACGATCGACGGCAGGTTGCAGCGCATCGTTTTCCACTTCCAGGTAGAACGCGGTGCGATAAGAGGCAGTGCTGGCATTATGGCTGCCCCCGTGCTTTTTGAGATATTCAGCGAGGTTATCAGGCTGTGGATAGCGCTTTGATCCCATCAGCACCATATGTTCAAGATAGTGCGCCAGGCCAAGCTGATCGGTTGGGTTTTCCAGCGAGCCAACCGGAAGCGTCAACGCCGCCAGTGATTTTGTTGCCTGTGCGTCGGACACCAGCAGCACGGTCATACCGTTATCCAGCTTAATTGCCTGATACTGACGTGGGTCTTTCTCACTTTTGCGGATAGTTTCAGTGAGAGGCTGCCAGCCTGCCTGAGCATATGTCAGTGGACTAAACAGTATGACGGAAACAAAACAAGCTAACCAAACTGCATAACGACGCATTCAAACTCCTCAACTGGCTGTTTTTCTCCGGCATCCTGCCGGATCATTATTGGCTTTTAAATTTCAGCATTACATACGCTAACCTAATAAAAACACTATACCCGTCATACTTCAAGCTGCAGGAGCGTTGGCTCTCTTTCCTTATTCCAGTTTACTGAACGTTGGCTTTCAGCAGCGGCAACAACCATCGTTCTGCCTGTACGGTCATTTCATGTTCGCTGTTGCTGTCCAGCGTACGCAGCAAACGTTGCAGGTAAGGATCCGTGCCCTCACCTTCAACCTGATAATTCCCCTGCCAGCTCAACAGCAGTTTGCCACGGGCTTTTTTCAGCGTCGCCTCATCGCGCAACAACACGCCTGCTTTCTCATCAAAGCACACCCTCAGCCAGGCACCGCCGGAAGCCGTCAGCAGCAACGGCGCGCACATTCCCTGACGGTAGCCGTCAACATAGTGCGCAAGCTGCTGTCTGGCTGCGTCAGGGGCCAGCGGTGGGAAACACCAGGCACTCTCTTTGCGCCCCAGCATTGTACTGCTGCCAGTACCTCCCATGGTGCAATAGACCAGATGCTCCAGCCACAGCGCCAGACCGTCATTAAAGTTGAGAATCCCCGGACGCCAGCGCAGTAATCCGCTGTCCTGTACCTGGGGCAGCCAGCCGCTCAGTGCTATACCGCCCGCCTCCAGCGCAATCTCCCAGCTCTCGGCTTCTGCCCGCTGCTCGCGTACGCGTCCTGCCAGTTCGCTCATCTCCTGCTCCTGCTCCTGCCAGAACAGTTCGCCAAAGGCACCGTAAGGCAGAGCACCTGCGGCACGCTGGCGGATATATAAACGCTCGCTTTCACTGCCTTCAATCAGGCTGTTAAGCAGCTGCGTGTTAACCTGATAACGGCTCAGTCCCTGTAAGGAGAAGGGTTCAGCATCGGGCAGCCCGGTCTCTTCAAGATGGAAGCTGACGCCCAGCCGCAGGCTGAAAAAGGCCCGCACCGGGTGACGCCAGAAACGCACCAGTTTGTCGAAACTGAGCGTATCGCTGGCTTCCTCCGGCAGCGCCTGCATAAACGGTGGGTGTGCCGTCCCCTGGGCGCTGGCGGCGGGCAGCCATTCAGCGGCAAAACTGCGGAACTCAGACCCGGGGCTAAAGTTTTCAGCTGCAAACGGCATTCGGCTGTGCAGATGATGCAGGTGATCCAGCACTGCTTTTGCACTGCTGTCGACATCCAGTTCCCGATCCTGCTCCAGACAGAAACTCTGGCTGATGTACTCTACTAACTCACTGACCAGCACCGATGGATATCGCTCGGTATTGTCCTGAATCGAACGGCCAATATAGCTGATATAGAGCTGCTGCTGCGCCGAGTTCATCGCTTCAAGGAACAGGTAGCGGTCATCATCACGGCGGCTGCGGTCACCCTTTTGTGGTTGCTGGCTCATTAAGTCAAAGCCCAGCGGCGGCAGCGTACGCGGATACACACCGTCATTCATGCCCAGCAGGCAGACCACCTTGAATGGAATGGAGCGCATCGGCATCAGAGTACAGAAGTTGACCGGCCCGGCGAGGAAGCGCTGGCTGATGCGCTGTTGATCAAGGCGCGACGACAGCTCATCACGCAGTAGCGTCAGCGGCACCGTTTGCTGATAACCCGCCTCCAGACCGTAGTTAATCGCCTGCTGCCACTGCTCTTCAATCAGCACCAGTGCAGCTTCAGTTTCCGAATCACTGGTAAAGAAATCATCGAGCATCTGACGACACAACGGCAGCCATTGGCTGAGTTCACGAGGTTCACTCAGCCACTGCCGCCAGCGATTTAGCTGCATCAGCAGTTCGGCAAGGTTCCCTGCCAGCTCGGCAATCAGCCCGCTGGATTCATCGTAAGGCAGAATCCCCTGCCAGTCTCCGGCCTCACTGTTCATGGCATAGCCCAGCAGCATTCGGGTTAAACCAAAGTGCCAGGTATGCTGGCCCGTAGCGGGTAGATCCAACTCACGTACGCTGTCATCATCCAGCCCCCAGCGAATGCCAGACTCCGAAACCCAGTGGCGCAGCAGGCGTAACCCCTCTTCATCTACCGCAAAGCGACTGGCCACCGCAGGCACTTCCAGCAGCGCCAGTACGTCCTCGGCGGTGAAACGGCTTTCCGGCAGACTGAGCAGGGAAATAAACGCCTGTAAAGCCGGATGAGCCTGGCTGGCACGGCGGTCTGAAATGGCAAAAGGCAGCGCACGCTCCGGCGGAGCATTACCAAACACCGCCTGAATAAACGGCGTATAGGCGTCAATGTCTGCGACCATCACAATAATATCGCGTGGGGTCAGCTGCGGATCGTCAGCCATCATCGCCAGCAGACGATCCTGCAACACTTCAACTTCTCGCTGCGGACTATGGCACAGGTGGATCGCTACCGAGCGGTCATCCGGAGCCAGCACTCGCTTGCTACGGCTGTTTTCCCATTCGCTCTGCTTCATACCGATAGCCGCATGATCTTCCAGCTCAAGCAGATCACGTTTCAGGGTATTCAGCAGCGTTGTTGGCTCAATATCGACGAAAGCAAAGACCTCATTCGGCTCCATTTGCGCCAGCAGATAGAGGTTATCGCGCCCCAGCTTGCCCCATGAGGCGAGCAGCGGGTTACTTAGCTGCTGCTCTCCGCCGTCGTTAAACAAGCCGGGGGCAGCATCGCTGTCGCGGAACTGCGGGATCTCACGGTTATCCTGATAATGGCGGCGATGGCGGCTTTGGAGTTTTGCCAGAAAAGCATAATCCTGAATATCCCCCCAGTAGTGACGGCAGGGATTGGTAAACAGCAGATGGATATCAATGTGTTTACCCAGCGCCTGTAGCGCTTGCAGATAGACTGGTGGCAGCGCTGAAATGCCGCAGATAAACACGCGATCAGGAAGGTTAGCCGGGCATTCGCGGCTATTTTCCAGCCTGCGAATAAAGCGCTGATAAAGGTTGGCACGGTGCCACTCGGGCTGGCCAAGTTGATGGGTGTATTCCACCAGCGCGGCCCATAGCGGTGCCTGCCAGCGCTGGGAGTCGCCCAGGTCTTCAATCAGCTGTCCCTTTTCCCAGCTGTTCAACCAGTGCGGACGATAAACCAGATACTGGTCGAAGAGATCCGCCACGCGAGAGGAAAGCTGAAACAGCTTACGCCGGTCATCGTCATCGCTAAGATAATGGCGCAGCATCTCAAACTCTTCGCCGGGCAGCATCCCGGGCAGAAGCGCCATCAGCTTCCAGCTCATGCTGGATTTATTAAAAGCACTCTCCTTCGGTATCTCAGGCAGCACGCGGACAAACATGTCCCAGATAAAGCTGGCTGGCAGCGGGAAGTCGATATTCGCAGCAATACCAAATTCCTCCGCCAGCGACATTTGTAGCCACTGCGCCATCCCAGGGCTTTGCACCAGCACCACTTCAGAACGCAGCGGATCGCCCAGCGGCTGGTTTTCTATCTGCCAGCACGCCAGTGTTTTTAACAAATCCAACTGATTAGAGTGGTAAACGGTAAACATAAATACCCTGTCCTTATACTCGTCATACTTGATGTTGCAGCTATGCCTGCCGGGCACACGCTGCCGGACGACTACTGTAACCCGTTTATCACAGCGTGAAAATGTCACCGCGCTATCAGGGGCTTACCTGGCATTGCAGCTGTGTCAGTTCAGCACGCCGCGCGGCAGGGCTGACAACCTGTGCCGTGACCAGCTTACAGCCCATCGGGCCGCTGCGTACCCGCTGCTGAACCTGCCAGCCTGAACGCTCTTGCCCCTGTAAGCGCTGCCACGCCTGGCGCCAGGCTTCACGCTGCTGCCACTGCCAGTGGAACCCCTGCCCCAGCGCCTGCTGGTAATGCAGCAATGCCGTATAGCTCAGGCTGAAAAGCAGCAGGGAAAACAAGATTTCCACCAAGCTAAACCCTTGCTGTGGTACGCGCTTATTCAACATCGCAGATGCCTCCTCCATTCAGCGGACAAAAATCAAGCCAGCCATGAGGCTGAGGTTTTAATGCGCCGTGCGGCAGCAGGTTTACCCAGCGATACAGTGTCAGGGTATCCGGCCCGCTGTCAGCACGCAGTAGCCGTTGTACGGGCTGCAAACAGGCTCGCCAGTTAAACTCAGCATGGTGCTGGCACTGCCATTCGTCCGCCGTTAGCCAGCGCAGACGCTCCCCCCAACGCAGGGATGATGTTGCGGCTGTAAGCTGTTCAAAATAGTGACGTTCATCTGCCACCAGGCTCATTGAATCTTCCAGCTGCCGCCGGGTGGCGTTCAGCATCAGCGTCCCCATCAGCAAAATCATAATCACCATTATTAATGAGCCGCTGCCGCGCTGTGACGCCAATTGCATCAGAGGTTCTCCGCCGTCAGCCACTGTTCAAGATCGAGTGCAATATCAGGCCAGCGCAGCAGATAACCGCTGAGATAAAGCTTCACCTGACGTCCGCTATTTTCCACTTTAAAAGCTCTGATGCCGATCCGGCGCGGATCGTTAAGTCTCTCCCAGCCACTTCCGCGACAGTCGCTCACCCCACGCTGCATTTCCAGACTGTTATCACGCAGGCGGTAACCATAGACTTCACTGTTATCACGCCCCGCCGCTTCCCAGCGACCGTTACTGTTTTCATCCCAGCGCACCAGCAGACACCCAGCCCCGATATGCATGCCGCGCTGTGTGCTATCACGGCAGCTACCGTGGCAATAACCCGCACGTCGCACGGCCTTTTCAAGCGTATGCATTATCTGCTGCAAATCCTCATGCAGCTGCGCCTGCATAATTAAGCGCAGGTTCTGCGCTTGCAGCTGCGGCAACGTTCGCACCGCGCCCACCAGCAGCAGGCTGCCAATCGCCAGCGCTATTAACATTTCAAGCAGTGTAAAACCCTGCGCCTTCACCGACAGTTTTCCTCTGAAGATGCACAGATACGAACCCGGCCGCGGGATGAGACAATAATGCGGCGCTCACCGGCTGCGCTGGCAATAAGAATACTGCCGGGATGAGCGGTGTTTTTTTTACCGTAAAACCCTAAGTCGCTGGTCAGTGCGCGCACGACTACGCCAGTATGAGGAGCCGGCAGCGTATGGCGCGAGGCTCTCAGACACTCATCCGCTGCACCCGCTCCCAGGCACCAGCGGTCGCCAGGTTTCAGCCACAGCAGGTGCGCCCGATTGTGCCAGTTGGCATCGCTGCGCAGCCGCTGCAGCAGACGCTGGATCTGCTGCGCGCTGTCATCAAGCTGCTGGTACTGCTGCCAGCGCTGCCAGCGCTGCCAGCCGCTCCATCCGCCCAGACTCAGCAGGCTGATAATAGTGATCACCACCATCATTTCCAGCAGAGTAAATCCGCCAGGGTGTTTAATTTTCATGCCGGCAGTCTGCCTTTTTCTGCCAGTCATGCCAGCCGCATATCAGCTTTTTGCGAGGCGTCTTCCAGAGTAAATGCTAATTTTCATCGGCGATCATTAAGCTCTGGAGGCAGGTTCCAGAAGGGGGAAGTGGAGGGTGCGGAATAGTGAGAGGAGGTTATAGTGGTCTACCAAAGGCAGCGAGCGATGCGCTGCTGCCCGGGTATGTAGCTGCTACGCCCCGGTGGAGGGCGTAACGTTTTAGATCGCTACCGGAGCTTTAATTGCCGGATGCGGATCGTAGCCTTCAATTTCAAAATCGTCGAAACGGTAGTCAAACAGGGAGGCAGGTTTACGTTTGATCACCAGCTTCGGCAGCGCACGCGGTTCACGCGTTAACTGCAAACGCGTCTGCTCAAGGTGGTTGCTGTACAGATGGGTATCGCCCCCCGTCCAGACAAAGTCACCGACTTCGAGGTCACATTGCTGCGCCATCATATGCACCAGCAGCGCGTAACTGGCGATATTGAATGGCAGACCAAGGAAGATATCGCATGAGCGCTGATACAACTGGCAGGAGAGCTTACCATCAGCCACATAGAACTGGAAAAACGCATGGCATGGAGCCAGCGCCATCTGATCCAGTTCACCAACGTTCCAGGCGGAGACAATAATGCGACGCGAATCGGGATCGCTTTTCAACTGCTCAACCACTTTTGTCAGCTGGTCGATCTGCTCGCCATTTGGTGCACCCCAGCTGCGCCACTGTTTACCGTAGACCGGACCGAGATCGCCGTTTTCATCAGCCCACTCGTCCCAGATCGACACCTTATTTTCTTTCAAATACGCGATGTTGGTATCACCGTTAAGGAACCACAGGAGCTCATGAATAATCGAACGCAGATGGCACTTTTTTGTGGTGACCAGAGGGAAACCCTCTTGCAGATTGAAACGCATCTGATGACCAAAAATCGACAGCGTGCCGGTGCCGGTACGATCGTTTTTCGGTGTGCCCTGTTCGAGCACGTGCTGCATTAACGCCAGATACTGTTTCATTTTTCCTCACGAAGCTGTGGCTGCGGGCGACGACGGTATGCCCAAATCATCATAATCACGCCAGCCACAATCATCGGCACAGAGAGGATCTGCCCCATACTGATGCCGCCGAACAGGCCAAGCTGCTGATCAGGCTGACGGAAGAATTCAACAATAATACGAAACGCGCCGTAACCAATCAGGAACAGCCCGGACACCGCGCCCATCGGGCGAGATTTACGAATAAATACGTTAAGGATGATAAACAGCACGATGCCTTCAAGGATCAGCTCGTAGAGCTGCGAAGGATGGCGCGGTAATACCCCGTAGGTCGACAACAGCGACTGCCATTCAGGATGGGTTGCGGTCAGAGCGATATCTTCGCTGCGTGAGCCTGGGAACAGCATTGCCCACGGTAGATTTGGATCAACACGGCCCCACAGTTCACCGTTGATAAAGTTGCCAAGGCGGCCTGCGCCCAAGCCAAACGGGATTAATGGAGCAATAAAATCAGAGACCTGGAAGAAATTGCGTTTGGTACGGTAAGCGAAGACCAGCATCACCACGATCACGCCAATCAGGCCACCGTGGAATGACATGCCGCCATCCCAGACTTTGAAGAGGTATAGCGGATTATCAAGGAACAGCGGCAAATTGTAGAACAGCACGTAACCAATACGCCCGCCGAGGAATACCCCGAGGAAGCCTGCATATAGCAGATTTTCTACTTCTTCTTTTTTCCAACCGCTGCCTGGTTTATTGGCCCGGCGCACGGCCAGCCACATTGCGAAAACGAAACCTACCAGGTACATCAGTCCGTACCAGTGCAGTGAAACCGGTCCGACGGAGAAAATCACCGGATCAAATTGGGGGAAAGCCAGATAGCCGTTATTCATCTTTCACCATTAGTAAAGTCAGTCCTGGCAGGCAGCCGAATTGAGCGGGCGCTGCATTAAGGCGCGCATCATAGCATAAGCGGGATTATTGCGGCCCGGGCTAACTGTAAACTTTATTAAGCGTACGTGATTACAACGAGCACTGCCCGGGGTCACAACAGCAAATACAATGACCCTGAAATCCTGGTTCAGGCGTTATTGTTACAGCCAGTCTGCTCACGGCCAGCGCACAGGCAACGGAGCGTACTCCGGTACGTGAGTATGACGAGCACTGCCCGGGGGCAGGATGGCAAATAAAACAGCCTAAAATCCTGTTTCAGGCGTTATTGTTGCAGCCAGTCTGCTCACGGCCAGCGCACAGGCAACGGAGCGTACTCCGGTACGTGAGTATGACGAGCACTGCCCGGGGGCTGAATGGCAAATAAAATAGCCTGAAATCCTGTTTCAGGCGTTATTGTTGCAGCCAGTCCTGTCACAGCCAACGCACAGGCAACGGAGCGCACTCCGGTACGTGAGTATGGCGAGCACTGCCCGGGGGCTGAATGGCAAATAAAACAGCCTGAAATCCTGTTTCAGGCGTTATTGTTGCAGCCAGTCCTGTCACAGCCAACGCACAGGCAACGCACAGGCAACAGAGCGTACTCCGGTACGTGAGTATGACGAGCACTGCCCGGGGGCAGAATGGCAAATAAAATAGCCTCAAACAGGATTTTTCAGCGGCCGCCGCGAATCAGCCCCCCCAACCCCCTCCGCTCCATAAACGACGCGACATGATGGCGCACTTCGGTAGCAAACTGCGCTTCCAGACCGCGTTGCGCGAGGGTTTTTGCATCTTCGTGGTCGAGGTGACTTAGCAGATATTTTACCCGCGCCACATTGCGCCCGTTCATGCTGAGATGGTGATAACCCATGCCGACCAGCAGCGCTACACACATCGGGTCACCGGCCATTTCACCACACAGGCAGAGTTCAATGCCCGCAACACGGGTCTCATCGGCAACGCTTTTTAACGCCCGCAGCATTGCCGGATGCAGACTGTCATAGAGACTTGCCACCCGGGTATTATTACGATCGACTGCCAGCAGGTATTGCGTTAAATCGTTGGTGCCAACTGAGACAAAGTCCACGCGATTTTTTAGCTGCCCTATCATAAAGATCATCGACGGCACTTCGACCATAATGCCTATGCGCGGCTGTGGGATGTCATAGCCGAGCATCTCTTCCACTTCACGTGCGGCACGGGCGATCAGGCGGCGAGCCTCGTCTATCTCTTCAAGGCTGGTGATCATCGGCAGCAGAATATTGAGGTTTCCACTGGCGACGTTTGCACGCAGCATGGCTCGCAGCTGCACAAGGAAAATCTCCGGCTGGTCAAGCGTCAGACGGATGCCGCGCCAGCCAAGGCATGGGTTCTCTTCGCTGATGGGCATATAGGGTAGCTGTTTGTCAGCACCGACATCCAGGGTACGCAGGGTGACGGGTTTATCCAGAAACAGTTGCAACATGCCCTGATACTGCGCCACCTGCTCTTCCTCTGACGGGAAGCCGTTTTGCAGCATAAACGGAATTTCGGTGCGATAGAGGCCCACACCATCCACCCGATTACCCAGTATCTGCTCATGCTCGGCGCTTAAACCCGCGTTGAGCATCACTTTTACCGGCTCGCCGCTTTTCAGCGCACCCGGCAGGAAAACAAAATCTTCCGCCAGCAGACTCAGCTCATTCTCTTCGCTGATCAGACGCTGATATTCTTGTACCAGCACCGGCTCCGGGTCGACCAGCAGCTCTCCACGGTAGCCGTCAACAATCAGCAGGCGTCCTTTCAGGAGCTCGGGCTGAATATCTGCGCCCATCACCGTAGGAATGCCCATTGCGCGTACCATAATCGCCGCATGGGAGTTGGCTGCGCCATCACGCACCACCACGCCAGCCAGCCGGTCACGCGGCAGTTCGGCCAGCGTGGTAGCGGTCAGCTCGTCGGCGACCAGCACAAAACGCTCAGGCCAGGTATTAGTGCCCTGCATGGTATCGTCGAGCTGGAACAGCAGGCGCTGCCCCAGAACACGCAGATCACCCGCGCGCTCACGCAGATAGCTATCCTGTAAACTGGCAAACTGAGCGGCAAATTTTTCGATAACAGTTTTGACCGCCCACTCGGCCACCGAACCGGCATCGATCTCCGCCAGCAGATCTTTTTTCAGCCGCGCATCACTGAGCAGATGCGAATAGAGATCGAAGATCGCTGCACTCTCTTTATGCATACTGGCGGTGAAACGCTTGCTGTAACGGCGGAATTCGTTAGATGCCTCGGTCATCGCCAGCGCCAGCCTTTCGCGTTCACGCACCGTATCGAGGGTGGATGCCGCTGAGACGTTTTCCAATGACGGCTGGCTGGAGTCAACCCAGCCTTGTGCTACGGCAACGCCGGGGGCAGCGGCCAGCGCACGGATACGGGTCTGCCGATACTGGCCAAACAGAGTATTAAGCTGTGACTGCGAGAGGATGGCCGCCAGCTGCGTGGCCAGCGTAACCAGAAAAGACTCTTCACTTTCATCAAACTGGCGATGTTCACGCTGCTGAACCACCAGCACACCAAGCAGCTGACGGCGGCTGATAATGGGCACGCCAAGAAAGGAACGGAAGCGCTCTTCTTTAACGGAAGGAATATATTTAAAGCTGGGATGCTTTTGCGCATCTGCCAGGTTAATCGGCTCCGCCAGCCTGCCAACTAAGCCAACGATGCCTTCATCAAATGCCAGGGCAACGGTGCGCCCACGAGGCTTTTTTAGCCCACGGGTAGCCATCAGGTAATAGCAGCGACGATCGTGATCCGCGAGGTAGACCGAACAGACTTCGGTTTGCATCGCCAGACAGATTTCGTTAACCAAAATATCCAGCGCCTCGGTAAGCCGGGGCGCTGCCGCCACTTTCTCAACTATTTCGCGTAGCTGTGTGAGCATAATCTACGTGGCTTAACCTCTCTTCCGTCGAAAACCTGGCGTATTTCGCTGTACGGTATTCTCTTGCAGGGGCATAACCACACCGGCAAACTCTTTCATTACACGGCGGTAAACGTCGCGTTTAAAAGAGACTACCTGGCGTACCGGATACCAGAAGCTCACCCAACGCCAGCCATCAAACTCCGGCGTACTGCTGGTTTGCATATTGATATCCGCGTCATTGCACATCAACTGCAGAAGATACCACTTCTGTTTTTGGCCGATACAAACCGGCTTTGTGTCCCAACGCACCAAACGTTTTGGCAACTTATATCGTAACCAGTTACGGGTGGATGCAAGGATGCGAACATCCTTACGGTTCAAACCGACTTCCTCGAAAAGTTCGCGGTACATCGCCTGCTCCGCAGTCTCACCGGGATTGATTCCTCCCTGTGGAAACTGCCAGGAGTGCTGACCAAAACGCCTGGCCCACAACACCTGTCCCTGCTTGTTACAAATTACGATACCAACATTCGGGCGGTAGCCATCATCATCGATCACCGGACTACCTCAAACTAAAACTGGATGTTCTGATTGTTTCATACTCCTTACAGACGGTAAACCACTGCTTTTAGAGGACGTGTCTGCGTCTGACTGGGATAACTTGTGCTTTTTGGCAAAGTTATAAACAGAAAGCACGGTAAAAACGCGATCTTATTCACGTTTTCTGTGGATAGCTTTGTGCAGAACTCTGTTAACACATGGGGAAAACTTTCTGACTGCCAGAAATCGGCACTTTTCAAACTCAGAATAACCCCATATTAATCATCATCTTTAGCCTTTAACCACAGGCTTTTAACCGTCTGTCATGCGGCTGTCATCATCAGCTGATCGTCAACTGGTGAAAGATCGAACGCCTGAGACGTTATCCACAGAATATGTCGATTAGTTAGTCATAAAAAACCTGAAACGGGGGAAAAGTGCCTACGTCAAGGCTGTAAATGGAAACAGTATTATCATAAAAAGTGAGTTATCCCATTTTTCTGTGGATAACTACCCGTGTGATCCTGTTCATTGTCGGTGACAACCCGGGTAAAACTGTCGGGGAAAAGCTTTTTTGCCCGATGCACGGGATTAAAAAAGCATGATTTATCATGCTATTATTAGTGTTTTCCCCAGACCTGTCAGCAATATTATCTGTGTGGGTAAAAGGCGGCTACTTTTTGAACAAATCACGGGCGTTATTATGATTGGAGAACTTTACGTCGTTCCCCCTCCACAAAATGAAGAGGAACTGATGGCGCGCGCTACTGCTCTGGCAGGCTATACGCTGGGTGAACTGGCGCTGCGCATCAACCTGCCAATCCCGCGCGATCTGAAGCGTGATAAGGGCTGGGTTGGGCTGCTGCTGGAGCGTTATCTCGGTGCCAGCGCTGGCAGTAAGCCAGAGCAGGATTTTGCCGGGATCGGCGTTGAGCTGAAAACTATTCCGGTTGACGCCAGCGGCCGCCCGCTGGAAACCACCTTTGTCTGCGTGGCACCGCTCACGGGTAACAGCGGGGTGACCTGGCACAATAGCCACGTCCGCCATAAGCTAACGCGGGTGCTGTGGGTGCCGGTGGAAGGTGACCGTGCGATCCCGCTGGAACAGCGCCATGTGGGTTCTCCGCTACTCTGGAGTCCAAACGCCGAAGAGGAGCTACAGCTCCAGCGTGACTGGGAAGAGTTGATGGATATGATCGTACTGGGTCAGGTGGAACAGATCACTGCGCGTCATGGGGAAGTGCTGCAAATTCGGCCCAAAGCGGCAAACAGCAAAGCCCTGACGGAAGGAATTGGCCGTGACGGTCAGCCGATTATGACGCTGCCACGTGGTTTTTACCTGAAAAAAACCTTTACCGCACCGCTGCTGGCCCGGCATTTCCTGCTATAAAAAAGCGCTGTAAAGATTTTTCCCTCGGTCGTCAACCTTGAGTATAATCGCCGTTTAATTTTCGTTTAACTTTCATTGAATTTAGGGTGCAACATTACAATGTTTGACTGGATTGCCGATCCCAATGCCTGGTTAGCTCTCGGAACGCTGACAATCCTTGAGATTGTTCTCGGTATCGATAATATTATTTTCCTCTCACTGGTGGTGGCGAAGCTGCCTAAGCACCAGCAAAATACCGCCCGCCGTATTGGCCTGGCCGGTGCAATGCTGATGCGCCTGGGCCTGCTGGCTTCAATTGCCTGGGTTATCCGCCTGACCGATCCGCTGTTTACTCTGATGGATCATGCTTTTTCAGCTCGCGATCTGATTCTGCTGTTTGGTGGATTATTCCTGCTGTGGAAGTCGAGCATGGAAATTCATGAAACCATTGAAGGCGGCGGCGGCGAGCATAATACCAACGTGCATTCGTTTGTTGGCGCCATTGTGCAGATCATGATGCTGGATATTATCTTCAGTCTTGATTCTGTTATTACTGCGGTAGGGCTGTCAGACCATCTGGTTATTATGATGGCGGCGGTGGTCATTGCGGTGCTGGTGATGATGTTTGCTGCACGTGCTATCGGTGATTTTGTTGATCGTCACCCGTCGGTGAAAATGCTGGCGCTGGCATTCCTCATCCTCGTTGGCTTCACCCTGATGCTGGAAAGCTTCAATATCCATATTCCTAAAGGCTACATCTATTTCGCCATGTTCTTCTCAATGGCGGTGGAATGCCTCAATCTGGCACGTAATAAAAAACGTCCGTTGTAATATCCCCCCCTGCCCGGTCTGTCTGGCCGGGCAGGATAATAGTACTGATGCCATGTCAATGCTGCATTGTGCTCACATCCCATTTTCAGACTCATGCGATTATCGCGACAGGGAAAATAGTTTATTACTACACTTATCTACATTTATAAGTGTTGAATGGTCGAGTAAGGGAGATGAATATGAAGTGGCTTTTTAGTGCAGCGGTGCTGGGCCTGGTAGTATTAGCCAGCGGTTGCAGCAGTAATTATGTGATGGCAACCAAAGACGGCAAGATGATTATGACCGATGGCAAACCAAAGATTGATAAAGAGACGGGGCTGGTGAAATACACCGATGATTCCGGTCACGAGCTGCAAATTAACGGCGATGAAGTCTCTTCCATCGTAGAACGTTAAACACATTATGCCACCTGCGCCCCGGCGGCTTCAGGTGGCTTCCCGAAATCCACTCTTCCCCCACTCCCTTAGCACGGTTATAGTCAATAGCGGGGTATCTGGCATTTAGCGCCAGCCCCAGGCAAACAGCCCTGTTGCGGACGCCTGATGTCCCTGACCTTTGACGATTGAAAAAGGAAGCCGGCAATGCATTATCACCGTATCCCTCACAGCACCCTGGAAGTCAGTTCCCTGGGGTTGGGCACCATGACGTTTGGTGAGCAAAACAGCGAAGCCGACGCCCATGCACAACTGGATTTAGCCCTCAGCCGCGGCATCAACCTGATTGATACTGCCGAAATGTACCCGGTGCCACCGCGCCCGGAAACTCAGGGCCTTACCGAACAATATATCGGTAGCTGGCTGGCATCCCGTGGCAACCGCGACAAAGTTATTCTGGCCTCAAAAGTGGCAGGGCCAGTGCGCGGCGCAGATGCCTCGATCCGTCCGAATCAGGCGCTGGATCGTAAAAATATTCGAAGTGCGCTGGATGCCAGCCTGAAGCGGCTGAACACTGATTATCTCGATCTGTATCAGCTGCACTGGCCACAGCGCCAGACCAACTATTTTGGCAAGCTGAACTATGAGTACACCGAGAACGCCGCCACGGTGACGCTGCTGGAGACGCTGGAAGCGCTGACCGAGCAGGTGCGCGCCGGTAAAATTCGTTATATCGGTGTGTCGAACGAGACGCCGTGGGGCGTGATGCGCTATCTGCAACTGGCCGAGAAGCATGAGCTACCGCGTATCGTCAGTATTCAAAACCCCTACAGCCTGTTGAACCGCAGTTTTGAACTGGGCCTGGCCGAGATCAGCCAGCACGAAGGGGTTGAACTGCTGGCCTATTCCAGCCTGGCATTTGGCACCCTGAGTGGTAAATATCTGAACGGTGCGAAACCAGCCGGAGCGCGTAATACCCTGTTCAGCCGCTTTACCCGCTACAGCAGCGAACAGTCAAATCAGGCAGTGGCCGAGTATGTCGCGCTGGCAAAAAAACATGGATTAGATCCGTCACAGATGGCGCTGGCTTTCGTGCGTCAGCAGCCGTTTGTTGCCAGCACCCTGCTGGGTGCCACCACGCTGGAACAGCTGAAAATTAATATCGACAGCTATGACGTCACGCTGAATGAAGATGTGATTGAAGGACTGGAAGCGATTCACCGCCGCTACACCTACCCGGCTCCGTAATCACCAGAGACAGGGCGAACGATATCGCCCTGTCTGTTTTGGCTAAAACCCGTCAGAGCTGAGTAGTGACTTTACGCTTCTGCGCCAGCTGCCAGCCCCACAGCACGGCAATCGCCAGCGCAAACAGCGCACCGAAACCCACGCCAGTAGCAACCGGCGGCGCACCAAACTTAATCGCCAGCGTATAAAGACCGAGCATCAGCAGCATCGCGGTGTTCTCACCCAGATTCTGCACTGCCACCGCGTTCCCTGTTCCCACCGACTCTTTACCACGCATCTGCAACAGCGCATTCAGCGGCACGACGAAAAAGCCGCCGAGCATGCCGATAATCACCAGCAGCACGTAGGCATTGAGCGCCTGTTGCTGTAGTGAGAAGAACAGCACCGCAACGCCAATCAGCACCCCCGCAGGCATACAGCGGCCTACGGTTTTTAGCGTTACCAGCTTCGCAGCTGCAATGGCTCCGAAAACAATGCCAATCGCCACCATCGCATTAAGCAGCGTCGGGGTTTTGTTGTCGCTGATGCCCAGCGCCACCGGCACCCACAGCACCAGCAGGAAACGCAGCGTTACCCCTGCGCCCCAGAACATACTGGTACCCACCAGCGAGAAACGCGTTTCGCCGTCTCGCCAAAGGATACCGCAGGCGCGGAAGAAGCTGGCGGACATGCGCGCCGGATGCCATGACTGGCCGCCGCGTGCCACCGCAAGTTTAGGGATCAGCACATTTGCGGCTACCGCCAGCGCATAGGCCAGCACGCAGGCCGCCAGCGCCGCCGTCAGGTTCCAGTCAGCGAGGAATCCGCCCGCCACCGATCCCAGCAGGATGGCGGCAATGGTGGAGGACTCCATCAGGCCGTTAGCTTTAACCAGCGTTTCACCGCCGGTCAGCTCACCAAGAATGCCGTATTTGGCCGGAGAATAAGCCGCAGCGCCAATGCCCACCAGGCTGTAACCGAGGAACGGATCAAATCCGAAGCAGATGACCAGCGCTCCCAGCAGCTTAAGGGCGTTAGCGAACATCATCACCCGCCCTTTAGAAAAGCTGTCGGCCAGCTGCCCGACAAACGGTGCCAGCAGGATGTAGGTAGCAACAAACATCATTTGCAGCACCGGCTGGCTCCACTCCGGATAAACCAGTGATTTCATCACCGCCAGCGTGGCAAATAGCAGCGCGTTGTCGCCGAAGGCTGAGAAAAACTGGGCAACGATTACCGCCATCATGCCCTTCGACAGCAGCGGTTTATCGCTATTGCTCATCTGAGAGGTGTTCATGCCTGCTCCTCTGGCTTTTCAGCCATTTCACGCAGAGTAACAAAGTCCGGCTTACCGCTGCCCAGTAGCGGCAGTTGGATCAATACGCGAATATCACGGGGAATAGCCAGCTCCGGGCTGCCCAGTTCACGCGCTGCACGGGTGAGCTGTTCACGGGTAAGCTGTGTATCGGTGGTAAACAGCACCAGCGCCTCCCCACGATTGCCGTCCGGTTTGATGGTGGCGGCATGCTGTTTCTCGCCGGAGGCTTTCTGGGCGATCAGTTCAACCGTTTCCAGTGAAACCATCTCTCCGGCTATTTTTGCAAAGCGCTTCACACGCCCCTGAATCTGGCAGAAGCCACCTTCATCGAAGCTGACGATATCGCCGGTGTCATACCAGCCCGCATCCATGTGTCCTTCGCCGTTATCCGCCTGCGGTTCTTCCAGTACACCCGGGCGTTCCACGCGCAGATAGCCTTTCATAATGTTTGGGCCGCGCAGCTGAAGTAAACCGCCCTGCTCAATTCCCGGCACTGAGACGAGGCGAGAATCCATCCCCGGCAGGATACGACCCACGGTATGCGATTTCGCCGCCATCGGTACGTTAATCGCCACCACAGGTGCACATTCGGTGACGCCGTAGCCCTCAAGAATGCGGATGCCGTATTTCTCCATCCACAGCTCGCGGGTCTGCTCTTGCAGCTTCTCAGCACCGGCCACCACATAGCGCAGGCGGGCAAAGTCATACGGATTGGCAAAGCGCGCATAGTTGCCGAGGAAGGTGGAGGTGCCAAACAGCACGGTGCAGTTACGATCGTAGACCAGCTCCGGCACAATGCGGTAATGCAGCGGGCTGGGATAGAGGAACACCTGCGCCCCGGTCATTAACGGCGTAAACAGGCCAACGGTCAGGCCGAAGGCGTGGAAAAGCGGCAGCGCCGACATAAAACGATCGCGCGGCGTAAAGTCGGCAACGGTGCGAATCTGTTCTACGTTGGCCAGCAGGCTTTTATGCGAATGCACTACCCCTTTCGGATGACCTTCTGAGCCAGAGGTAAACAGCACCATTGCGGCATCTTCAGGCTGCTGCGGCAGCTGCGCGCGCGCAGGTGTCAGCAGATGGCGCAGGATCCACAGTTTATCCTGCAAGGTAACGGTATCTTTCAGATCTTCCAGATAGATCCACTGCACATGAGGGATCCCTTCCGGCAGATGCCACAGCTTGCCTTTATCAAGGAACTGGCGTGAGGTAAATACGGTTTTTACTTCGGCCGCAGCAAGGGAGCTGGTCAGCCCTTTAACCCCAGAGGTGTAATTGAGCATTGCCGGAATGCGCCCGCGCATCGATGCGCCGATAATCGCCGCCGCCGTGACGGTGGCATTCGGCAGCAGCAGACCGATATATTCGCCCGGATGGCTGTAGCGTTCGAGAATACGCCCAACGCCGAGGGACTTTTTCAGCAGTCCGGTGTAGGTGTCTGGTTTAAAATTAACGTCTTCAACACAGGGTTTAAACAGGCCATAGCGGGTACGCGCCGCGAGGAATGCCTCATACAACGTTTCGCGCGGGCGCACCGCCATACGTGCTTCCATCATAATATGGTGCAGATGCTCACCCGCCAGACGGCGGCGATCGCGGGCGCGCGGCGCTTCCGGCATGGGAATGGTGGTGGAAGGCAGCACGGTCAGCGTAATACGCGGGAACAGGCGGCGTTTAAAGACGCCAGCCAGGCGACCAAACAGCGTGTATTCAGCCCCTTCAATACGTAGCGGTACCACGGTCGCCTGCGATTTTGCCGCGACAAATCCCGCACCATCGTAAATTTTCATTAACGATCCGGTGACGGTAATGCGCCCTTCCGGGAAGATCACAACCGGACGCCCCTGGCCGATCAGTCTCACCAGGTGCTTGATGGACATCGGTTTGGTCGGATCGAGTGGTACGAAATCGATCATCGATCGCAGCAGCCGCATATACCACTGCTCGCTGATGGAGGAGTAGACGGCAAATACGGGTTTAATCGGCAGGAATACCGCCAGCAGGATGCCATCCAGGAATGACATATGGTTAGGCGTGATTAACACTTTCTCTTTATAAAGCCCGGAGAGATCGCCTGTCAGGCGGGTACGGAACAGTACCCGCAACAAAAAACGCAACACGGAAAACAACATGCCTTGTCCTTTTAGCAGTTAAAAAATTGCGTTAACGATGCAGCAAAGGTGCGGACAACTCAATATCTATTGGCTTTTTCCTGCTTATTCGGGGAAGTCATCAGGCAACAAACTTATTTACTGCCCTCCCAGCCGCCGCCCAGGGCGGCGATCAGCTGCACGCTGGTGACCCACTGGGTGCTTTGCAGCGTCAGCAGGCTCTGCTGCTGAGTCAGGCTGGTATTCTCGGTGGTGGCCACGTCGAGATAGTCGATCATTCCCGCCTGATACTGATTGTAAGTTACCCGTGCGGACTCCTGGGCCGAGGCAGCAGCGCGCTGCTGTGCCTGCATTTCAGCGCCGAAGGTATGCAGCGCCACCAGGTAGTTTTCAACCTCTTCAAAGCCGGAAAGTACCGTCTGGCGATAGCTGGCAACATCGGCATCGTAAGCGGCACGTGCCTGCTCCACCTTCGCCGAGGTGGCACCAAAGTCAAGCAGCGTGCCACTCAGGCTCGGCCCCAGCGACCAGACGCGGTTTGGTAGCGTCAGCAGATTACGGAAGCTGGAACCGGTGTAACCCGCGCTGGCGCTGAGAGTGAGATCCGGATAGTAACCGGCAATGGCAACGCCCACTGCCGCGTTGGCAGCTGCCATGGTACGTTCTGCCTGGGCGATATCCGGACGGCGCTGAAGCAGATCCGCCGGTAACGCCTGCGGGATCGGCGGCAGCGTGGCCTCAAGCGGCGCAGCCGCCAGGCTGAACTCCGCCGGAGTTTTGCCCATCAGCACCGCAATGGCATGTTCCAGCTGGGCGCGCTGCCAGCTGAGATCGAGCGCCGAGGCACGGGTGCTCTCTAACTGGGTTTCCGCCTGCGCCAGGGTTCCGCGCGATTCGCTGCCCGCCTGGTATTTATTCTGGATCACCGTCAGATAGCGCTGATAAATATCCACACTTTTCTGATACAACGCGATGCGCTGGTCAAGAATGCGCAGCTGGAAATAGTCCTGTGCCAGCGTTGACTGAGCGCTGAGGGTGATATTTGCCAGTTCGGCGGCGCTGGCGTCAGCGCTGGCCCGATTCTCCTCCAGCGTACGCCGCAGCTTGCCCCAGATATCCAGCTCCCAGGAAGCGGATGCCTGCAATGAGTGGCTGTTGCTGACCGACTGTCCGCTGGTGCTGGTGCTGGCATCCGCACCACTGCGCGTCGAGCTGCCGGTGCCGGTGACCGTCGGGAACAGATCGCTACGCGACTCAGAGGCCAGCGCCAGGGCCTGACGGTACTGCGCTTCATACTGCGCCACGTTCTGGTTAGAGATGCTGACCTGGCGCAGCAGCCCATCCAGCGTGCTGTCGTGATAGACCTCCCACCAGTTACCTTTAGCGATCTGATCCTGCGGCCTCGCCTGCTGCCAGCCTTTAGCCTCTTTATACTGCAATGAAGTCGGTGCCGCCGGGCGCTGATAGTCCGGGCCAACGGCGCAGCCGCTAATCAGCAGAACCAGTGCGAGGGATGAGAGTGGATTTATTTTTATCATGGGATTATTCAGCATGACGCAGACGCTGCCACTGATTGCGGGTGGCACGGCTGACGCGGTCAAGATAGAGGTACACCACCGGAGTGGTGAACAATGTAAGTAACTGGCTCAGGGCCAGGCCACCGGCGATTGCCAGCCCCAGCGGGCTGCGCAGATCGGCATCACCGCCGCTGCCCAGCGCCAGCGGCAGCGCGCCGAAGAACGCCGCCAGGGTGGTCATCATTATTGGACGGAAGCGCATCAGGCAGGCCTGGGTAATCGCCTGCTGCGGCGTCATTCCCTGCTTACGTTCGGCGGCCAGCGCGAAGTCGATCATCATAATGGCGTTCTTTTTCACAATGCCTATCAGCAGCAGAATGCCGATCAGCGCAATAACCGTCAGCTCAGTGCCGGTCAGCAGCATCAGCAGCAGCGCCCCCACCCCGGCAGAGGGCAGCGTGGAGAGGATCGTCAGCGGATGAATATAGCTCTCATACAGCATCCCCAGCACGATATAGACCGCCGCCAGCGCCGCCAGAATCAGCCAAGGCATTGACGCACTCAGCTCAGAAAAGGCCTGCGCGGTACCCGCAAATCCGGCCTGAATCGTGTCCGGCAGACCAATTTTAGCCATCGCGGTTTTCACCGCAGCCTGCGCCTGCTCAAGAGAAACGCCATCCTGGAGGTTGAAAGCGATAGTGCTGGTGGCCGACTGCCCCTGGTGGTTCACCGAGAGCGGCGCGTTGCTGCCGCTGATAGTGGCAAAGGCCGATAGCGGAATGCGATCGCCGCTGTCATTCACCACAAACAGCTTATTGAGCGTATCCGGGTCACGCGTCCACTCCGGACTGAGAGACATCACCACATGATACTGATTAAGGGTTTTATACAGGGTGGCGACCTGACGCTGGCTGAAGGCGTTATTCAGCATGTCATCCAGCATCTGCACGTCCACTCCCAGCCGGGTAGCGCGGTCGCGATCGATATTGATCATCACTTCCTGCCCGCCGGTCTGCGAATCGGAGTCAATGCTGGTCAGCAGCGGGATCTGCTCCAGCGCGGCCTTCACTTTCGGCGTCCAGATACGCAGCGTATCGAGATCGTCAGCCTGCAAGCTGTACTGATAAGAGGCGTTAGCGCTGCGCCCGCCGATATGCAGATCCTGTGCCGCCATCAGGAACAGCTCCACCCCGGGAACGCTCTGGGTTTTGCCGCTGAGGCGGTTGGCTACCTGACTGGCGTTGGCATCGCGCTGATCAAAATCTTTCAGATGGACGAAAAACATCGCCGTGTTGCGCGATCCAAACGCCCCGCTGCCCATAGACGACATTACGCCATCCACCGCCGGATCCTGTTCGATCATTGCCGCGTAGGCTTTCACCTTTGGCTCCATCGCCTGGAACGAGATATTCTGGTCAGCACGCATCATGCCCATCAGCAGCCCGGTGTCCTGGTTCGGGAAGAAACCTTTCTGCACTACCGAGTAGAGGAAAATATTCAGGATCACCGTCAGCAACAGGCTGAACATCGTCAGCCGCTGATGACGCATTACCCACCCCAGCGCGGCAGCATAGGCGGCCAGCAGGCGGTTCAGACCGTTTTCAATCCACTGATAGAGCGGATGCGGACGCCGGGTTACTGCGGGTTTGCGCTTCAGCAGGCGCGAGCAGAGCATCGGCGTCAGACTGAGGGAGACCAGCATGGAGATAATCAGCGAGGCGGTGAGCGTAACGGCAAATTCACGGAACAGACGCCCGACAATGCTGCCCATCAGCAGGATGGGGATAAATACCGCCACCAGCGACAGCGTCATCGACAGTACGGTGAAGCTCACCTCCTGCGCGCCTTTAATCGACGCGCGTACCGGACTCAGCCCCTCTTCGATATAGCGGGTGATATTTTCCAGCACCACGATGGCGTCATCCACCACAAAACCGGTGGCGATAATCAGCGCCATCAGCGACAGGTTATCCAGGCTGTAGCCACAGAGATACATCACCGCGCAGGTGCCAATCAGCGACACCGGCAGCGCCAGCGCCGGGATCACCAGCGCCCGTATATCGCGCAGGAAAACAAACACCACGGCGATCACCAGCAGCATGGCGATCAGCAGCGTCTCTTCGGTTTCATACAGCGAGGCGCGCACGTTGGGAGAACGATCCACCACGATGGTCAGCTTCACATCGGCGGGCAGATCCTTTTCAATCAGCGGCAGCTGGGCTTTGATACCGTCAATAGTTTCCAGCATATTGGCTCCCGCAGAGCGGGTAACGCCGATGGTCACCGACGGCGAGCCGTTATAGAAACCAGCGCTGTAGTTATCTTCAACTGCATCATAGACATGAGCAACATCGCTCAGATGAATGGCGCGCCCGTTGCTGTAGCTGATGACCAGATTGCGGTACTGGCTGGCCTGGTCGAGCTGGCCGTTGCCGTCCACCATCCATGACTGGCTTTTCCCTTGCAGCATCCCTTTCGGCAGATTGGTGGTGCTGTTGGCAACCGCTTCACGCACGCTGTCGAGGGAGACGCCAAACTGGCTTAACAGCTGCGGTTGCAGATCAATACGCACCGCTGGCAGCGCACTGCCGCGCAGGGAAACATCCCCCACTCCCGTTACCTGGGCAATCTTCTGTTTGATTTTACTGTCGGCCAGATCGTACAGCTCCGCGTTAGTGCGGGTAGTGGATGAAAGCGCCATCATCAGCACCGGAGCATCGGACGGGTTGGCTTTCTGATAGGTCGGCAGCGACGGCATACTGCTGGGCAGCAGGCTGCGCGCCGCATTGATGGCCGCCTGCACATCGCGGGCCGCGCCGTTGATATCACGATCCAGCGCAAATTGCAGGATGATATTGGTCGAGCCCTGCGAGCTTTCCGAGGTCATTTCGGTGATCCCGGCAATCTGTCCCAGCGCGCGCTCCAGCGGCGTAGCCACCGTAGCGGCCATGGTTTCCGGGCTGGCACCGGGCAGATCCGCTGACACCATAATGGTGGGAAAATCGACCGTCGGTAGCGGTGCCACCGGCAAAAGGCGATAGCCCAGCGCGCCGAGCAGCACCAGCGCCAGCGTCAGTAGCAGCGTGGCAACCGGGCGGAAAATAAACAGACGCGTGATGCTCATTCACGCCCCCGGGCGGCAGCGGAACGGCGCAGACGGCGCTTCATGCGCTGCGACATCCCGTCAAACATCAGATAGATCACCGGGGTGGAGAACAGCGTCAGTACCTGGCTGAAGATCAGCCCGCCGACAATCACCAGCCCCAGCGGCTGACGCAGCTCCGCGCCGGAACCGGAGGCCAGCATCAGCGGCAGTGCCCCAAGCAGCGCCGCCATCGTGGTCATCAGGATCGGACGGAAGCGCAGCAGGCAGGCCTGATGGATCGCCTCTCGCGGGCTGAGGTGCTGCTTGTTCTCTGCCTCCAGCGCAAAGTCGATCATCATAATGGCGTTCTTTTTCACAATGCCGATCAGCAGGATCACCCCAATCAGGGCAATCAGGCTGAACTCCGTATCCGCCAGCAGCAGGGTCAGCAGTGCTCCTACCGCCGCAGACGGCAGCGTTGAGAGAATAGTCACCGGGTGGATAAAGCTTTCGTAAAGAATGCCCAGTACCACGTACATGGTGAGCAACGCGGCCAGGATCAGCCACAGCGTATTGCCGGTGGCGCTCTGGAACGCCGCCGCCTCTCCCTGATAGCGCAGGGTAATCGACTGCGGCAATGCCAGCGAGGTACTGACATCACTGACAGCCTGCTGTGCCTGCTCCAGCGAATAGCCGTCGTTAAGATTGAACGACAGGGTCACCGCCGGGAACTGGTTCAGGCGCATATGCACCAGTGAACCGGTACGCAGATGAATCGTCGCCACCGACGTCAGTTTCACCATTCCACTGGTAGTGCTGGTGCTGCTGCTGGTGCTGGTGCTATCCGTCGTACTGCTGGTACTGCCGGAAGTGGTTGAGGTGGTTGATGTTGAACTGCTGCTGGTGGAGGGTTGCAGGTAGATATCATCAAATGAAGCCGGAGACTGCTGGAACTTCGGTGCCACTTCCAGCACCACGCGATACTGGTTTGACTGGGTAAAAATGGTTGAAATCAGGCGCTGTCCAAAGGCGTTATACAGTGCGTTATCTACGTCAGCGGCGGTAATGCCGTAGCGGGCTGCTGCATCGCGGTTCAGCTCAACGTAAGCCACCTGCCCCTGATCCTGTAAGTTGCTGACCACCGAACTGAATTCCGGGCGCTGCTGCAAGGCGCTGACCAGTTTCGGCGACCACTCCACCAGGTTCTGGCTGTCTGCGTCATCAAGGGTGAGCTGGTAGCGATCCGGCGTGACCTGGTCGTTGACCGTCAGATCCTGCGCTGATTGCAGATAGAGCGCGATGCCCGGCACGCCCGCCGTTGCCTGTTGCAGCTCTGCGATCACGCTTTCGGCACGCTGATCCCGCTCATCAAATGACTTGAGGTTAATTTGCATACGGCCGCTGTTAAGACTGGTATTGCTGCCGTCGATACCCACCGTTGATGAAAGACTCTCCACCGCCGGATTTTTGAGGATAATCGCCGCCAGCTGCTGCTGACGCCGCGACATCTCTTTAAATGAGACGTCCTGCGAAGCGACGGTAACGCCCTGGATCAGTCCGGTATCCTGCGCCGGGAAGAAGCCTTTCGGCACCACCAGATAAAGCAGCGCGGTAAGCACCAGGGTGGCTAATGCTACCAGCAGCGTCAGCCGTTGGTGGTTAAGAACGAGGGTGAGCAGGCGGTCGTAACCGGCCACCAGCCGATCGAAGAACTCCCCGCCCTTGCGGTAAAAGCGTGACTGACGATTTTCAGGAATATGATGCAGCAGATAAGCGCAAAGCATCGGCGTCAGGGTCAGCGACACCAGCATCGATACCAGAATCGACACCGACAGCGTAATGGCAAATTCGCGGAACAGCCGCCCGACCACATCGCCCATAAACAGCAGCGGGATCAGTACCGCAATCAGCGAGAAGGTCAGAGAAATGATAGTGAAGCCGATCTGTGCCGAGCCTTTCAGCGCTGCTTCCATCGGGCTTTCGCCCTTTTCCAGCCGGCGGGAGATATTCTCCACCACCACAATAGCGTCATCAATAACGAAGCCCGTGGCAACGGTCAGCGCCATCAGCGACAGGTTGTTAAGGCTGAATCCGGCCAGATACATCACGCCGAAAGTACCCACCAGCGACAGCGGCACCGCCACGCTGGGGATCAGCGTGGCCGCCACGTTGCGCAGGAACAGGAAGGTGACCATGACCACCAGGGCTATCGACAGCATCAGCTCAAACTGCACATCGCTGATCGAGGCGCGAATGGTCTGGGTACGGTCAGAAAGAATGGTGACTTTTACTCCATCCGGCAGCGCCGCCTGTAACGTTGGCAGCTGCGCTTTGATGCTGTCCACCACCGAAATCACATTTGCGCCCGGCTGGCGCTGTACGCTGATAACAATCGCCGGGCTGTTGTTGGCCCAGGCTGACTGCCAGCTGTTTTCCGCTGCTTCTTCAATATGCGCCAGATCGCGCAGGCGCAGCGCGGCACCATTTTTATAGGTGAGGATCAGGTTGCCGTACTCGGCGGCGGTGCGCAGCTGATCGTTGGCATCAATGGTCACCGAATGATACTGGCCGTCAAAGCCACCTTTTGATCCATTCACATTGCTGTTGCTGACCAGCGTGTTGACATCCTCCAGCGTCAGGCCGTGGGCCGCCAGCGCTTTTGGATCCATCTGCACGCGGATTGCAGGCTGATGCCCCCCCGCCAGCGTTACCATGCCGACCCCGGAAATCTGCGACAGTTTTAACGCTATTCGGGTGTTGACCAGATCCTGCACTTTGGTCAGCGGCAGCGTGTCTGAGCTGGCCGCCAGGGTGATCACCGCGCTGTCCGCCGGGTTGACCTTTTTATAGGTGGGCGGATTTGGCAGATCGGTGGGCAGCAGGCTGTCGGCGGCATTGATCGCCGCCTGCACTTCCTGTTCGGCCACGTCCAGCGACAGATCCAGTGAAAACTTCAGGGTGATCACCGAGGAACCGCTGGCGCTGCTGGAGGCCATCTGACTGAGGCCGGACATCTGCCCGAGCTGCCGCTCCAGCGGTGCTGTCACAGAGGACGCCATTACATCCGGGCTGGCGCCAGGATAGAGGGTGGTGACCTGAATAGTAGGATAATCTACCTGCGGCAGCGCCGAGGTGGAGAGCATCCGGTAGGCAAAAATACCGGAGATCAGCACGCCCACCATCAGCAAGATAGTGGCGACCGGACGTTCGATGAAGATGCGCGACGGGTTCATTGCGCTTTCTTGCCCCCGATAGCCGCTGCGGTCTCTTCCGCGCTGACCACCGAAACTTTGCTGCCATCAGTCAGACGATCGATGCCTTCAGTGACCACCTGCTCCCCTGCGCTGACGCCCTCAAGAATCGCCTGCTGGTCGTTGCCAAACACCGGGCCGGTTTTCACCGCTTTACGGCTTACCGTACTGTCTTTATTGACCACATAAACAAAGCTGCCGTCGCTGCTCAACTGTAGCGCCTGCCCCGGAATGACCGTCGCCTGTTTCAGGGTGCCGGTTTGCAGACGCAGATTAACAAACTGATTGGGATAGAGCGCCTCGTCGAGGTTAGCAAACAGCGCTTTCAGCGTAACGGAACCGGTGCTGGTATCAATCTGGTTGCTGATATATTGCACCTCGCCCTGCGCCAGTTCACTGCTGCCCTGCTGATCGAACGCGGTGGCAGGCAGGCTCTGGTCGTGGTGTAGCGCTTTCAGCAGCGTGGGAATATTACTCTGCGGCACGCTAAAGGTGACCGCTGCGGGCTGCGTCTGGGTAATGGTGACCAGCCCGGTAGTGGAGCTGCTCTGCACCATATTGCCAGCATCCACCAGGCGCAGCCCAACGCGCCCGCTAATCGGCGCGGTAATACGGGCATATTCGATATTGAGTTTTGCCGCATCGATCTGTGCCTGATCGGCTTTGACCGCCCCGCTGTACTGCCCGACGGTGGCCGTCTGGGTATCGAGATCCTGCCGCGCCAGCGAGTCCTGCGCATACAGTTTCTGATAGCGTGCCAGCGTCAGCTGTGCACTTTTCAGCAGCGCCTGGTTCTGGTTGAGATCGCCCTGATACTGCGCCAGCGTTGCCTGATAGCTGCGGGGGTCAATCTGTGCCAGCAGCTGCCCGGCCGCCACTTTCTGCCCCTCTTTGAAATAGACATGCATCAGCTGACCATCAACCCGGCTGGTGACGGTGACGGTCGCATTGGGGATCACGGTGCCCAGCGCCGTCAGGTAAACCGGCACATCGGCCAGCACCACCGTGCCGGTATGTACGGGCGTGCTGATACCCGCCATCATCTGTCCTGGCCCGCCCGGCCCCCCCGGCCCGCGCATACCGCCAGGGCCACCCGCAGCGCTCTGACCGTGCGGCCAGAAACGCCAGACCAGGACAATAATAAGCAGTAGCAAAATAATACAGAGGATGATTTTGCGCCGGGAGTGCGGCTTTTTCGGAGAGATTACAGTCATGAGGCTCTGTTCATTAAGATGCAGCAATAGACAAAAAAGACGCCGGGCAGTGCCGACGTCACAAGAATGCATGCCGGCCAGGCGTACCTGACCAGCTCCACCATCAACTTTTGTTGATAGTAATTCCCATTATCATCTATTTAGCTGCTGAAATTCTATGCTTACCGCGTAAGAATTTCGTAATTTCTGCGAAATTTAATCTGTTTTCATCAGGACTTCCAGCCGCCTCCCAGCGTTTTATAGAGGGTTATTTTCTGATTCAGCTGCCCGAGGCGCGTGGTAATCAGTGATTGTTGCGACGCATACAGCGAACGCTGCGCCACCAGAACATTGAGATAATTATCCAAACCTTCACGGTACCGTACGCTGGCAAAACTGAAGTTACGCTGGTTTGCCACTTCATCTAACTGGCGCGCTTTCATCTCATCCTGATAGGTTTCCTGCCCGGCCAGGGCATCGCCTACTTCTTTAAACGCTGTCTGAATCGCTTTCTCATAGTCAGCAATTTCAATACGTTTTTGCAGTTTGGCGATATCCAGATTAGCGATGTTTACCCCGCCGTCAAAAATCGGCAGATCGATACTCGGCCCAAACGACCAGGCTGCCGTACCGCCGGAGAGCAGATGGCTGAAGGTGCTGGAGGTGGAGCCTCCCGACGCCGTCAGAGAAATAGTGGGGAAGAATGCAGCACGGGCGGCCCCGATATTGGCATTAGCCGCTTTCAGCGTATGCTCTGCGGCAATGATATCCGGGCGGTTAGTTAACAGTTCAGACGGTAATCCCGCTGGTGTAGCCGGGAAGTTCCACTCTTTTCGCAAACTCGCCCCCGCCAGCAGATCGGCAGGCAGAGCCGTTCCTACCAGCAGCGTCAGTGCGTTAATATCCTGATGAACCTGGCGGCTGTAGGTAGCAATATCCGCCTGCGCCGTGCGTACCGAGGTTTCCGCCTGCACCAGATCCTGTTCACTGGCAACGCCGCCTTCAAAGCTGCGTTTAGTCAGATCGTAAGAGTCCTGCTGACTTTGCGCAGTATCCTGCGCCAGCTTCAGCAGCTCATTATCAGAACAGAGCGAGAGATAGCCTGAAGCCACTTCGGCAATCAGGCTGATTTGTGTCGCCCGCTGTGTGGCCGCACTGGCCAGCCACTCTTCCAGTGCTTCATTGCGCAGGCTTTGCAGCCGACCGAAGAAATCCAGCTCCCAGGCGGTAACGCCAAGGCTGGTGTTCAACTGGTGATAGGTTACCGAACCGCTTTGCTTCGTGCTGTAAAGGTTACCCGGCAGATGGGTAGCGTCATCACTGCCATTGAAATCAACCCATGGCATCAGTGCCGCACGATCAATCTGTACCTGAGAACGCGCCACTTCCACATTCAGTGCTGCCACACGCAGGTCACGGTTGTTGGAAAGCGCAGTAGCAATCAGTTTATGCATAACCGGATCGGTAAAGAAATTCTGCCAGCGGATATTCGCGCCGTTACCGCTTAATGCCTGCCCCTGGCTATCAAAATGCGCAGCAACCGGCAATGCCGGACGGTGATAGTCCGGAGCCATAGTACAGCCCGCAAGGATCATTGTCAGAGGCAAGATTCCCAGAGAAAAAGCCTTACGCATCATGTTCTTGAACCTCATTTTTCACTTTTTTCTTACCGGCAAAACGCTGGGCAACCACCACGTAAAACATCGGAACGAAGAAGATGGCCAGGAATGTTGCGGTGAGCATTCCCCCGACGACGGCAGTACCAATGGAGTGCTGGCTCCCGGCACCCGCACCGTGGGAGATGGTTAGCGGCAGCACCCCAAGCACGAAGGCCATCGAAGTCATAATAATCGGCCTGATACGCAGTCTTGCAGCCTCCATCGCCGCCTCCACCAGCCCTTTTCCTTCGTTCTCATGCAGGTCTTTAGCAAACTCGACAATCAGGATGGCATTTTTTGCTGCCAGCCCGATGGTGGTCAGCAGCCCCACCTGGAAGAAGACGTCATTTTCCAGCCCGCGCATCAGGACGGCCAGAATGGTGCCCAGAACGCCGAGAGGAACCACCATCAGCACGGAGAACGGGATTGACCAGCTCTCATACAGTGCCGCAAGGCAGAGAAATACCATCAGAATTGAAATGCTGTACAACGCGGGGGTTTGCGAGCCAGACATCTGCTCTTCATAGGAGATGCCGTGCCAGCCAACGCGGAATCCTGGAGGTAGTTTTGCCGCAATTTCGTTAACCGCTGTTACCGCATCACCGGTGCTGTAACCCGCCGCCGGTGAGCCCATAATTTCTACCGCAGAGGTTCCGTTGAAGCGTTCATAACGCGGTGAGCCATATTCCCACTTGCCGCTGCCAAAGGCGGAATACTGCACCATATCGCCGCTGCTGTTACGGAAGTACCACTTGTTAAGGTCTTCCGGCGTGATGCGTGAACCGGCAATACCCTGCACGTAGACCTTCTTGACGCGGCCATTATAAATAAACTGGTTAACATAGCTTGACCCCCAGGCGGTGGAGAGCGTGTCGTTAATATCTTCCAGGCTAAGACCCAGCGCGCGTGCACGTTCATCATCAATGATCAGATGATACTGCGGCTCATCCTCCATCCCGTTTGCCCGGGTGGCGAACAGACGTTTATCTTTAGCGGCCATGGCGAGGAACTGATTACGCGCGGCCATCAGGGCGGTATGCCCTTGGTTACTCGCGTCCTGAAGGAAGAAGTCGAAACCGGTGGCATTCCCCAGTTCCATTACCGCTGGCGGAACCAGGGCAAAAACTTTGGCATCTTTCATTTTGGAAAAGTGCGCCATGGTGCGCTGCGCCAGTTTAGCGACGCTCTGTTCGCTATTACGCTGATCCCAGGGTTTTAACAGCACAAAGGACATGCCGGTATTCTCCCCTCGCCCGGCCCAGCTGAATCCATTCGGTGAGAAGACCGATGACACTTCAGATTCATTCTTCAACAGCCAGCTACCTATCTCATTCATCACCTCCTGTGTGCGTTCGCTGGAGGCATTCGGCGGAAGCATCACCTGGATCATCATTACCCCCTGATCCTCATCCGGCAGGAAGGAGGTCGGCACCCGGGTAAACAGATAACCAGCGGCAACGACGATCGCCACGTATATCATCAGGAACGACTTTCGCTTGGAAATGACAGCGTTGACACTGCGGGTGTAATGCAGGGTTCCGGCATCGAATTTACGGTTAAACCAGCCAGCCATACCGCTATTTTTATGCTCGGCAGAGCTGGATTTGAGCATAGTGCTGCACAGGGCCGGGGTGAAAATCATCGCCATTAACACCGACAGCGCCATTGCAGAGACGATGGTGATCGAGAACTGACGGTAAATAACCCCGGTGGATCCACTAAAGAAAGCCATCGGCAGCAGCACCGCCGACAGCACCAGGGCAATACCCAGTAACGCTCCCTGAATCTGCTGCATGGATTTTATCGTGGCGGCCCTGGGATCGAGTCCCTCGTCATGCATCACACGCTCGACGTTTTCCACCACCACGATGGCATCATCCACCAGCAGCCCGATGGCCAGCACCATCCCGAACATTGTCAGTATATTGATGGTGTAACCACAGGCGGCGAGGATACCGAAAGTACCCAGCAGCACCACCGGCACCACCATGGTAGTGATCAGCGTGGCGCGCAGGTTTTGCAGAAAAATCAGCATCACAAAGAACACCAGCACAATCGCTTCAATCAGCGTTTTCACCACCTCTTTTATCGAGGCGCTGACCACCGGCGCAGTATTGTAGGGGTAAGTGACCGACACCCCTTCCGGCAGGAACGGTTTAATCTCGTCAACGGTACGGCGTACGCCATTGATGGTATCCAGCACGTTACCGCCGGTAGCAAGACGCAGCGCAATGCCCACTGATGGCTTACCGTTGTAGGTATCGTTGATGCTGTAATCCTGCGGGCCGAGATCAACCCCCCCCACATCCTTAAGACGCACCTGGGAGCCATCGGCATTAACTTTCAGCAGGATATTTTTGAACTGTTCAACCGAATGCAAACGGGTTTTCCCGACTACGGTGGCGCTGAATCTGACTCCCGGAGTCGTTGGCAGCCCGGCAAGCTTACCGCTGGCTACCTGAACGTTCTGTTGGCTGATAGCCGTAGTAACATCGCTGGGAACCAGCTGGTATTTATACAGCTTTGCCGGATCGAGCCAGATACGCATGCCATACTCGGAACCCATCACCATAAAGTCACCCACGCCGTTACTGCGCGAAATGGGATCCTGTAATTTCGATACCAACAGGTCGGCAAGGTCACCATTACTCAGGTTGGGGTTCGTTGAAGTCAGCCCGACAACCAGCATAAAGTTGGACTGATACTTACGGATTCTTATCCCCTGATTCACCACTTCATTGGGCAGCTGTGACTCGGCCAGAGACACCTGGTTCTGTACCTGGACCTGGGCAATATCAGGATTAGTTCCCTGATTGAATGTCACAATGATCGTGGCGCTACCGTCGCTGTTACTTTGCGACTCGATATAGCGCATGTTATCCAGCCCGTTAAGCTGCTGTTCAATGACCTGCACCACGGTATTTTGCGTAGTTTCCGCGCTGGCGCCAGGGTAAGTCACTGACACAGAAACCGCCGGTGGTGCAATATCGGGGTACTGATTAATAGGCAAATTGATAATCGCTAAAGCGCCGACCAGCATCACCACAATCGCTATCACCCAGGCAAAAATGGGGCGTTCAATAAAAAATTTAGACATCTGGAGTTCCTTGCTACTGCGCCGATGCGTCGGTGATGGCCAGATTGACCTTTGAGCTGTACTGAGATTTTCCTGAGCTGACGCTGGCAGTTACCCGTGTTCCGGGCTGCACGTTTTGCAGTCCATCCACCACCACCCGGTCGCCCTCTTTCAGCCCGGTATGCACCAGCCATTTTTGGCCGATCATCTGACCAGTGGTAATCAGCTGCTCCCTGATACGATTTTCCGTATTCACCACATAGACATATGGCCGACCTTTGATGTCATGCATCACTGATTGCTGCGGCACCAGAATTCCCTGTTCGGCAATCCCCTGCGCAAAACTGGCGTGAACAAACATACCCGGCAGCAGGTTGCGCTGCGGATTGGGGAAGGAGGCACGTAAAGTCACGCTGCCGGTGCTTTCATCTACGGTGACTTCTGAGAACTCCATCCGCCCCTCTAGCGGATACGCCGAGCCATCTTCCAGAGTGAGTTTTACCGCTGCTGCATTATCTCCGGCTTTTTTTAACCGCCCGTCAGCCAGCGCACGACGCTGCGCCAGCAGATCGCGTGAGGAGGCGTTAACATCAACATAAATCGGATCAAGCTGCTGGATCAGGCTCATATAGCTGCTCTGTCCGTTAGTCACCAGTGCCCCTTCGGTGGTTAGCGAACGACCAATATGACCTGAGATAGGGGCACGAACCTTGGTGTAGTTAAGATTGACCCGGGCAGTTTCCACGTCGGCCCTGGCTTCCCGCGCGGTGGCCACAGCATCATCGTAAACCTGTTGGCTAATTGCATGGGCTGCGGCCAGCGGTTTATAGCGTGCAGCCACTTTATCTGCGTTGATAAGCGTCGCCATGGCTTTGTCGTAGGTGGCCTGATAGGTGGCAGGATCAATCTGATACAGCGATTGCCCGGCTTTCACTTCGCTACCTTCAGTAAACAGGCGTTTAAGAATAATACCGCTTACCTGAGGGCGGACTTCGGCTGTACGAACGGCAGTGGTTCGGCCCGGTAACTGGGTAAATAACGTGACGGCTTCACTGTGAAGAGTGCTGATACCGACATGAACAGGAACATCTTTGGAAGGTGAGTGAGTCTGGTCACAGGCAACCAGCAAAAAAATCAAACTCGCAGGAAGAATCCTCAATCGCATAGTCAAGTCTCAACTAGATAGCTTTAAATTAATAACGAGAGTGATTACTCTCATAAAAAATGGCATTATAGAAGGTGCAAAAACCAGGCAGTGTTAAGTTTCCGCTAAAACTATTATCGAAATGCGACGATTAAGCTTCTCGTGCCGTTTCGAGCCGACGGATGCCGACAGCTGTTTCCTCCTGAGATGAATGCCCCGGTTGGTTAACCCAGTGGTTCTATGCCTCTCCTTCTTAACTCACGCCGGGCAAGATCTTTCAGCCAGCAGGCGAGCGTGACGTTTTCGTTATCAGTTAATTGTCTCAACTGATCGTGAAGTTGAGGATGAATGCGTAACTGAAAGGCGGCTGAACGACCGCCACTCTTTGGCGTCCTGTCTTTAAGTTTCGGCATGAGTTGGTTCCTGAAGGTAAAAGCGCCCCCCGCAGCGCTACCAACACCTCAGGGGGCTGACACGACACAATGGAATGCGTTGTTGCACCGTGGTGTGCTCACATTAGCGCTTTACCCAGTGCTTATTTTGGCGATTCGTGTAAGTGCCACAGGAAAGTTGTCAGTAAAAGAAACTGCCATGATATTGCGGAGGGACGGGCATAAAAAAACCCACGCCGGGGCGTGGGTTGATGATGCTATTTGGGGTCAGCCGGGATGATAGATAGCATCCGGTGCGATATTCATATGTTTCAGCACCGGGCCGATAATATTGCCAAATACCGGTGCGGCTACCGAGCCACCGAAGTGATCGCCAGCGGTAGGATGGTTGATCATAATCACCAGCGCCACCTGCGGGTTGCTGGCGGGCGCCACACCGGCGGTGTAGTTGATATAGCCGCCATCGTACTTGCCGCTGTCGCCCATTTTCTCTGCGGTACCGGTTTTGATTGCCAGACGGTAACCCGGCACCGCAGCACGCAGTCCGCTGCCGCCTGGCAGAGCATCGCTCTCCATCATATGCACCACCGCACGCACGGTGTTTTCATCAGCAACGCGCCGGCCAGCAACTGGCGGACTGACCTTAGTAATCGCCAGTGGACGATAGACGCCAAAGGAGCCAAGGGTGGCGTATTCACGGGCTATCTGTAGCGGCGTAACGCGTAAACCATAGCCAAATGAAAAGGTAGCGCGTTCAATATCGGCCCAGCGTTCGCGGTGCAGCGGGAAATAACCCACGCTTTCGCCGGTCAGCCCCAGTCCGGTAGGTTTACCAAGGCCAAATGCATGGTAGGTGTTTACCAGTACCTCAGCAGGCATCGCCAGCGCGATGTGCGACACGCCGATGTCACTGGATTTTTGCAGGATGCCGGTCATGGTCAGACGCGGCCAGTGCCCGACGTCACGAATAAGGTGCCCGTTAACGCGGTAGGGTGTGGTGTCAAGCACCGAATCCGGGCGTACCAGTTTACGCGCCAGCCCCTCCATCACCACCAGCGGTTTAACCGTTGAACCGGGTTCATAGCTGTCATTGATGGCGGTATTGCGCATCTGCGCAGGGGAGACATCAACAAAGTTATTGGGATTGAACGACGGATAAGAGGCCATGCCGAGGATCTCCCCGGTGTCGATTTTAACCAGCACCGCCGCGCCCGAGTCCGCTTTATTCAGGATCACCCCATCACGCAGCTTACTGTAGAGCGTGTACTGATCGAACTTATCGATACTCAGCTGCACCGTCGGCGGCTGCTGCGGCGGCTCATAGTCGATCATCGCGACGATATTGCCGTTAGCATCCTGACGGTATTTTTCCACCCCCGGTGCACCCTGTAACAGCTTATCAAAGCCCTTCTCAAGCCCGGTCAGCCCGTTATTGTCCGCCCCGACAATACCGAGCAGCGGCGCTGTCGCCTCACTCATCGGATAGAAACGGCTGTCGTTATACACGGTGCTGATGCCTGCCAGATGCAGCTTGACGATATCCTTTGCAATGCCCAGCTCGATTTTACGGCCAAGATAGAGAAAGCGACGGTTCGGATTAGCGTTGATTTGCGCGGCAAGCTGTTCCGGTCGCTGCTCCAGCGCATTAGCCAGATACTGCCATTTTGCGCTGGTGAAGTCCGGGTGCGCTTCCAGCACCCGCTGCGGATCGGCTATCACATCGCGCGATGGCACGCTTAACGCCAGCGCTTCGCCGTTGCGATCCAGCAGCGTTCCCCGGTTAGTCGGCAGCGTCACGGTGCGCAATGAGCGTTCATCGGCCTGCTTTTCCAGCATCGGATGGTTAATCAGTTGTAAATCAGCCACGCTCGCCAGCAGGAAGACCAGGCAAGCCAACACTCCCAGGCAAACAACCCGGAAACGAACAGGATTGAATGTAGGCGCAGGCTGAGATTTCGCCAGTTTTCGTTTAAACGGGGGCATGTATGTTCCGGTGCAGGCTGGGAGATAACTTGCTGGCAGTTATACAAAAAATGGGGTGGATATAACAGGTAAACAGTGTTTCAGATCGTGAGTGACGCGCGGCAGTCCACGGGCCAGAAGCTCGCAATGAAAACCGTTATAAATCAAAATATTATTGATGAAAACCTGAATTTCAGGCAAAAAAAACCTGCGCATCTGCGCAGGTTGGTGAAACAAAGCGTTAAAGACTTTTTGATGTTCACCCATCAATACCTCTGGGACTTGAACTGTAGCAATCCTGCACGTTAAGCCGCTACTCAGGAATCGCAACAGTTCACCGCAAACTGTAACCAGCTATGTGATTTGTAGGGTTTTTTGCAATGCCTCAGGCATACCGCCACTGCTGACGGGATTTTCAGCATGCATTTGCATTTTGGCGATTGGCAGGCCGATAACGACCTCTTGCCTGCCGCCCACGCAGCGGATTATCGTCAGGCTCCGGCGTGCGCCTTTCTGATCTCCACCAGGCAGCTCATGGCATTAGGCCCCTGCGTCAGTGACGAGGTACCAATATCCAGCGTCAGCACGTTTGGATTGCCGGCACGATCGTAAGGCTGCCAGGCCTTCCCGAAGCCCGGATTAAACCATGCGCCGGTGGCAATCAGCACCACCTGCGGGCTGACACCATCGCTGATGCGCACTCCCGCCTGCATCACACCGCGATCGTTACTCACCTCAATCAGGTCGCCATCCCCAATCCCTCGCACTGCCGCATCCTGCGGATGCATCCACAGGGTTTCACGTCCTGCGGTTTTATTGGCCTGTACCGATGGCGTGGCATCCATCTGGCTGTGCAGGCGATCATGGGGCTGAATGGAGATCATATGCAGCGGGAAACGCTGACTGATCGGCGCGCCAAGCCACTCCTGCGGCGGCTGCCACTCAGGATGCGGGCCAAAGTCCGCCAGCTGATAGCCTGCAATCGTCTCGGAGAACAACTCAATTTTGCCGCTGGCAGTTTTGATCGGATGAGTCAGCGGGTCACGGCGGAAATCCTCCATAAATACCCACTCCTCTTCCGTCAATGGGATCTCCACATGACCTTTTTGCCAGAAGGAATCAAACTCCGGAAAATGAATACCTTTACGGTTATGCGCTACCGCACACTGCTGATAGAGATGCTCTATCCACTGACGCTCATTGCGGTTTTCGGTAAAGGTATCGCGGTAACCCAGGCGTTCGGCGATATCGGCAAAAATATCGAAATCGTTGCGCGCCTGATGCTGCGGCTGAATCGCCTGATGCATCGCCAGTACAAAGCGATCCTTCGAGGATCCGCCAATATCATTGCGCTCCAGCGAGGTGGTCACCGGCAGTACGATATCGGCCATTTGCGCCGCTGGCGTCCAGACAATATCCTGCACGATCACTGTATCCGGGCGCTGCCAGCCCTCAACCAGGCGGTTAAGCTGCTGATGATGATGGAACGGATTTCCACCCGCCCAGTGCACCAGATGAATATCGGGATAAGTGTGGGTCTGCCCCTGGAACGTATATTGCGTGCCGGGATTGAGCAGCATATCGCTGATGCGCGCCACCGGAATGGCCAGATCGGCGATCGGATTGACTCCGGTGGACATCAGCGGCGACGGCCCTTCCGTACGCGGATTACCCACGCTGTTCATCGAACCGTGACCGAATGAGAATCCGGCTCCCGGCAGGCCGGGCTGACCGAGCATTGAGGAGAGTGCAATCATCATCCAGTACGGCTGTTCCCCGCGATGGGCGCGCTGTACGGAATAGGAGCAGGTAATAAAGCTGCGTTTCCCGCAGAGCTGTTTTGCCAGCAGGGCAATACGCGCCGCAGGGATGCCGGTAATCTCACTGGCCCACTGCGGCGTTTTCGCCTGGCCGTCGCTCTCCCCCAGCAGATAAGCACGCAGCTGCGGATACCCTACGCAATGGGATTGCAGAAAAGCGTTATCCACCGCCCCCAGCTGCTCGATTTCATACCCAAGCGCCAGCATCAGCGCGACATCGGTATTCGGGCGGATGGGTATCCACTCGGCGTTAACAAACTCCGGACAGTCATCGCGCATTGGGCTGATATTCACCACCGGAGTGCCTTTTGCTGCCAGCTTTAACAGCGCGGGCTTCAGGCTGTGCTCCCCTGCTCCACCCGAGGCCACCTGGCTGTTTTTCAGCGCCAGCCCGCCAAAGGCGATAAAAATCTCACAGTGTTTCACCACGCCCGGCCAGTCGGTGACGCGACCGGTGAGCGGCATATAAGTACCAATCACATACGGCAGGAAGAATTGTGCGGCTCCCCAGCTGTAGTTACCCTGCTGATCGATGCCGCCGCCGCCAAGATTATAGAAACGCCTGACCAGGGTACGCGCATGGTTGACGCGTCCGGCAGAAGACCAGCCATAAGAGCCGTTGAAAATGCCGCTGGCACCATAGCGGTCACGTACGCGGCGGTTCTCTTCGGCAATCAGATCAAGCGCAGTATCCCAGTCGACTTCAACAAAATCTTCACGTCCGCGCAGAGTACGGTCGCTGTTCTCGCGAGATTTCAGCCATGAGCGGCGCACCATCGGTTTACGAATACGTTTATCGGAGTAAACCAGCTCGGGGATGGTGTTGAGCATCGGCGAGGGATCCTGATCGGCGAAAAAAGGCTCACAGCGCAGCAGCTTTCCGTTTTCAACCACGGCACTAAACGCACCCCAGTGGGCGAGATGTGGCACTTTTTTTATTGTCATTTCAGGATGCACTCAGCAGGTGTTTGTTATGAAATTCAGAATATCATTTTCATCTGGCAGCGGCACAGCCTGTTTTATCGATTAGCTTTGCGATGGCTGCGACATTCTGCGTGGCTCCGCAGGCTTGCAGTCGCTGGCGCTTTCCGCAACACTAATAGCAATGTAAACGCTTACCCAGGAAGGCTTTAACTCATGGCTACCATAAAGGATGTTGCCAGACTTGCGGGCGTTTCGGTAGCGACCGTATCCCGTGTGATTAACCACTCCCCTAAAGCCAGTGAAAGTTCGCGTGTTGCTGTAACCAGCGCGATGGAGTCGTTGCAGTACCATCCCAACGCCAATGCACGTGCGCTGGCCCAGCAGTCTACCGAAACCATCGGGCTGGTAGTGGGTGATGTATCCGACCCGTTCTTTGGCGCGATGGTCAAGGCGGTGGACTCTGTAGCCTGGCAAACCGGCAATTTTTTGCTGATTGGTAACGGTTACCATAATGAGCAAAAAGAGCGCCAGGCGATTGAGCAGCTAATGCGCCACCGCTGCGCTGCGCTGGTGGTTCACGCCAAACAGGTTCCCGATGAAGATCTGATTCCGCTGATGAAACAGCTGCCGGGAATGGTGCTGCTGAACCGCGTTTTGACGGGTTTTGAAACCCGCTGTATTGCGCTGGATGACCGATACGGCTCCTGGCTGGCGACCCGCTATCTGATTCAGCAGGGGCATACCAATATTGCTTATATCTGCTCTAATCACTCCATTTCCGATGCTGCCGACCGTCTGCAAGGCTATTACGATGCGCTGAAAGAGCATAATCTGCCCTGTAATGACCGCCTGGTGGCTTTCGCTGAACCGGATGAAGTGGGCGGTGAACAGGCGATGACCGAGCTGCTCGGCCAGGGAAAAACGTTTACCGCTGTGGCCTGTTATAACGATTCGATGGCCGCCGGTGCGCTGGCGGTGTTGAGTGATAACGGCGTGCGGGTGCCGGAGGAGATGTCGCTGATAGGTTTTGATGATGTGCTGGTTTCGCGCTATGTGAGGCCGCGCCTGACCACGGTACGTTATCCTATTGTAACAATGGCACAGCAGGCGGCAGAGCTGGCGCTGGCGCTGGCTCACGGGCAGCCGCTGCCGGAGATTACCAATTTATTTAGTCCGACGCTGGTGCGCAGGCATTCGGTGGGAGCACCGTCATCCCATATTGATTAGCCGTCCGTGCAGGAAGAACCGAGGGCGAGGCATGCTTCGCCCCTACGGTTATCCCGTTATTTCTCCGCAGGGATCAGGCATACCTGGCCCGCCCTCGCCGCTGTGGGGCCAGTTATTCCAGCGACTTATAATACAGGCGTACTGCGGTCGCCGGATAATCCAGCGCATCGCCCATATACGTCCAGCCAAAACGCTCGTAATAATCCGCACAGGCGGAATAGAGATAGAGCTGACGGTCACCGCGTTGACGGCAGCAGTCGATCACCGTCTGCTGTAGCTGTTCGCTTAATCCCTGCCCCCGATAACGTTCATCCACAAAGAGCGCGGCCAGCCAGGGGAACAGATCCTGACGGCTGATCAGATCGCAGCGCCACAATCCAACCGTACCCACCGCCCGGTCGCCGTCCAGCGCCACAAAGGTTAACGGCAGATCGGCACCGCGCAGGCTGCTGTCGACCACGCTGGCAAAAAAATCACGGCTATCGGCACCGCCAAACGCCCGCCACTGCCAGTCGACAATCGTTTCACGGTGCTGCGGGGCGGCACTCAACGGCACAATACGCAGATGACTCACACCAGTTTTCCCTGGAAAATCGGCACTGATTCAAAAAGGTAACCGTCGAAATCCGGCGCATCGGCGTCGGACAGCTCCAGCAGGCTGTGTTTCACGTTTTCCAGATGCTGCCACATCGCCTGCCATGAGCCCATCACATCACGCCGACGCAGGGCAGCAAGAATGGTCTGGTGATCGCCCAGCCATTTCAGCCGGTAGCTACGGGTTTCAATATGGCTGCGCAGCTGCTGCCACAGCGGGCTGCTCTCATGATGACGCCAGATGCTATTGACGGTATCAAGCAGCATCTGGTTTTGCGTGGCACCCGCCAGCAGCAGGTGAAACAGCTTGTCGTTGTCCTGGCTTTTATCATCAAGGGCAATGGCGCGCTGCTCCTGCTCCAGGGTGCGTTTAAGATTTTCAATATCCGCTTTCGTCGCCATTTTTGCGGCAAACGCGGCGATATTACTTTCCAGCAGCTGCCTGGCCTGCAACATCTCAAACGGACCAACGTCACTGCGGAAAAACGCCTCCTCTTCATCGCTGCTTTCGGAAGGAATACGCATCACATAGACGCCAGAGCTCTGGCGAATATCGACCGTTCCTTCCAGCTCCAGCATCAGCAGAGCCTCACGAACAATGGTGCGGCTGACGCCCCAGCTCTCGGCAATATGACGTTCAGGCGGCAGACGAGAGCCAACCGGATAGTGACCATCGATGATTTGCTGCCGCAGATCGTGCCCGATTTCCTGATACTGCTTTTTTTCCTGCGCAGGCGCACCTTTGTCCACAGAGCCTCACCTTTTAAACCATTATCACTATTGATTGCGGCTAGTTTACCAAAGCCAGCGCCTGATCGAGTACTTTTGCGCCGTTGAGGGTGCCATATGCCACCGAATCAATAACCGCAATCGGAATATTGTAGCTGTCGGTCAGTTTACGGTTCTCCTCAAGCTTGAAACGCACCTGCGGCCCCAGCAGAACTACCGCCACTTCACCGGGGTAGTTTTCCAGCTCATCACGCAGGTTCTGTTCAGGAATAGCATAGATTTTCCAGGCCAGTCCGCGAGTGGCGGCTTCTTTTTCCATCCGCGTCACCACCATCGAGGTGGACATGCCTGCGGCGCAGGCCAGTACGATACGTTGCATCAGTCACTCCTTATTTAGCTTCATCATCCAGCGTCACGGTCAGCTGGCGCTGTTCGCTGACCTGTTGATACCAGTGAGCGGACTTTTTCATCCGGCGCTGACGCTGGTTTTCAAGGTCAATTTCTATGAGTCCGTAACGGTTTTTAAAGGCATTCATTGGCGATACGTTGTCGGTAAAGGCCCAGAGCATATAGCCCTGGCAGTTCATGCCTGCGGCGTTTGCCCGCAGCGCCTGGTAGAGGTGTTCGGTAATAAAGTCGATGCGGTAATCATCCTGAATCTCACCCCCGGCGTTTTTAAAGCGTGCTTCGTTCTCAATCCCCATGCCATTTTCGGCAATAAACCACGGGAAATTGTCGTACTCATTCTTCATGCGCTGCGCCATATCCCAGACGATAGCGGGCTGAATTTCCCAACCGCGCGAGGTGTTCATACGCCGTCCTGGCAGTTCGAAATGTTCATAATAAAAGGCCGGATGGAATGGCGTTTCCGGGTGCCAGGCACGAGATGGCGCTTTGACGCGGTGCGGGTAGTAGAGGTTAATCCCGACCTCATCAACGGGGTTGGCTTTAATGATTGCCAGTTCCGTTGCGTCGTACTGCCAGCTGACCTGATGCTTTGCCAGCAATGCTATCAACTCAGGCGGATATTCGCCTTTGATTGCAGGGTCAAGGAACACGCGGTTATAGAACAGATCGTAGATTTCAGCTGCTTTTACATCGTGCGCCGCGCTGGAGCGCGGATAGGTCACTTCCGGGTTGAGGATGGTGCCAACGCTGCCCTGATAGCCTTGCTCCCGGAATAGCGCGACCACTTTCGCGGTAGCAAGGTTTTTATGGTGGTTCCACTGCATCCATTTGTCGGTGTTCTGCTCATAGGGCCAGCGCAGTGCATCCAGATAGACTCGTGTCTGCACCACAATCGGTTCGTTAAAGGTAAACCAGCGCGTCACTTTATGGGCGTAGCGCGCAAACACCTGCTGCGCATAGCGCACAAACAGCTCCACCACATGCTTCGATCCCCAGCCACCATACTGCTCCAGCAGCGCGGCGGGCAGTTCATAATGTTCCAGGCACAGCATCGGCTGAATGCCGTTAGCCAGCAGTTCATCAATCAGGCTGTCGTAATAGGCAGCGTACTCTTCATCTACCACGGCATTTTCATAATCGGTGAGAAAGCGCGACCAGTTAATTGAGGTGCGGTAGTGCGTTAATCCCGCCGCTTTCATCAGCGCCACATCTTCTTTATAGCGGTTGATAAAATCAGTAGCGATCGCCGGCCCGTAGCCGTTATGCCATACGTGGCGGTCATGCTGATACCAGGCGTCAAGATAGGAATCCTGCCCGGCTTTTTTGCCACTCCAGCCTTCGGTTTGCCACGCAGATGCGGCAGCCCCGAGAATAAAATCAGCCGGGATAGTGACGTTAATTGTGCTCATCATAGCTCCTTAATTTTTCGCGATTTCAGGCTGTAGTGCTTTGGCATCAGCGGCTTCCGCACGGCGCGCGGCAATTTTTACGAACGGCAGATAGACCAGAACAGAGACGAGAATACAGATGATTTGCGTGACCACCGCCCCCATGGATCCAGCGGTAGAGAGCCAGGCGTTAATGATTGGCGGCGTGGTCCAGGGCACCATCACCACCGCTTTACCGGCAAAACCGGTAACCGTGGCGAAGTAGCCAATCGATCCGGTGATCAACGGCGTGATAATAAAGGGGATGGCGAGGATCGGATTGAGCATAATCGGCATACCGAAAATCACCGGCTCATTAATATTAAACAGGCCAGGGCCGAAAGAGAGTTTAGCGATTTCGCGCATCTCTTTACGTTTGGTCGCCAGCATTACCGCCGTCAGCAGGCCGATGGTCAGCCCGGAACCGCCGATGCTCATATACACATCCCAGAATGGCATGGTGATGATATTCGGTACTTCTTTGCCCTGCTCAAACGCATTCATATTAACCAGAATCGCCCCCAGCAGCAGCGGTTCACGGATCGGTTTTACCATCTGGTTGCCGTGAATACCGATTACCCAGAAAAGCTGGGCAACAAACATCAGCAGCAGAATGCCCCACAGGCTCTGTACCACTGATTCCAGCGGTTCCTGCACAATTTTATACACCGCGTCATACAGAAACATGCCGGTGACGCGGTGGAAGATAAAGCCAAAGGTGGCAATGGCTGAGACGGTGATAATCGCCGGGATCAGCGCCGAAAACGAGGCCGCCACATTGGGCGGTACGGTATCCGGCATTTTGATTTTCAGCCGATCGATATTTTCCAGGCGGCAGTAGATCTCGACTGAAAGAATGGCGATAAACATCCCGAGGAACAGGCTTTTGGTATCAGAGAACTGTTTTGCCAGGACATCGGTTACCACCTGCATCTGGCCACCGACCATCATCGAGAGTGTAGTCGGCGTCACGGCAATAAAGCAGATGATCGCCAGCAGGCCGGGAAACAGCGTTTTAATACCGTTGATTTTCCCCAGTTCGATGCCAATCAGGAACACTGCGCCGATATTGAGAAAACTCAGGGTCGCGTAGTTAATGCTGGAGGTGATGGGCTTAAGCTGCGCGAGGAATGACAGCGACTCAAAGCTCGCCAGACCGTTCTTGCCATCCAGCACCATATTGGAAATCAGCACCGAGAATGCACCGACAATAATCACCGGCATCAGGGTAATAAATGATGACTTAATCGCCATGATGTAGCGGTAGCTGTTGAATTTAGTGGCAAAACTCCCCAGCGAGTCGATTAGCCGATCCTGTAGAGACATGTGTGAATCCTCAAGGTAAGGGGTCTGGCATCCCGGCATTGATCTTTGTGCAACTTCCGCTGTTGTGGCATACCAAAAATAAACAACTGCTGATTATTTACTGTGATTAACGTCTCAGAAGCGATTACTGGTATTCCAATAAGATTAATAAACCAATTTTGGTATACCAATGGAGGCGATGATGGATTTTGAACAGACGATGATGGAGTTGCTGATCAATGCGGGTGAAGCACGATCTCACGCCATGAGCGCAATTCAGCACGCCCGTAAACGCGAGTGGCAGCTGGCCGATGAAGCGCTGATGGCTTCGCAGGAAGCATCAAAAGCCGCGCACAAGATACAGACACAGCTGATTGGCGCTGATGAAGGATGTGGCAAAGTGCCGGTGACGCTGATCCTGGTGCATGCGCAGGATCATCTGATGAATGCGATGCTGTGCCGCGATCTGGCAGAGGAAATTGTATTGTTGAGGAAAGAGATGTTTGCCGGGTGATGGAACTTCAGCGGCAATACGGCAACAGGCACGTCTCATCCCGGGTCAGGCGTACCTGACCCTTTAGAAGATCCGGATTACAACTCCAGCGCCAGCAGCTCGGCTACGGTTTGTGCGCGGCGAATCTGACGCGGTTCGTCGTTTTCAAACAACACCTCCGGGATCAGCGGGCGGCTGTTGTAGTTGGACGACATTGATGCACCGTAAGCGCCCGTATCGTGGAAGACCAGATAATCACCCACTTTCACCGCAGGCAATGCCCGGGTTTCCACCTTGCCGCCTTCCAGTTGAGTAAATACATCACCTGATTCACACAGCGGCCCGGCCACCACGCTCTCGACGGTATGCTGCTCGTCCAGTTCGCGGCCATCCCCGGCAATCGCTGAGATATGGTGATAGCTGCCGTACAGCGACGGGCGCATCAGGTCGTTAAATCCGGCATCCACCAGCACAAAGTGGCGGCTGCCCATCGACTTAACGGCGCGTACCTGGCTGACCAGCACGCCAGATTCCGCCACCAGGAAACGCCCCGGTTCGATTTCCAGTTTCACCGGATGCCCCAGATGCTGCGCCACGCGCTGGCGCGCTGCATCCCACAGGCCATAATAGTGACTGGTATCAATAGTTTCTTCGCCAAAGTGGTAAGGGATCGACAGGCCGCCTCCGGCGGAGATCGCCTCCAGATCCTGACCAAAGCTCACCACCTGATTCACCATCGCATCACAAACCTGCTCGAGGTGTGCATAGTCAACGCCGGAACCGATATGCATATGAATGCCCACCAGCTTCAGCTGATATTGCTGAATCGCTTCCAGCGCCAGTCCCATATCGCCGTGCCAGATACCGTGCTTGCTGTTCTCGCCACCGGTGTTGGTTTTCTGGCTGTGTCCGTGACCAAAGCCCGGGTTAACCCGCAGCCATACCGGATGGCCGGGTGATACCTGGCCAAGCTGGTGCAACATATCGACGGAACCGGCGTTCACCGGCACTTTCAGCGCCGCAACCCGCGCCAGCGTCGGCTCATCCAGCAGATCGGCTGTAAAGACAATCTCATCGCCACCCGCCTGATATCCGGCAGCCAGCGCACGCTCTATTTCGCCCAGCGATACGGAGTCAACTTTCACCCCCGCTGCGCGCATCAGGCGCAGGATATGAATATTGGAGCAGGCTTTTTGCGCAAAGCGAATCACATCAAACTGCTGAAGCTGGCGGATACGCGCCTGAATGATGTCGGCATCATAAGCCCAAAACGGGCCGCCGTAACTGCGCGCCAGCGGCAGCAGGTTGTCCTGAGTCAACGCGGTGGTGGTATCGGTAAGCAGGCGTGGCATAAGAAATCTCCATAGGTTTGTAGCGCTATTACGCCACAGCCAGAGGCGGGGGAAAAATATCTTTTTTATCGCACTCTATTCATCCATGATATGGCCTTATCCTTAATACCTGACGGGAGCCGAGAATGGCCGGAGTTTCACTGCGTCATATTGAGATTTTTCATGCGGTGGTCACCACCGGCAATCTGACCGAGGCGGCAGAGCTGCTGCACACTTCCCAGCCCACCGTCAGCCGCGAGCTGGCACGCTTTGAAAAGCTGATTGGTCTGCAACTGTTTGAGCGGGTGCGCGGCCGTCTGCAACCGACCGTGCAGGGACTGAGGCTGTTTGAAGAGGTGCAACGCTCCTGGTATGGGTTGGATCGCATTATCAGCGCCGCCGAGGGGCTGCGTCAGTTTCGCCAGGGGGAGCTGTCGATAGCCTGCCTGCCGGTTTTTTCGCAGTCGCTGCTGCCGCTGCTCTGTCAGCCGTTTATGCAGCGCTATCCGGATCTCAGCCTGAATATTATTCCACAGGAGTCACCGCTGCTGGAGGAGTGGCTGTCTGCACAGCGTTACGATCTGGGTCTGACTGAAACCATCCATACCCCGGCTGGCACCGAGCGTACCGCCCTGTTTACCGGCGATGAAGTGTGTGTCCTGCCGCAGCAGCATCCGCTGGCCAGCCGCGATTGCCTGACGCCGCAGGATTTTGCTGGTGAGCGCTATATCAGCCTGTCGCGTACTGACAGCTACCGGCAGCTGCTGGATGGTTTATTTAACGAGCATGGAGTACAGCGTCGGATGGTGATGGAGACGCACAGCGCGGCATCGGTCTGTTCAATGGTCAGGGCGGGTGTGGGGGTGTCAATTGTGAATCCGCTGACGGCGCTGGATTACGCCGACAGCGGAGTGGTGATACGGCGTTTCAGCATTGCCGTGCCGTTCACCGTCAGTCTTATCCGGCCACGCCACCGCCCTGCTTCAGCACTGGTGGAGGCTTTTAGTCAGCATCTGCAACAGCAGGCGGGCCTGTTCAGCCAGCGCCTGCAACTGCGTCTGGTTTAGTGCGTGGCCCTGGCGGGCTGTGATTGCCCGCGTGAGCCACGGAAGGTATACAGACAAACCAGCAGGCCGATGGCCGCCAGCACGGCAGCCGACACCGGAACCGCAGTCAGGCCGTAGCCGCCACCAATCACTGCCCCGCCCACCCAGGCACCGAGCGCATTCCCAACGTTAAAGGCAGAAATATTCAGCGTCGACACCAGGTTCGGCGCATCTTTTCCGTGACGCACCACGTTAATCTGCAACGCCGGAACCATCGCAAAGGTCGCCATCGCCCACAGGAACAGGGTGATTTCCGCCAGCCACAGCGAGTGACTCGTCCAGCTGAACAGCAGTGAGAATAGCGCAATCAGTGAGAAACTGAGGATCAGGCTAAACGACACTTTCCAGTCGGCCAGTTTCCCCCCAAGGATATTCCCCACGGTCAGGCCCGCGCCGATCAGGAACAGCGTCCAGCTAACGCCACGGTCGGTAATTCCCGTTACCTGCAACAACAGCGGGGCGATATAGCTAAACAGCGCGAACATCGCGGCGGCGAAAAACACCGTCATCAGCAATGACAACCACAGCTTGCCGTTATTCAGCGCGCTGACTTCAGAAGCCAGATGCACCGGTTTTTCATCACGATTGGTCGGCAGGCTGACAATCAGGCCGATAAACGCCAGTACGCCGATTACCGCCACGCCCCAGAACGTGGCACGCCAGCCAAACATCTGACCAAACCAGGTACCTAACGGCACGCCCAGCACGTTAGCCAGGGTTAAACCGGTAAACATCAGCGCCACTGCCGACGCCTGTTTGCCGGGGGCCACCAGGCTGGCGGCAACCACCGCCCCGATGCCGAAGAAAGCACCGTGACACAGGGCCGTGACGATACGGGCCAGCATCAGCAGGTTATAGGTATAAGCCAGCGCACAGAGAATATTGCCGACGATAAAGATCGCCATCAGCAGGATTAACGTCCGTTTACGCGGCAGCTTTGCCGTCAGCAGCGCCATAATCGGCGCACCAATTGCCACGCCCAGTGCATAACCACTGATCAGCCAGCCCGCAGACGGAATAGACACCCGCAGATCATTTGCCACTTCCGGCAACAGCCCCATAATGACAAATTCCGTGGTGCCGATAGCAAAGGCACTCAGCGCCAGCGCCAGTAATGAAACAGGCATGTCACACACTCCCAGGATAAAAGTAAACCTGCCCTCTGCCGGCAGAGGGCCGCGATGGTCAGGTTGAAATAATCGAAATAAGTTGAGTCGCCGACGACAGGTCGGCGGTTCGGAGTATGACGGGAAAATTGATCTGCGTCACAGCAGTTAATTAAAGCACAGCTTCTTAAAGGCTTACAGCCCGCTGCCTGCAACAGTCTGTTGCTTCACAGGCAAGAATGGTCAGGAAAGAGTAAACCCAAAGGAAAAAAACGCGATCGCACGCTCATTTTGTCATTTTTCTTCGCTATACTTTGCGTTAATATTGGATTACATCATTTTTTCTAATCATTCTTTTCTGCGATTCATCTGAGATTTTGAAATTCCCAGTGAGACTTGCTGCCTGCTCTTTGGTTGACGCCAGATTCGACGTAGCATTTGATACATTAAAGTTCTGCGACAGATGGCCGATATGCCTGTAAATAGAGGTTATGACAATTCCTGCCGTACCTGAATGACTCATCACTGAGGAGACCCGATGCGACTCGCCATTTGCCTGCTAGCCCTGTTTCTGGGGGGGTGTTCCGTAGGGAAGTACCAGTACAGCAGTGAAGCGCATGACCGGGTAGATATGACGGTCACCGGCATTCCTACCGTGCTGGGGCTGGGTACGCTGGGTACCACTATCCCCCTGACGCCCGAGTACAGCCTGACCGCAGCCCACGTGGCGAAATTCTCCATGTATCGGGTGAAGTCTTATCATCCTGAATGCGATCTGGCGGTGGTGTATCACAAAAATGATAACGTGCCGCCGCTGCATTTTCGCAACGGGCTGATTGGTGACAAGATTAATCTGTATGGCTACAGCTTTATTTCAGCCATGCCGGTGGCATCGACGGGCACCAATCTGATCAATACCGGGCTGAAAAACTCCTGGAATAAAGTCAGCTGTGTGGTGGTAGCGTCCGATGCGGGCGTAGTGCAGGGTATGTCCGGTGGCGCGGTGTATAACGCCTCTGACGATTCGATTGGTGGGGTGATTGTTGGCTACAGCAAACGAATTAACGATATGAAGAGCGGCAAAACACTCTACAAAGACGTATCACTCTATGTGCCTTATGCGCGATTTAAAGACTGGCTGAATGAAGCCGTGAAATCCTGATAACTTCGCTGACGCGAAAAAAAACGGCCAGCAAAGATGCTGACCGTTGATGCTTCGGGTTACGCTTACTTATTGCTTGGGCGCAGGGCCGGGAACAGGATCACATCACGGATGGTGTGGCTGTTGGTAAACAGCATGACCATACGGTCGATACCGATACCCAGACCCGCCGTTGGCGGCAGGCCATGCTCCAGCGCCGTCACGTAGTCTTCATCGTAGAACATCGCTTCATCATCACCGGCATCTTTGGCGTTAACCTGTTGCAGGAAACGCTCTGCCTGATCTTCCGCATCGTTCAGCTCTGAGAAGCCGTTACCGATTTCACGTCCGCCGATAAAGAATTCAAAGCGATCGGTGATCTCCGGGTTCTGATCATTACGACGTGCCAGCGGCGATACTTCAGCCGGGTATTCAGTAATAAACGTTGGCTGGATCAGATGCGCTTCGGCGGTTTCTTCGAAGATCTCAGTGACCAGACGGCCCAGCCCCCAGCTCTTCTCCACTTTGATGCCCAGAGACTGAGCAATCGCGACGGATTTATCGAAATCATCGAGATCGGCCAGATCGGTCTGCGGACGGTATTTAAGAATCGCTTCTTTCATCGTCAGCTTCTCGAACGGTTTACCGAAATCGAACTCCTGCTCACCGTAAGGCACCACGGTGGTACCGAGCACGTCCTGAGCCAGGGTGCGGAACAGGCTTTCGGTCAGTTCGATCAGATCTTTGTAATCCGCATACGCCATATAGAGTTCCATCATGGTGAACTCTGGGTTATGACGCGGCGAAATACCTTCGTTACGGAAGTTGCGGTTGATTTCGAACACGCGGTCGAACCCACCCACCACCAGACGCTTCAGATACAGCTCCGGCGCAATACGCAGGTACATATCGATGTCCAGCGCATTGTGATGGGTGATAAACGGACGGGCAGACGCACCGCCAGGGATCACCTGCATCATCGGAGTTTCCACTTCCATAAAGTCGCGACCGACCATAAAGCTGCGGATGCCAGCCATGATCTGAGAGCGAATTTTGAAGGTGTTACGCGAATCGTCGTTCGAGATCAGGTCAAGATAACGCTGACGGTAACGAGTTTCCTGATCGGCCAGGCCGTGGAATTTATCCGGCAGCGGGCGCAGTGCTTTAGTCAGCAGGCGCAGTTCGCTACAGTGGATAGACAGTTCGCCGGTTTTAGTCTTGAACAACTTACCGCGTGCGCCGACGATATCGCCGAGATCCCACTTTTTGAACTGTTCGTTGTAGATGCCTTCTGCCAGATCATCGCGAGCCACATACAGCTGAATACGGCCGCCAACGTCCTGCAAAGTCACGAAAGATGCCTTGCCCATAATGCGGCGGGTCATCATACGGCCGGCAACGCTGACTTCCAGACCCAGCGCTTCCAGCTCTTCGTTCTCTTTGCCATCAAACTCGGCGTGCAGCGTATCAGCGGTGCGATCGCGGCGGAAGTCGTTCGGGAAGGCCACGCCAGTTTCACGCAGTGCAGCCAGCTTTTCGCGACGCGATTTCAGTTCATTATTCAGTTCAATCGCGGCATCAGCGGCCTGCGGTTGTTGTTCAGACATGTGAGTTCCTTATAAACCTGCTTTCAAGCTTGCTTCGATAAAACGATCCAGATCGCCATCCAGAACCGCCTGAGTATTGCGTGTTTCCACGCCGGTACGCAGATCTTTGATGCGGGAATCATCCAGCACGTAAGAGCGGATCTGACTGCCCCAGCCGATATCAGACTTGTTGTCTTCCGCCGCCTGCTTGTCCGCATTTTTCTTCTGCATTTCGTATTCATACAGCTTGGCGCGCAGCTGTTTGAAGGCCTGATCTTTGTTCTTATGCTGGGAACGGTCGTTCTGGCACTGCACAACAATGTTGGTCGGTAAGTGGGTGATTCGCACCGCCGACTCGGTTTTGTTGACGTGCTGACCACCGGCACCTGAGGCACGGTAAACGTCGATACGCAGATCGGCCGGGTTAATTTCGATGTCGATGTTGTCGTCCACTTCCGGGTAGATAAACACCGAACTGAACGAGGTGTGGCGACGACCGCCGGAGTCGAACGGACTTTTACGTACCAGGCGATGTACGCCGGTTTCAGTACGTAACCAGCCATACGCATAGTCGCCGACGATTTTAATGGTGGCGGATTTAGTTCCGGCCACTTCACCGTCAGACTCTTCGATAATTTCGGTTTTGTAGCCTTTGTCTTCTGCCCAGCGCAGGTACATACGCAGCAGCATGCTGGCCCAGTCCTGTGCTTCGGTGCCGCCAGAACCCGCCTGGATATCCATGTAGCAGTCAGCGCTGTCGTATTCACCGGAAAACATGCGACGGAATTCTAATTCGCCAAGTTTCTTTTCCAGCACGTCGAGTTCAGCGATTGCTTCATTGAAGGTGTCTTCATCTTCCGCTTCAACGGCCAGCTCCAGCAGGCCAGCGACATCTTCCAGCCCCTGTTCCATCAGATCCAGAGTTTCAACAACGGCTTCTAATGCGGAACGTTCTTTACCCAGCGCCTGGGCGCGTTCAGGTTCATTCCAGACATCAGGCTGCTCAAGTTCAGCGTTTACTTCCTGAAGGCGTTCTTTCTTGGCATCATAGTCAAAGATACCCCCGAAGAACGCTGCTGCGCTCAGTGAGATCCTGAATACGGTTCTTTACCGGATTAATTTCAAACATGGTTTTGAGATCTTTTTAGGTGATCGAAAAGGACGTTTACCCCCAATAATTCGAAGCAACCAACGCACCTGAAGCTTGAAGAATAAAGGGTATAAATGTAACGGTGCAGTTTAACCGAAACAGCGTACGGTTTGTAGCACTGAACGCATCTTGTGCGTTCAGTGCTATGCGATACACATCAGATTACAACGCCCAGAGGTGGTCGATGATTAGCTGCACGTTGCGGTTACCGCGAAACTCATTGACGTCGAGCTTATAGGCCAGCTCCACCTGTTTTACGCTCGGATCCGGCCAGAGCGCCGTATCGATGTTAAAAGCGATACCGTCGAGCAGTGGCCCACCGCCAAGCGGTTCAATCATCACTTTCAGGTGACGCTCGCCCACCAGCTTCTGCTGAAGCAGCCTGAACTTCCCGTCAAAGGTCGGTTCCGGGAACGCCTGGCCCCATGGCCCTGCTTCACGCAGCAGTTCAGCGGTGGGCAGCGTCAGCTCCTGCGCCATCAGCTCGCCGTCTGACCAGACCACTCCCTGAAGGGATTCGGCATCAAGCCAGTCGCCCACAAGGTCGGCAAAGCACTGACGGAAACGGTCAAAGTTAGCCTCTTCCAGCGATAACCCGGCCGCCATTGCATGACCGCCAAATTTGATGATCAGCCCGGGATTGAGAGTATCCAGCCGCTCCAGTGCATCGCGCATATGCAGCCCGGCAATTGAACGTCCGGAGCCTTTCAGCGTGCCATCACCTGCTGGTGCAAAGGCAATCACCGGGCGGTGGAAGCGCTCTTTCAGGCGTGAAGCCAGAATACCCACCACGCCCTGATGCCACTCCGGATGATACATGGCAATGCCGAGCGGCAGCGCTTCGCTGCTGGCCTCAAGACGGTCGCACAGTGCCAGCGCCTCCGACTGCATCCCCTGCTCGATCTCTTTGCGCGTCTGATTAAGCGCATCCAGCTCGCTGGCGAGCATGCGCGCCTGGCCCAGATCCTCACTGAGCAGCAGCGCCACGCCAACCGACATATCATCCAGCCTTCCGGCGGCATTCAGGCGCGGCCCGAGGGCAAAACCTAAGTCGCTGGCGGCCAGCTGACGAGCATCACGGTTGGCAATTTCCAGCAGAGCACGAATACCGGGACGGCATTTCCCGGCGCGAATGCGGCTCAGTCCCTGCCAGACCAGAATACGGTTGTTGGCATCCAGCGGTACGACGTCTGCAACGGTACCCAGCGCCACCAGATCCAGCAGTTCAGCCAGATTCGGCAGGGTGGTCACACCGCAATTACGCAGCTGCGATCGCAGCGCCAGCATCAGATAAAACGCGACACCAACGCCCGCCAGCGATTTGGAGGGGAATGTGCAGTCGTTAAGATTCGGGTTAACAATGGCATCGGCATCCGGAAGCGTCTCGCCCGGCAGGTGGTGATCGGTCACTACCACCGGAATGCCCTTTTCATGGGCCAGAGCAACTCCTGCATGGGAGGAGATACCGTTATCCACGGTGACGATCAGCTGCGCGCCGCGCGCCGCCGCCTGCTCCACCACTTCCGGGCTGAGGCCGTAGCCATCATCAAAACGGTTAGGCACCAGATACTTAACGTTCTGCCCGCCCATGCTGCGCAGCGCCAGCACGGTCAACGCCGTACTGGTGGCACCGTCGGCGTCAAAGTCGCCCACAATCATAATGCAAAGATTATTGGCGAGCGCCCGTTGCAGAATCTCCACCGCCGCCTGAATACCGCTAAGGGACTGGAAAGGATGCAGATTCTTTGCGCCGCGCTCCAGCTCACTGGCCTGGCGGATTCCGCGACGGGCATAGAGACGACGTAGCAGAGGGTGAAGATCGGCAGGTAAAGCGTCGGTGTCCGTCGCCTCACGGCGACGGAGTTCTGTTTTACTGTTCACTGACATCAGCCGCCGTTTTTCTGGCTGTCGAGGAATTTCTTCAGATCCTGCGGGCTTTGATAGCCTGGGATCATACTGCCGTTCTCAGTCAGCATCGCCGGGGTGCCCTGGATACCGTAAAGAATACCCAGTTTGTACTGCTGGCCAATATCGATTTTGCAGTCCGCTGGTGACACTTCTTCACCTTTCATTGCGGCATCGAAGGCTTTACGGCGATCGGCGGTACACCAGATCGATTTCATATCTTTTGCCACTTTTCCGGTCAGCCCCTCACGCGGGAAAGCCAGATAGCGCACGGTGATGCCCAGCGCATTATAGTCGGCCATCTGCTGATGCAGTTTGTGGCAGTAGCCGCAGGTAATATCGGTAAATACCGTAATCACATGCTGCTCTTTCGCCGCTTTGTACACGATCATATCTTTGCTCAGAGCTTCCACCTTCTTGTCCAGAAGCTGGTTGGTCACGTTGACCGGCTGGCTACCGCTGACATCATAGAGCGGCCCCTGAACGAAATGCTTACCATCGTCGGTCACATACAGCACGCCGCTTTCGCTCAGGACGGTTTTAAATCCCGGCAGAGGCGAAGGCTGGATCTCGGTCTGCTGTAAGCCCAGCTTATTCAGAGACTGTTTAATCGCTGCATCATCGGCATGGGCCAGTCCACTGGCAAACGCAATGAGTCCCGAAAGTAACAGGTAATGCTTCTTCATTTCATATCCTTATAGCCTAACTAAGCGGGCTGTATTTTCATGTAAATCAGGCACGTGGGTGGTGCTGCTGATGTAGCTGACGCAGGCGTTCTGTCGCCACGTGCGTGTAAATCTGGGTGGTAGATAGATCACTGTGACCTAACAGCATCTGTACGACACGTAAATCTGCCCCGTGGTTCAGCAGATGGGTGGCGAAAGCATGACGCAGCACGTGCGGTGACAGTTTTTCACTGTCGATACCCGCCAGTGTGGCGTAATGCTTGATACGATGCCAGAAAGTTTGCCGGGTCATCTGCTGTGCACGGTTGCTGGGAAACAGCACGTCAATCGTCTTGCCGTTGAGCAGCCAGGGACGGCCATACTCCACAAACTGTTCAATCCAGTGCACCGCCTCTTCACCCATTGGCACCAGCCGCTCTTTATTACCTTTACCGATCACCCGCACCACCCCCTGGCGCAGGCTGATATCGCTGAGGGTCAGGCCAACCAGCTCCGTCACGCGCAGCCCGGTGGCGTAAAGTAGCTCCAGCATCGCTTTGTCGCGTAGTTCAATGGGCTGGTCGAGACACGGTGCCTGTAGCAACCTCACCACCTGCGCCTCAGAGAGATCTTTCGGCAGGCGCTGCGGCAGTTTGGGCGATGATAATAGCGCGCTGGGATCGTCAGCCCGTAGTTTCTCCCGGTAGAGATACTGGAACAGACGGCGCATGGCGCTGAGTAGACGCGCAGAGCTGGTCGCCTTGTAGCCGCCCTCCAGCCGTTCGGCGAGAAAGCCCTGCAACTCCACCGCGTCAACCGTTAGCAGCGCAAGCTGGTGATGCTGTAACCAATCGCAGAGCGAGCGTAAGTCGAGGCGGTAAGAGGCGACGGTATTTTGCGCCAGGTTGCGCTCGATCCACAGTGCATCAAGAAATTGCTCAATCAGATCGTTATCCTGCACCTCAACTTCTCCTGTCTGCGATTCTTATGACGCTGAGTGCGCTACAACAAACAACTTTATACTTAAAAATCAGCATAATAGCGCACTCACCTGCCGTACAAAGTGTACCCATTATGCCTCATTTCTGCCCGCTTCTGATATAATCGCCGCCAGACTTTACGAAAAATGAGTTTTACTACGATGAAAATCGGTCTGTTTTATGGTTCCAGCACCTGTTACACCGAGATGGCCGCAGAGAAGATCCGTGACTTTATCGGTGAAGATCTGGTCACATTGCATAACCTGAAAGATGATTCCCCTGCGCTGATGGAGCAGTACGATCTGCTGATCCTTGGGATTCCAACCTGGGATTTTGGCGAGCTGCAGGAGGACTGGGAGGCGATCTGGACCGATCTGCCACAGTTGAATTTACAGGACAAAGTTGTGGCGCTCTACGGTATGGGCGATCAGGGAGAGTACAGCGAATGGTTTCTCGATGCGCTGGGCATGCTGCATGAAGTGCTGGCACCATCCGGGGTGCAGTTTGTTGGCTACTGGCCGCTGGAAGGCTATGAGTTTACCAGTAAAAAACCGCTGACTGCCGATGGTAAGCAGTTTGTCGGCCTGGCGCTGGATGATATCAACCAGTTTGAACAGACCGATGAACGTATTGCACAGTGGTGCGAACAGATTCTCACCGAGATGGCCGAACTGCTTTAAGCCTGCCGCTGCAAGCCAACGGCACCCGGGGCGGCCGCTATTTTTGGTCGCCCCGGGATCTATTATCCTGTTATTTCCACAGCCTGAAGCGCCCTTCTTCGTCCAGATCCTGCGCACCATCGGTGGCCACTTCCGGCATCACCGTTGCCGACAGGCGATACCAGTCAATATTCCTCGTCAGGGCCATGACAGCTGCCAGCGCCGCCATCAGCACGCCGGTTCCCAGCAGCAGCGCGCTGTCTTCAGACTGCAACAGCTGCCACAGCACGGCATCCAGCACCAGTAAACCGCCAACAAACATCAGGCTGCGTCGCCACCCGCGTAATACCGCCTGCAAATAGAAGCCGTTTATCGCCGCACAGGTCAGGCTGGCGGTGAGCCAGGCAAGGTTAAAGCCGATATGTTCGGAAAGAGCCAGCAGCACGAGGAAGAACATCACCAGCGACAGTCCCACCAGCAGATACTGCATCGGATGCACACGCAACGCAGTCAGCGTTTCAAACAGGAAGAAGGCCATATAGGTCAGGCCAATCAGCAGAATGGCATACTTAACCGCTCGCTCGGTCTGTTGATACTGATCGACCGGGTTGACCACCATTGCACTGAAGGCCGGAAGCTTGTCGCTGCTGACGGTGAAATCATCGCGCACCAGCGAGTTAAGATTGTTAGCAAACCAGCTGCTCTGCCAGCGGGCGGTAAAACCGTCAGGCGTGATCTGGCGCTGCTCCGGCAGGAAGCTGCCGGTAAAACCCGGATGCGGCCAGTTGCTTTTCAGGTCAAAGGTACTGTTTTTACCCAGAGGCACCACTTCCAGCCGCTGCGTGCCCTGCAATTTAAGCGCGAAGTTCAGCGCCAGATTTTTTTCCTGTAAAACTTCAGCAGGCAGCGCCACATGCAGCCCTTCGCTACTGCCGGGAAGATCGCTGCCCGGCTGGAAGTCAAACTGCCTGTCGCCAATATTCAGCGGCGTTACGCTGCTGATCCCGCGTGAGTCACCTACTCCCATAACCAGCCAGGGGTCGCCAAGAGTGATGCCGGGCTTTTTAATATCCGCCAGCTGTTCGCTGTCAAAGATGGCGTTGATGGTAAACCCCGTTCGCCAGACCTGCCCCTGATAAATGCCGACGTTGCGCTTTTCTACTTCCTGATCCCCCACCACTCGCAGGTTTTTAGGCAGATAGTAGCGTAAATGACTACGCTGAACCGTGACCTCTTTTCCGTCGCGTGTTTCCGTTACGACTTCGCTCCATGGAATGGCAATCAGTGGCCCAAACAGGCGCTGCGGGCCGCTGGTGCTCTGACTGAGCTTATCGGCCACGCTGTCGCGCCAGATGCTGCGTTCGTCGATGAGCGAACTGAGTAAACTGAGTGGAACCAGCAGCAGCAATAGGCAGCCAATCAGGGTGAGCATTTTCCATAATACCGGGGATTTATTCATGTTGGATTCTCCTGTGTGTATAGCGCAGAAGATAGCCCGCCTGAATGGGGAGAAAATGAAGTTATGTGAAGAGACGGTGAAGTAAGCGGTTATTTTTTCACAGTAAGCTGTGCGCAGACGCCACCTTCAGGACGTGGCGTCAGAGTGATACCTCCCTGATGCAGCCGTGCAACCTCCTGTACAAAGGCGAGACCCAACCCGCTGCTTTTCTCCCCGTTACTGCGTGGCAAAGAGTAGAAGCGGTCAAATATATGGGGCAGCGCATAGTCCGGAATCCCGCTGCCGCTATCCAGTACTGTGAAAATAACTTCATCGGCAGCCTGGCTGACTTCAAGCCGCACCTCGCCCCCCAGGGGCGTAAAGTCGAGGGCATTATCCAGCAGATTAGCCAGCGCCTGCTCCAGCAGCAGAGCATCAGCACGCACGGAAATCCCGTCAAAGGCGGCAGCGTCGAAGGTCAGGCGCTTGCCCTGTGCCTGCACTGCCCGACTGTCACACAGCGAGGTAATAAGCGGCAGCAGGCTGACCGGCTGGCGCTGAATTTCCGGGCGGTTTTCCAGCGTCGCCTGGCGCAGCAGATTGTCGATCAGCCGCTGCATTCGGGCATTCTGTTGCAGGATATTAGTTGAGAAGCGCTGAGCAACCTCCGCCGGGGGACACTCGCGCAAAATTTCTGCTGCACCACGGATGGCCGCCAGCGGGCTTTTCAGCTCGTGAGTTAATGCATGGGCATAGTGCTCAATATAGCGTTTACCTTCGAGCCTGAGGCGCATACTCTCCAGCGCCTGGGCCAGCTTGCGCAGCTCAGTGCTGTTCATGGCTGGCAGCGGCTGTGCGTCACCCGCAGTAACGGAATCGGCATAACGAACCAGACGCCCAACGGAGCGGTTAATCCAGAGGACAAATCCCAGCCCTATCAACAGAGCAATACCCAGCAGCGCCGCACCGGCCCAGAGAATGCGGTGTTCGCTACGGCGGATTACCGGCACCATCGTACTGTTCGCTTTCCCCACGCTGAGTACACCCAGCAGCTGCGCGCCATCTCGCACCGGCGCGGCGACATACATGACCGAACTCGCATCATCATCCGGGTTACTGCGGGTGCTGCGTGCGCCGTACTGGCCGCGAAGCGTCAGCAGCACATCATTCCAGCGCGAGTAGTCCTTGCCCACCGCCACTCCGGCAGAATCAAACAGCACAATCCCTTTGGCATCAGTGAGATAAACATGATATTCGTTACGCCGTTTAGCGATGCCGCTGATATTGGCATGAACCCGATAGTTTCGCAGCTGGGCGAATGCCTGCGCCAGCTGCCCCCGCTGCGGATTACCGCTGATAATATCTGCACGGGCAAACTGTGCCAGCAGCGTGGCGGTATCCACCAGCGTCCCTTCGGTGGCCCGACGCACGCCGGGCTTAATCTCCTTTAAGAAGATGCTGAGTACAAACCACGCGGCCACGGCGACAATCAGAAAATAGCCCAGCAGCAGACGCATTCCGATGCGCATCAGCCCGCCACCAGGCTGTAACCCAGCCCCCGGTGAGTCATCAGCACCTGCTCCTGAGGATTAATATCACGCAGCTTGGCGCGCAGGGTTTTGATATGGGTATCAACAGTGCGATCAAGGCTCTCTTCTGCCTCTTTCCATACCAGATTCATCAGCTGCTGACGTGAGAACACCCGCCCGGGGGAGAGCAGCAGCGTTTTCAGTAGCAGATATTCATAGCGAGTCAGTGTCAGTGGCTGATCACACCACTGTACGCGCGCGGCAGATTCATCAAGGGTGAAATTGCCGACGTTATAGCGGGGTGACTGTGCGATACGCTGCTGTTTTTGCAGGCGACGCAGCAAAGTACGCACCCGCGCACAGACTTCACGCGGGGAGAAAGGTTTAGCAACGTAGTCATCTGCGCCGATTTCCAGCCCCAGCAGCCGGTCAACTTCTTCGCTACGGGCGGTAAGAAACAGTACCGGAAGATCCGGCTGCTGCGCCAGCAACCGCCGACACAGCTCAAAACCATTGATATCAGGCAGGCCAACATCCAGGATCACCAGGTCAGGAGCCTGCTGCGGCAGCGCTTCCAGCAGCGGCATTCCCCGGGGAAACCAGCGGGTTTCAAACCCCTCCAGTTGCAGCATATACAGCAGTGTGTCGGCAATGGCGGCTTCATCTTCTACCAGCCAGATGGTGGCGCTACTCATCACGCAGTTCCTTTTCGTTCAGCAGCTGCTGGCGCAGGAGCCGCCATTCACTGTTTTCCATGCCATCGGCAAATAGCCACAGACGCTGACGGCAACCTGATGTTTCCTGTAATGAGAGGCACATCGCCAGGCGACTCAGCCACGGGCGTGAAGTCATGCGCCACTGACGCTGCTGCCAGATCAGCACTCTCCCCTCACGCAGGATAAAATCACCCCGACAGCGGAGGAGCCGCTGCTGGCCGCGCAGGCACTCTATCAGCACCAGCAGCATTAATATCGCTCGCGGCAGTGCGGCACTGTCCGGCCAGGGAGCAAGCAGCAGCGCCAGCATCACCGCACTATGCAGCAATAGTGAAAGCGTGCGCGCCTGCCGGGAAGGCCGTAGATTACATTGCCACCGGGCCACGTGCCTTGTTTCTTTCCTGAATCAACGCCACCATGCGTTGCAGTTCGGCATCAGCCGGTTCACCATGATTCATCAGCCAGTTGAACAGATCGGGATCGTCACTTTCCAGCAGACGCACAAACAGCTGCTTGTCTTCGTCAGTCAGTGAGTCAAATTCATACTGAAAAAAAGGCATGATGGAGATATCGAGTTCGCGCATGCCACGACGGCAGGCCCAGTGAATACGTGATTTATTTGAAATATCCATGTCACTCTGCATTGGTTAACCAAACATGGCGCTCAGTGTACCGCTTTTTTGCCTCACTGTTGATGCAGCAATTTTAGCCCTGCGCGTCAGCGCGCAAAACAGTGACATCAGTTACAGGGTTATCACGCGTTTTGTGCCGCTTTTCCCGGAAACAGGTTGCAAAGCAGTGCTGCTCTTTTAACATGAGAAAACAATTTTCATCCCTTGCTTACTTTAGGACTGAATTATGCCGACTATTTCTTTCCCGCCGCGTCAACCCGCCGCTTCGGCTCGTCTGCCGCTGACCCTGATGTCATTGGAAGAGTGGGCGCTGGTAAACGCGACTGGCGCCGATCGCGTCAGCTATTTACAGGGACAGGTAACGCTGGACGTGGCCGCACTCGCCGCCGATCAGCATCGCCCTGCCGCCCATTGTGATGCCAAAGGGAAGATGTGGAGTAATCTGCGCCTGTTTCATCGTGCCGACGGTCTTGCCTTTATTGAGCGCCGCAGTCTGCGCGATAACCAGCTGGCGGAACTGAAAAAGTATGCGGTGTTTGCCAAAGTAACGCTGGCCGCCGACGATGAAAGCGTACTGCTGGGAGTGGCGGGTTTTCAGGCCAGAGCCGCGCTGACCAATCTGTTTAGCGCACTGCCTGATGCCCAAACGCCGGTGGTGCAGGATGGAGAGAGTACTCTGCTGTGGTTCGATCTGCCTGCCGAGCGTTTTTTACTGGTCACCAGCGCTGAAAAAGCGCAGTCACTGCGCGAGGCGTTGGCGGATTGCGCGCAGTTAAATAACAGTTCTCAATGGCTGGCACTAGATATCGAAGCCGGTTTCCCGGTGATTGACAGCGCGACCAGTGCGCAGCTGATCCCGCAGGCGACTAACTTACAGGCGCTGGATGCCATCAGCTTTAAGAAAGGCTGCTATACCGGTCAGGAGATGGTAGCGCGTGCGAAATTCCGCGGTGCCAATAAACGTGCACTTTACTGGCTGGCGGGCAAAGCAGGTGTCGTACCTGCGGCAAACGATGCGCTGGAAATGAAGATGGGTGAGAACTGGCGTCGGACCGGCACGATCCTCGCCGCAGTCCAGCTGGACAATGGCGAGGTGTGGGTGCAGGCGGTAATGAATAACGATCTGGAACCGGATACCGTGCTGCGAGTGCAGGGCGATGAAGGCGGACAGCTGGCTATTCAGCCGCTGCCTTACGAAATCACTGCCGGGTAAATCAGTTATCCGCCCTGAATATCCGCGTCAGGGCGGTTGATATCCGCGGTGTTACATCACATACAGGTAGATGGCAAGAAAGTGGCACAGCGACCCGCCGAGTACAAAACCGTGCCAGATCGCATGGTTGTAGGGTATCCGCTTCGCCACATAGAAAATCACTCCCAGCGAGTAGATGATCCCCCCTGCGGCCAGTAGCCATACGCTGCCAGCGGGCAGGCGCATCACCATCTGATACAGCACAATCACCGACAGCCAGCCCATCAGCATATAAGTGACCAGCGACAGCGCTTCAAAGCGGTGCGCAAAGACCAGCTTAAACAGGATACCTGCGAGTGCCAGGCTCCAGATGACCACCATCAGCCAGTGGGCCAGCGGCGATCGCAGGCCGACCAGCAGAAACGGCGTATAGGTTCCGGCAATCAGCAGATAGATAGCTGAGTGGTCGAGTTTTTTTAGCCAGAACTTCGCCTTTTCACCCGGAATGGAATGATAGAGCGTGGAGGCAAGAAACAGCAGGATTATACTGCCGCCATACAGACTGTAGCTGACGATCGCCAGCGCACCGGCATGGCTATCAATCGCCTGATTCAGCATCAGCACCAGACCAATGACACCTAACAGGCACCCAATGCCGTGGCTGATGCTGTTCGCAATCTCTTCCGCCACTGAGTATCCGCCCGTCAGTACTTTCTCTTTCACCATAGTTAACTCTTATCTCCGATTTGCAATGCGCCCCCTATCGCAAGATGGCGATGGTGGGAAAAGCATCATCTGTAGCCTAGCTGACAATAATTTCAGTGTACACATGTAAGCTAAAATATTGTGTCTGAGCCTGCAATGCACTTTTTTTGCGAAATACGCAATCGTTTCCCTTACAATATGGGCTAACTTTTTCCGGGTAAGTGAGACAGGTGATGTCAGACAGGGTAGCAGCCTTAGATTTCGGTGCGATGACAGAAGTGGTGCAGTTTTTGATGGAGCTGGACAAGCTAAAAGACGTAGAGCGCCGCACCAAACTTCTCAGTAATGCACGTCAGGAAAACTCCGCAGAGCACAGCTGGCACCTGGCGATGGCCGCCATGAGTCTGGCACCATTCGCCCCTGAAACCATTGATGTTCAGCACGCCATCCAGCTTGCGCTGGTGCATGACGTGGTGGAGATCGATGCTGGTGATGTGATGGTCTATGACATTGCCGCACGTGACGCGATTCAGGAGCAGGAGGTTGCCGCCGCACAGCGTATTTTTGGTCTGCTCCCCCCGGGCCTGAGCCAGCGTTTTCGCGCATTGTGGAATGAGTATGAAGCCGGAGAAACGGCGGATGCGCGCTTTGCCAATATGCTCGATCGCGCACTGCCCATCATGCTTAACCTGCACAATCAGGGCCAGAGCTGGAAAGAGAATGGTATTCGTCTGGAGCAGGTAGAATCACGCAACATCAAGCTGGCGCGGCAGTGGCCGGAGCTGTGGGGTTATCTGCAACAGCATCTGAACCGGGCTCACACTCTGGGCTGGTTACTGTAATTTGCGCCTATACCGCAGCGGATCCCCGGGAACTGACATCAGTAAATGGCTGGGGGTCGCGAGGAGAACCAACGATCCTGCGCCCTGAAGTATGACGGGCTAAACCCTAAATAATTCGAGGTGCAGGCAGGCGGCCACGCAGCGGATCCCCGGGAGCTGACATCAGTAAATGGCTGGGGTCCGCGAGGAGAGCCAACGATCCTGCGCCTTGAAGTATGACGGGCTAAACCCTAAATAATTCGAGGTGCAGGCAGGCGGCCACGCAGCGGATCCCCGGGAGCTGACATCAGTAAATGGCTGGGGGCCACGAGGAGAACCAACGACCCTGCGCCTTGAAGGATGACGGGCTAAACCCTAAATAATTCGAGGTGCAGGCAGGCGGCCACGCAGCGGATCCCCGGGAGCTGACATCAGTAAATGGCTGGGGGCCACGAGGAGAACCAACGATCCTGCGCCTTGAAGGATGACGGGGCTAAACCCTAAATAATTCGAGGTGCAGGCAGGCGGCCACGCAGCGGATCCCCGGGAGCTGACATCAGTAAATGGCTGGGGTCCGCGAGGAGAACCAACGATCCTGAGCCTTGAAGTATGACGGGTCTAAACCCTAAATAATTCGAGGTGCAGGCAGGCGGCCACGCAGCGGATCCCCGGGAGCTTACATTAGTAAGTGACTGGGGTCCGCGAGGAGAGCCAACGATCCTGCACCTTGAAGTATGACGGGTTTATTTGTATTCGCCGATCGGGACGCACGAGCAGAACAAGTTTCGGTCGCCATAGACATCATCCAGGCGCTTCACTGTTGGCCAGTATTTATTCGCGCTCCCGGCAGGGAATACTGCCAGTTCACGGGTATAAGGGTGATTCCATTCGCCGACAATTTCCATCTGAGTATGTGGTGCATTGACCAGTGGATTATCCTCCAGCGGCCACTCCCCTGCTGCCACACGGTCGATCTCCGAGCGGATCGCCAGCATCGCATCGATAAAGCGATCCAGCTCGATTTTGCTTTCTGATTCGGTTGGTTCGACCATCAACGTGCCCGCCACCGGGAATGACATGGTTGGCGCATGGAAACCGTAGTCGATCAGGCGTTTAGCAATATCCAGCTCACTGATGCCTGTCTGCTCTTTTAGCGGACGAATATCCAGAATACATTCGTGCGCTACACGGCCGGCGTAGAGGATCGGATAAGCGGACTTCAGACGATAAGCTATGTAGTTAGCGTTGAGGATCGCCACCGAACTTGCCTGCTTCAGACCTTCCGCCCCCATCATGCGGATATACATCCAGCTGATAGGCAGAATAGAGGCGCTGCCGAACGGCGCAGCAGATACCGCACCCTGCCCGGTCAGCATCCCGTCGATCTGTACCACGCTGTGGCCTGGAACGAACGGGGCAAGATGAGCTTTAACGCCAATTGGCCCCATGCCTGGCCCGCCGCCGCCGTGTGGAATGCAGAAGGTTTTGTGCAGGTTTAGGTGTGAAACGTCCGCGCCAATATATCCTGGCGTTGTGATCCCCACCTGCGCGTTCATATTGGCACCGTCCAGATAGACCTGGCCGCCAAACTGATGCACGATCTGGCACACTTCGCGGATCGTCTCTTCATATACGCCGTGGGTCGACGGATAGGTCACCATGATACAGGAGAGCGCTGCACCCGCCTGCTCTGCTTTCATGCGCAGATCGTGCAGATCGATATTGCCCTGCTTGTCACAGGCGACCACCACCACACTCATCCCTGCCATCTGTGCTGATGCCGGGTTAGTGCCGTGTGCGGATGCGGGGATCAGGCAGATATTACGTTCTGCTTCGTTACGGCTTTCATGGTAACGGCGGATCGCCAGCAGCCCGGCGTATTCTCCCTGCGCGCCGGAGTTTGGCTGCATGCAGAGCGCATCATAGCCGGTGAGCTGCACCAGCCAGCGCGAGAGCTGCCCGATCATTTGCAGGTAGCCGCCTGCCTGCTCTGCCGGGCAGAACGGATGCAGTTCGGCAAACTCAGGCCAGGTGATCGGGATCATTTCTGCTGCGGCATTCAGCTTCATGGTACAGGAGCCAAGCGGGATCATCGCCTGATTCAGCGCCAGATCTTTGCGCTCCAGGCTGTGCATATAGCGCATCATCTCGGTTTCGCTGTGATGACGATTAAATACCGGATGAGTAAGAATCGCGTCTTCGCGGATCATCGCTGCCGGGATAGAGCTGGCGTCAGTATCCAGCGTATCGATCTCCAGGCCATGCTCTCCCCCCAGGAGGATCGAGAACAGCGCCACAACGTCTTCGCGGGTGGTGGTTTCATCCAGGGTGATGCCCACGGCATTAAGCATATCGCTGCGCAGGTTGATACCAAAACTCAGAGCACGATCGAGCACCGCTGCTTTATCGCTGACTTCTACCGTCAGGGTATCGAACCAGGTGGAGTAACGCAGCTTCACGCCGCGCAGCTGTAAGCCCTGCGCAAGGATATCGGTCAGGCGATGAATACGGCTGGCAATACGTTTCAAACCGGCAGGGCCGTGGAAGACGGCATACAGGCTGGCGATATTAGCCAGCAGTACCTGCGAGGTACAGATGTTGGAGTTGGCCTTTTCACGACGGATATGCTGTTCGCGGGTCTGCATCGCCATACGTAGCGCAGTGTTGCCAGCGGCATCTTTGGATACGCCAATAATACGGCCCGGCATTGAGCGTTTGTGTTCGTCGCGGGCGGCAAAGAAGGCGGCATGCGGGCCACCGTAACCCATCGGCACGCCGAAACGCTGGGCAGAGCCGAAGACAATATCCGCTCCCTGTTTACCCGGTGCCTGCAACAGCACCAGCGCCATAACGTCGGCGGCCACGCTGACCACCACTTTACGGCGTTTCAGTTCCGCAATCAGGTCACCGTAATCATGCACTTCTCCACCGGTGCCGACCTGCTGCAACAGCACGCCAAACACTTCGTCCAGCTCCAGCACTTTCTCAGCCTTATCCACCAGCACGTCAAACCCAAAGGTTTCAGCGCGCGTGCGCACCACGTCCAGCGTCTGCGGATGAATATCATCGGCCACAAAGAAACGATTGGCATTTTTCAGCTTGCTGACGCGTTTAGCCATGGCCATCGCTTCGGCGGCGGCGGTGGCTTCATCCAGCAGCGAGGCAGAGGCAATATCCAGCCCGGTGAGATCCAGCGTCAGCTGCTGGAAGTTTAGCAGCGCTTCCAGGCGTCCCTGCGAAACTTCCGGCTGGTAAGGGGTGTAAGCGGTGTACCAGCCTGGATTTTCCAGCATATTGCGCAGGATTACCGGCGGCGTCAGCACCGGGGTATAACCCATGCCGATAAAAGATTTATAGCGCTGATTTTGCGCCGCAATCGCTTTGAGCTCGGCCAGCGCCAGATGTTCCGTCAGCGCATCGCCTACCGCAGGCGGGCTGGGAAGCTGGATGTCGGCGGGCACAATCGAAGTAATCAGATCGTTCAGGGTGGCAGCGCCGATAGCGTTAAGCATGGCATCCTGCTGTTCCTGCGAAGGGCCAATATGGCGCTCGATAAATGCACCGTGATGTTCAAGCTGGCTGAGTTTCTGGGTCATGGGCGGTCAATCCTGCATCGGGCATAGAGAGACGGAATGGACGACGGCCCATCCCGAATAACAGTAAGGGAACTATTCGATAGAACCTTGATAGGCAGCGGCGTCTAATAACGTCTCAAATTCGGTGTCGTCCGTGGCTTTAATACGGAACAGCCAGCCATCGGTGTACGGGGAGCTGTTAACCAGTTCAGGTTCAGCGTCCAGACCGCTGTTCACCTCAACGATTTCACCACTTAATGGCGCATAGATATCAGAGGCCGCTTTAACTGACTCAGCCACCGCGCAATCTTCACCCTGGCTGTAGGTGTTACCCACATCAGGCAGGTCAACAAATACCATGTCACCCAGCAGTTCCTGAGCATGTTCGGTGATCCCGACGGTATAGGTGCCATCGGCTTCTTTACGCACCCATTCATGGCTGTCACGGTATTTCAGTTCAGCTGGTACATTACTCATCAATATGCTCTCCAAAAAGTTACTTCGTCACCGGTTTACCGGCGCGGACAAAAACAGGTTTAGTAACACGTACCGGCATTTCACGGTTGCGGATTTGCACCACGGCGTGTTCGCCAATTCCGGCGGGAACGCGCGCCAGAGCGATACTGCAACCCAGCGTTGGTGAGAACGATCCACTGGTAATAATGCCTTCACACTGATTGCCGTCAGCGTCAGTAAAGTGCACCGGCAGTTCATTACGCAGCACGCCTTTTTCCGTCATGATCAGGCCCACCAGCTGCTCCGTCCCCTTCTCACGCTGAAATTCCAGCGCTTCACGCCCGATAAACTGGCGATCTGCTGGCTCCCAGGCGATAGTCCAGCCCATATTGGCAGCCAGCGGTGAAACCCCTTCGTCCATCTCCTGGCCGTACAGATTCATTCCCGCTTCCAGGCGCAGGGTATCGCGCGCACCCAGACCTGCGGGTTTTACTCCGGCAGCCAGCAGCCGTTGCCAGAAGTCGACGACCTGCTCATTCGGCAGGGCAATTTCATAACCGGATTCTCCGGTATAGCCGGTGGTGGCAATAAACAGATCGCCTGACTGTACGCCGAAGAAGGGTTTCATCTCGCTGACGGCAGCGCGCTGTTCATCACTCAGTAAGGTATGCAGTTTTTGCCGGGCATTGGGGCCCTGAACGGCGATCAGCGCCAGGTCAGCACGTTCTGTCAACGTTACGCCGAAAGCCGCAGCATGTTCACCAATCCACGCCAGATCTTTCTCTCGCGTGGCTGAGTTAACCACCAGGCGGAAAAATTCTTCGCTCATAAAGTAAACAATCAGATCGTCAATGACGCCAGCAGATGCGTTGAGCATCGCACTGTAGAGTGCTTTGCCGGGCTGGGTAAGGCGGGCAACATCGTTAGCCAGCAGATAACGCAGAAATTCACGGGTACGTACGCCGTGCAGGTCGACGATGGTCATATGGGAAACATCAAACATTCCGGCATCAGTCCGCACCGCGTGATGTTCATCCATCTGAGAACCATAGTGCAGCGGCATCATCCAGCCATGAAAATCGACCATGCGTGCACCGCTTGCCTGGTGCTGTTCGAATAACGGGGTTTGCTGAGTCTCGGTTTGCTGAGTCATAGTCTTCCTGTGCCTGATATCCGGTTGCTGACGAGCGTCTTTTACCGCCGGATGCGGCCGACGCAATCGTTACCTTCATTATGAACTTACCACCGAAACTGCTAATTAACCATAAGATAAACGAGGTCGAATCGGCTCTGCGCCAAAAGAGGGCAGCGCCGATTTTCAGGTTTTTTTCTCTGGATTACTGCGTTATTACACACAAAAACAGCAATTAACCGGTATAAATTCAGTTGAATGAGAAAGCGATGCCATTTTTAGCAAAAAGAATGGTGCAGATAAAATCACCCATCCATTACAAAAAGTAATGCGAAGTATGAGGTGAAATTAGATTTTTTCAAACGATGGGCAAAAATGGGGCAACGGTCGCACACCGGTTACGCTGACGAAGCACGGAAGGAAGGTACAAAAAAGGGGAGCCTTAGCCCCCCTTGTTCTCATTGCCGGGTTAACGCAGCCATTCGGGAAGGTCGTGTAAACCCATCGCCTGCTTCAGCAAGCGCGGTTTTACGCCGGGAAGGTTGTCTGCCAGCGCCAGGCCCACATCACGCAGCAGCTTTTTCGCCGGGTTATTGCCATCAAATAGCTCGCGAAAACCCTGCATGCTGGCCAGCATCACCGCAGCACTGTGTTTACGACTGCGCTCGTAGCGACGCAGATAGAGGTGCTGACCAATATCTTTGCCCTGCTGTTGCAGGCGGCGTACTTCACCGATCAACTCTGCTGCATCCATAAAACCGAGGTTAACCCCCTGGCCTGCCAGAGGATGAATGGTGTGCGCTGCATCGCCAACCAGCGCCAGACGGTGTGCCGCAAAGTTACGCGCATAGCGCCCCATCAGCGGGAAGGCCTTACGCTCGCTTTCCAGCGTGCACAGACCAAGCTTCATATCGAACGCCACGGATAGCTGCTGATTGAATACTGCTGCTGGCATGCCCTGTAAGCGCGACGCCTCCTGCGGCGACAACGACCAGACAATGGAACAGAGGTGCGGATCTTTCAGCGGTAAGAAAGCCAGAATGCCGTCGCCGTGGAATACCTGACGCGCCACCGATTCATGGGGCTGCTCGGTGCGGATATTCGCTACCAGAGCATGATGCTGATAGTCCCAGAAGGTCAGCGGGATATCGGCTTTATTGCGCAGCGAGGAGTTGGCTCCGTCGGCCGCCACCAGCAGACGCGCCGTCATCATGCTGCCATCCTGCAAGGTGACAAAGGCTTCGTTGTCACCAAAAGCCACCTGCTGTAATTCCGCAGGTGCAACCAGGGTGATATCGCTGAGGTTCTCAGCACGCTGCCACAGCGCCTGGTGGATCACCCGGTTTTCAATGATGTGCCCGAGGTGTGACAGCCCCTGATGCTCATCATCAAAGGTAATATGCCCAAAGCTGTCGCGATCCCAGACCTCCATACCGTGATAGGCGCTGGCACCGGAACTGAGGATCGCATCCCAGACGCCAAGGTGCTGCAACAGACGCTCGCTTGCCGCGTTAATCGCCGAGACGCGCAATGACGGAGGTGCGTTGTTCTCCAGCGCCGGTGGTGCTTCACGTTCCAGTACCGCGATACGCAGCCCGCTACCCTGTAAGCCGCAGGCGACCGCCAGTCCGACCATTCCGCCACCGGCGATGATCACATCATAGGTTTGCATTGCTGCTTTCTCCTCAACGCTTAACCCAGCCCAACGTGCGCTCGGCCAGCAAATTACGTAATGGCGGCAGATGATCCATCGCCAGCAGTCCCAGGTTACGCCCCGCAACCAGCGGCGCAAAGCGGTTTGCAAACAGTCGAACCAGCCCGTCAGTAATACCTATCGTTGCCTGTGCGTCCGGCTGGCGACGTTGCTGATAATGTTGCAGCGTGGCGTACGCGCCCACGCCGCGCCCGGCACGGAAGGCAGCCGCCAGAGTTTCCGCCAATGACATCACATCGCGAATGCCGAGATTAAAGCCCTGACCGGCTATCGGGTGCAGAGTTTGCGCCGCATTGCCAACCAGTGCCAGCCGATGGGAAATATGCTGTGAGGCGGTTTGCAGCCGTAATGGATAGCTGTCGCGCTGCCCGACCTGGGTAATACGCCCAAGACGCCAGCCAAAAGCTCGCTGTAGTTCGGCGAGGAAATGCGCATCGCTCCAGCTATCTACTGCCTCTTTCTCCGCCAGTGAATGGCACCACACCAGAGAACTGCGCCCTCCCGACATCGGCAGCAGCGCCAGCGGGCCAAACTCAGTAAAGCGCTCAAACGCCCGTCCCTGGTGTGGCAGCTGGGTGGTGACATTGGCGATGACAGCCACCTGCTGATAATCGGCACTTTGCCACTGTATCCCGCAGCTGGCCGCCACGCGTGAACGCGAACCATCAGCAGCGACCAGCAGTTCTCCGCTCAGGCGCTCACCGCTTTCCAGCTGAACGCTGACGCTCTCCTGCGTACGCTCAACCGCGATAACTTTATCCGGGCAGCGCAGAGTGATGCCCGGCGCTTTTTTCAAACGGGCAAAAAGCCGCTGACCAACCTCATGCAGCTCAACCACCTGCCCCAGGGCCGAAACGTCGTAGTCGGCAGCAGCAAGTGAGACAAAGCTGGCATGCCCGCGATCGCTGACATGCACATCGGTGATGGCAGTCGCCACCGAAGAGAGTAGCGGCCAGAGACCAATGGCTGCCAGCTGCTGGCAGGTGCCTTCTGCCAGAGCAATCGCCCGCCCGTCATAGCCGGGATGCGCCCGGCTGGCAGGCTCCGTGCCTTCGACCAGCGTTACCGCCAGTTTTCCCTGCGTCAGGTGTGAAATCGCCAGCGCCAGCGTAGCACCAGCCATTCCTCCCCCTGCGATAATTATGCTCATGAACGCTTCGCTGCCGCCATCAGTGCTTCAATGTCATCGGCATCTTTAACGACCGTATCCGTCAGGTTTTCGTTGCCGTCGGCGGTGATAATGATGTCATCTTCAATACGAATACCTATGCCGCGATACTCTGCGGGCACATCGGCATCAGGTGCAATATATAAACCCGGCTCAATGGTCAGCGCCATGCCTGGTTGCAGAATTCGGTCGCGATCGACGCCGTAATGACCGACATCATGCACATCCAGCCCCAGCCAGTGGCTCAATCCGTGCATAAAGAACGGGCGATGGGCATTCTCAGCCATCAGGGTATGAACATCACCGTGCAGGATACCCAGCTTCACCAGGCCTTTCACCATCACTTCTACCGCTGCCGCCGTCACTTCCCGAATGCTGGTACCGGGGCGATAGAGTTCCAGCGAGCGGTATAACGCTGCCAGCACAATGTCGTAGATGGCGCGCTGGGGAGCAGTAAATTTACCGCCCACCGGGAAGGTGCGGGTTATATCGCCCGCATAGCCCTGGAATTCACACCCGGCGTCGATCAGTACCAGCTGGCCGTCGCGCATCTGGCTCTCGTTTTCGGTGTAGTGCAGGATGCAGCCATTGTCCCCCGCGCCAACAATAGTGTTGTAAGCCGGGAACCGGGCGCCATGGCGAGTAAACTCGTGCAGAATTTCGCCTTCCAACTGATATTCATACATCCCAGGACGGGATTTCTGCATGGCTCGGGTGTGTGCCAGCGCGCTGATGCGCCCGGCTTCACGCAGTACCGCCTGCTCTTCCGGGGATTTAATCAGACGCAGCTCGTGCACCCACGGACGCCAGTCGGTCAGGGTTGCAGGCGCTGAGAGATTCTGGCGAGAACCACGGCGTAACGCCTCCAGCGCCTTGAATACGATAGTATCTGCAAAGTCGTACTGCCCCTGGGCATGGTAAACCACATCCAGCCCGTTCAACAGCAGATGCAGCTGGTCGCCAATGTCATCCCACGGCAGGGCGCGGTCAATCGCCAGTTTTTCAGGCGCGGCATCCTGCCCCAGGCGGCGGCCAAACCAGATTTCTGCGGTGAGATCGCGTACGCGGTTGAACAGGACACTGTGGCTGTGATTGTCGGAGCTTTTAATCAGCAGCAGTGCAGCTTCTGGTTCGTTAAATCCGGTGAAATACCAGAAATCACTGTTCTGCCGATATGGGTACTCACTGTCATTGCTGCGCGTCGCTTCCGGGGCGGCAAAGATAATCGCCGCGCTGGCCGGAGCCATTTTCGCTAACAGCGCCTGACGGCGGCGCAAAAATTCTTGCTGGGTCATTTGACCTCCTGAATGCTGTTCCGTTAAATCACCACTGGCGGCCTGCTGGCACGCGTCCTAGTGCAGCGTCGGCTTTTTCATCATGACATTAGCCGGTATGACGCGGGTAAAGGTGTCGTGACACAGCAGTGCGGCAACGCGCACATACTCAATCACCTCTTCCAGCGACTGTTCCAGTTCTTCCTGATCTTCATCTTCATCATAACCGAGCTGCGCAATTGTGCGCAGATCGTCGATGGCTTCACCGGTTTCTCCTTTGACCTGGCCAATTTTTGGCTGCGCCACGCCCATACCCAGCAGGAAATGGTTCACCCAGCCTGCCAGCGCATCGGCGCGGTCAAACACGGTGATATCATCATCTTCAGGCAGGTAAAGCTGGAACATAAATCCCTCATCTTCCAGAGAGTTACCCACGGCTTCGTGCATCTGCTGCAAAGGCAGAGAGAGCGTCTGCGAAAACGCCATGCCTTCGTTGGTCAGATCGTGCACCAGCGTTTGCCAGCTGCTGTCATGGTTGCCGCCACAGATCAATCCACTGATCAGGCCATGCATTTCTGCAGGGGTCATTCCTACGCCCTGCTGCGTCAGTACTGAAGCCAGCTGGTTGTAGCCCGGCATTATGTTGGTTAGTGACATGAGTTTTGATCGTCGTTGGCTGGTTAAGTTCGTGATATGCTACCACCAGGTGCCTCAACGATTCCAGAAAGGGGTTGTTTCTTATATTAGGCGTAGTTATAGTGGCGCCCCTCCCAAGCCTGTGAACGGTAAGGGTGATTGCGGGCGCAGTAATTAGTCAGGAAGGTGGCATGTCTGCACAACCGGTAGATATTCAAATTTTTGGCCGTTCATTAAGAGTAAATTGTCCGCCTGAACAGCAAGATGCGCTGAATCTGGCTGCCGAAGACCTCAATCAACGGTTGCAAGACTTAAAAGTTCGCACTAGAGTCACAAATACAGAGCAACTGGTATTCATTGCAGCACTGAACATTTGCCATGAGCTGGCGCAGGAAAAAGTCAAAACCCGTGACTATGCGTCTAACATGGAACAACGAATTCGGATGCTACAGCAGACCATTGAACAAGCATTGCTTGAGCAAGGTCGCATAACTGAACGTACTGGTGCGAAGTTCGAATAACACTTTAACGTTACCTGTGATAGAGTGACGGTGAAGTAAAAAAATTCTCTGAGATGTTTGCAAGCGGGCCCGTCCCCTGAGCCGATAATTAATACCAAACAGAGTGTGACGCTCTGTAACCTGTGCGCAAGCTCGGTTCGTCCGAGAAGCCTGATGGTTGCGACGGCATGCTCACCTTGAACCATGGGTTCAAGGGTTACAGCCTGCGGCGGCATCTCGGAGAACCTCACATTTCCTGCTGTACCCCTCCCGAATTTATCTTTTTTTCTCTATGCTGTTCAGCACGCTTCTGTACCATTTTATGGAGTCAGCTACGTGTTAACCCCCACATTGACGCTCCGTCAGGATATCCGCAGGCATGTACGCAATTTGCGCCGAGAGATTAGCGCCGAACAACAGCAGTTTGCCGCCGTGCAGGTTGCCGAACATGCGCTGAATTTTGCCCCGGTGCAGCAGGGGAAGAATATCGCGCTGTTTCTCTCCGTAGATGGTGAAATCAATACCCGCCCGTTAATTGCCAAGTTGTGGCAGCGAAAGCAGCAGGTTTACCTGCCAGTGCTACACCCCTTCTCGGCTGGCCAGCTGTTGTTCCTGCGTTACGACGAGCAGACCGAACTGAAGATAAACCGCCTGCGTATTTATGAGCCGCCGCTGGATATCCGTAATCTGCTGCCGTTAAGCGAGCTGGACGTGCTGTTTGTACCGCTGGTAGCGTTTGATGCCGGAGGACAGCGTCTGGGAATGGGGGGAGGATTTTACGATCGTACCTTACAGAACTGGCAGCAACATGGCTTTATGCCGGTGGGTCTGGCTCACGACTGTCAGCAGGTGGAGAGAGTGCCGGTGGAGCAGTGGGATGTGCCGTTACCCGCGTTAATTACCCCGTCAAAAATATGGCAGTGGTAATTCATGAGGAAGCACACGTCGATCAGGGTCAGGCATGCCTGACCCCTACGGTATCTGCCAGTGCTGACTTGTTGCGGGGGGCGAGGCTCGCCAAGGGTCAGGCATGCCTGACCCCTACGATAACTGCCCATGCTGATTTGTTGCGGGGGCGAGGCTCGCCAAGGCTCAGGCATGCCTGACCCCTACGGTATCTGCCAGTGCTGACTTGTTGCGGGGGGCGAGGCTCGCCCAGGGTCAGGCATGCCTGACCCCTACGGTATCTGCCGATGCTGATTTGTTGCGGGGGCGAGACTCGCCCAGGGTCAGGCATGCCTGACCCCTACGGTAACTGCCCATGCTGATTTGTTGCGGGCGCGAGGCTCGCCAAGGGTCAGGCATGCCTGACCCCTACGGTAACTGCCAGTGCTGACTTGTTGCGGGCGCGAGGCTCGCCCAGGGTCAGGCATGCCTGACCCCTACGGTAACTGCCCATGCTGATTTGTTGCGGGCGCGAGGCTCGCCAAGGGTCAGGCATGCCTGACCCCTACGGTAACTGCCAGTGCTGACTCGTTGCGGGCGCGAGGCTCGCCCAGGGTCAGGCATGCCTGACCCCTACGATAACTGCCGATGCTGATTTGTTGCGGGGGCGAGGCTCGCCAAGGGTCAGGCATGCCTGAACCCTACGGTATCTGCCAGTGCTGACTTGTTGCGGGGGGCGAGGCTCGCCAAGGGTCAGGCATGCCTGATCCCTACGATAACTGCCCATGCTGATTTGTTGCGGGCGCGAGGCTCGCCAAGGGTCAGGCATGCCTGACACCTACGATAACTGCCGATGCTGATTTGTTGCGGGCGCGAGGCTCGCCAAGGGTCAGGCATGCCTGACCCCTACGGTAACTGCCAGTGCTGACTTGTTGCGGGGGGCGAGGCTCGCCCAGGGTCAGGCATGCCTGACCCCTACGGTATCTGCCGATGCTGATTTGTCGTAGGGGCGAGGCACGCCTCGCCCGGGTTCAGACCTGCCACCCATCACTTACCGTGGCGTGACGCGATAGATAATCAGTACAGCAGACGCGCGCGGACGGTGCCTGGAATGTTCTTCATCAGCTGAAGTGCCTTATCAGCCACGTCCTGCGGTGCATCAACGTCGATGACGACATAGCCCATCTGAGGCGTTGTTTGCAGATACTGCGCGGAGATGTTGATGCCCTGATCAGCAAAGATCAGGTTGATCGCCGTCAGCACGCCCGGACGGTTCTCATGGATGTGCATCAGGCGGCTGACATTCGCGCCGTGCATTGGCAGTGAGGCTTCCGGGAAGTTAACGGCTGACAGCGTGGAACCATTGTCAGAGTATTTCGCCAGCTTGCCCGCCACTTCAATCCCGATGTTCTCCTGAGCTTCCTGAGTGGATCCCCCGATATGCGGCGTCAGGATCACGTTGTCGAACTCACACAGCGGTGAATTGAACGGATCGCTGTTGGTCGCAGGCTCTTCCGGGAATACGTCAATCGCCGCGCCCGCCAGATGCTTAGTCGCCAGCACATGGCACAGTGCAGGGATATCAACCACGGTTCCGCGTGAAGCGTTGATCAGCAGCGCTCCTGGCTTCATCAGCGCCAGCTCTTCCGGCCCCATCATATTCTGGGTCGACTGGGTTTCCGGCACATGCAGGCTGACAACATCGCTCATATTCAGCAAATCGGAGAGATGCTGAACCTGAGTGGCATTACCCAGCGGCAGTTTGCTTTCAATGTCGTAGAAGAAGACATGCATGCCCAGGCTCTCAGCCAGCACACCCAGCTGCATACCGATGTGACCGTAGCCGATGATGCCCAGCTTCTTACCACGGGCTTCATAGGAACCAACAGCCAGCTTATGCCACTCACCGCGGTGGGCTTTCGCATTCGCCGCCGGAACGCCGCGCAGCATCAGCAGCAGTTCACCGATAACCAGTTCAGCTACGGATCGGGTATTGGAGAAAGGTGCGTTGAACACCGGAATACCACGCTTCGCTGCTGCATCCAGATCAACCTGGTTAGTTCCGATGCAGAAGCAGCCAACGGCCACCAGTTTTTCTGCCGCAGCAAAGATCTCTTCGGTGAGGTTGGTGCGCGAACGCAGCCCGATGAAATGCGCATCACGGATGGATTCTTTCAGTGTTTCGCTATCCAGTGCGCCCTTGTGAAATTCAATGTTGGTGTAGCCAGCAGAGCGCAGATTATCAACTGCACTCTGGTGAACGCCTTCCACCAGCAGGAATTTAATTTTGTCTTTCTCCAGTGATACTTTTGCCATTTCCCGACCCTATTTAGCAGACTTCAGATGTGGCTGAATCCCCGAAATTTTCTCCGCTGACAGACACAGTGGCTGCCAACTACGATGGATAATTCGCGGGGATATAAGATTGCCTTCTGTCAAAATAACAAAATTTACGCTGGCGGCAATACAAACGATTGCCTGGCTTCCAGCATGGCAAGCCCGACTCGCAGCACATTGCGATAGAAAATCATGGTGTAGAGCGAACCCTCAGGAGGATCGCGCCTAAGGGAGCCACTATGTGACATAAGTCACTAAATTTCGCCTGCAAAAGAAAAGATGTTTTTCGTATAAAAATAACCGGCACCGTTTGGATGCCGGACAGATCATTTTTTAATGGTTTGTACGCCGTTAGCGGTACCAATCAACGCTACATCCGCGCCGCGGGCAGCAAACAGTCCGACAGTCACCACTCCAGGCAGGGCGTTAATCGCCGCTTCCAGGCGAGTCGGGTCAATAATCTTAAGATTATGCACATCGAGAATAATGTTGCCGTTATCGGTCAACACGTTCTGACGATACTCCGGCTGTCCGCCCAGCTTCACCAGCTCACGGGCCACATAGGAACGCGCCATTGGGATAACTTCTACCGGCAGAGGGAAACGCCCCAGCACATCAACCTGTTTGGAGGCATCTGCAATGCAGATAAAACGCTGCGCCACGGCGGCAATAATTTTCTCACGCGTCAGCGCAGCGCCCCCGCCTTTAATCATCTGCATCTGGCCGTTGATCTCATCCGCACCGTCAACGTAAACCGCCAGCTCATCGATCTCATTAAGATCGAAGACGTGAATGCCATAGCCCTTCAGTTTAGCGGTTGAGGCCTCCGAACTGGATACTGCCCCTTCGATCTGATGCTTAATCGAGGCCAGCGCATCAATAAAATGTGCCGCCGTCGAACCGGTACCTACCCCAACAATCGTGCCGGGGGTAACGTAATCGAGCGCCGCCCAGCCGACAGCTTTTTTCAGTTCATCTTGTGTCATGGTATGTTTAAAACCTCTGAGTCACTGTGTGCGCGTAGTATAAAGCAAGGCTCGGGAAAAAACGCCATGGCAGGGTGTTGATTCGCAGGATTGGAACGCAGCCCACAAAGTGGTTGATTCATAAAGTGACGTAAGCTCATAGCAAACTGCTCAAAATATGGCATAGTGCAAAAACCACACCTGAAAAAGAGTACAACGATTAATGAAACGCCCAGATTATCGAACGCTTCAGGCGCTGGATGCAGTGATTCGCGAACGCGGCTTTGAACGAGCTGCGCAAAAGCTCTGTATTACCCAGTCTGCGGTTTCCCAGCGCATCAAGCAGCTGGAGAATATGTTTGGCCAGCCTCTGCTGGTGCGAACCGTACCGCCACGCCCGACGGAACAGGGCCAGAAGCTGCTGGCGTTATTACATCAGGTCGAGCTGCTGGAAGAGGAGTGGCTGGGTGACGATAATAGCGGTACAACACCACTGCTGCTGTCGCTGGCGGTTAACGCCGACAGTCTGGCGACCTGGCTGCTGCCAGCGCTCAAAACGGTGCTGACGGATTCCCCGGTTCGTCTCAATCTTCAGGTTGAAGATGAGACCCGAACACAGGAGCGCCTGCGTCGCGGTGAAGTGGTCGGTGCCGTCAGTATCCAGCCACAACCGCTGCCAAGCTGTCTCGTCGATCAGCTTGGTGCTCTCGACTATCTGTTCGTTGGCTCGAAGGAGTTCGCTGCGCGTTACTTCCCTAATGGCGTCACGCGTTCTGCGCTGCTGAAGGCACCAGCGGTGGCATTTGACCATCTTGATGATATGCACCAGGCCTTTTTACAGCAGAACTTTGACCTGTCGCCGGGCAGCGTGCCTTGCCATATCGTCAACTCGTCAGAAGCCTTTGTGCAGCTGGCCCGCCAGGGAACCACCTGCTGTATGATCCCGCACTTGCAGATTGAGCGCGAACTGGCAGAGGGGGAATTGATCGATTTAACCCCGGGTCTGTTGCAGCGCCGTATGCTCTACTGGCACCGTTTTGCCCCGGAAAGCCGTCTGATGCGCAAAGTGACCGATGCGTTGCTGGCACATGGCCACCGCGTGCTGCGTCAGGATACGGAATAAAAAAGGGCGGCCCACAGGGTCGCCCTTATTGTTTACGCTGTCGGTGCAGAATTACTGGTTACGCTGTAATTCAAACACTACATCAACCTGATCGTCGAAATGAATACTCTGCTGCTCGTAAGTCTGAGCGGCGGAGGTTAATGGTGCCGCATCGGCCGCTTTATACATGCGCGCAATTGGCATTGGCTGGTAGTTAGCCACATGGTAACGAATGCTGTACACCGGCCCCAGCTTAGTGCCAAAGCCCTGCGCCAGCTCACCCGCCTGCTTAGTTGCGTCATCAATTGCCGCTTTGCGCGCTTTAATACGATACTCATCAGGATTTGCCACGCCCAGCTCAACCGAGCGGATCTCGTTCAGGCCCGATTTCAGTGCACCGTCCAGCAGCTCGTTAAGTTTATCCAGCTGACGCAGGGTGACCTGCACCTGACGCACTGCGCGATAACCTTTCAGCACCGATTTTCCATCTTTCAGATAGTCATATTCCGGCTGAGTACGCAGGTTAGCCGCATTGATATCTTTCTTTTCAATGCCGCTTTTATTCAGAAAATCAAAATATTGCTGTACACGACCATCTGCCTGCTTTTTCGCTTCGCTGGCATCTTTCGCGGAAACATTCACTTCAATTGAGAGAGTGGCTATATCCGGGGTGGCATCAACACTCGACTGTCCAGAGGTGACCACATGCGGGCCATTCGGTAATTCGTCTGCCTGCACAGCTAAGGGCATTGTGCCCAATCCAATCATTGCGGCCAGGGCCAGTTTCGTCAGCTTCACTGCTTCCTCCATGCGGTCTGTCATCATTTTTTCGATAGCGCTACAAAGGTAACAGTAGCGGATTGTTCCGTCAAAGTGCAACGTAACAACATTTTTTATGGATCATATGGGCATATCTTAATATAGGACATCAACTCTGATACTGAGTTCCCATTACCACAAAGAGAGTGCCTGTAATGCCAGTTTCAGCGCTATTGCCCACATCACCAGACCGACCAGCAGGTTGATGATACGCTGGGCGCGGGTGGTATTCAGCAGCGGTGCCAGCCATGCTGCCAGCAGTGCGAGACCAAAGAACCACACCACTGAAGCACAGACAGAACCGAGTGCAAACCAGCGCCGGGCGTCAGAAGGCAGCTGACCGCCCAGGCTGCCCAGCACCACAAAGGTATCCAGGTAAACGTGCGGATTAAGCCAGGTGACGGCCATCATGGTCGCCACAATTCGCCAGCGCCCCTGCTTTAATGCCTCAGCTGACGCCAGAATAATATCACCACTGAATGCTGTACGCAGTGCTCCCCAGCCATACCATAACAGGAAAAGTACTCCGCCCCATGTCACCAGATTGAGCAGCAGAGTTGACTGGTTTAGCAGCGCACTACCGCCGAATATGCCGCCACAGATCAACGCGATATCGCTCAATGTACAGAGCGCAGCGGTCATCAGATGATACTGGCGACGCACTCCCTGATTCATGACAAAAGCATTTTGCGGACCGAGGGGTAGAATAAGAGCAGCACCCATGGCAACCCCCTGAAAATAAACAGATAACACTATAAATTCCTCATCATTATCGCTTTGATGAGAAGTGTATAGCGGCTGCATTATTAGGGGAAATTATAATATTTAATCAACGATTAGGCTAATTAATGGAAGGGTATCCTGATGGCGGGCTGCCCCCTAAAAAGGAGCCAGCCCGGAAAGTTTTATTGCGGTAATTTAATCGGTTCCGCCGATTCAGGCTCTGTTACCTTATGCAGATGCACATCCATCTGCGGGTAAGGGATACCGATATTATTGGCATCAAGCGCCCGCTTAAAGTTCTTCATCAGATCCCAGTAAACATCCTGCAAGTCACCAGCCTTGCTCCAGCAGCGCACGACAAAGTTAACTGAAGAGGCCGCCAGTTCATTCAGGCCAATCTGTACGCCACGCTCCTGAAGTACACGAGAGTCAGCATCGACGACTTCACGCAGCAGTCTGAGCACGTGATCAACGTCAGCGTCGTAAGCCACGCCGATTATAAATTCGTTACGGCGCTCCGGCTCACGGGAGAAGTTAATAATATTTCCGGCAATGATTTTACCGTTTGGTACCACCACCATCTTGCCGTCTGCGCTGCGTAAGGTGGTTGAGAATATTTGTACGTTAAGCACCGTACCCATTACACCTCCGAGGTCGACAAACTCACCGGCGCGGAAAGGACGGAAGGTAACCAGCAGCACACCAGCGGCCAGGTTAGAGAGCGATCCTTGTAGCGCAAGGCCGATAGCCAAACCGGCGGCACCCAGCACCGCAATAACGGAGGCGGTCTGCACACCCACACGCCCCAGCGCAGCAATCAGGGTAAAGGCGATGATTCCGTAGCGCACCAGCGCTGAGAGGAAGTCAGCTACGGTGGCATCGATATGACGTGCCAGCATCACTTTATTAATGGTATTTGAGATCATGCGCGCCACGATCATACCGATGATGGCGATGGCAATTGCCGCGACAATATTTACCGCATAGCTTAACAGCAGCGCCTGATTGCGTACCAGCCAGCCGCCCGCATTATTAATGCCATTAACCACATTTAAATCTTCCATTGCCTGTCCTGTTTTTGGCCCAATCTGGGCGTTCAAATCACTGCCGTTAATCGACAACCAGTCCAGTTAAGGGTATGCAAGAAAATGAGGTTCTGCCAAATAAGTGGGGAAATTTCCTGAAGATTCCAGATTTTATCCATAAAAAAAGGCCCGTCAGGGCCTTTTTTAAACAGAGAATGAATTACAGTACGTCGACTGCGTTCAGCTCTTTAAATGCCTGCTCCAGGCGCACGATCATGGATGCCTGTGAAGCGCGCAGCCATACACGTGGGTCGTAGTATTTCTTGTTAGGTTTGTCAGCCCCTTCCGGGTTGCCCAACTGCGCCTGCAAGTAACCTTCGTTCTTTTTGTAGTATTGCAGGATACCGTCCCATGTTGCCCACTGGGTATCGGTATCGATGTTCATTTTGATCACGCCGTAACTGATAGACTCTTCGATTTCAGCCGCAGATGAACCGGAACCACCGTGGAACACGAAGTCCAGCGAGTTATGTGGCAGGTTATGTTTCTTGCTGACGTAGTCCTGAGAATCACGCAGGATGGTCGGAGTCAGTTTAACGTTGCCTGGCTTGTAAACGCCGTGCACGTTACCGAACGAAGCAGCAATAGTGAAACGCGGGCTGATAGCGTTCAGCTTGGTGTAAGCATAATCAACGTCTTCTGGCTGAGTATACAGAGCAGAAGCGTCCATGTGGCTGTTGTCCACGCCGTCTTCTTCACCACCGGTGCAACCCAGTTCAATTTCCAGGGTCATGTCGATTTTCGCCATGCGCGCCAGGTATTTGCTGGAGATCTCGATGTTCTCTTCCAGTGACTCTTCAGACAGGTCAATCATATGAGAAGAGAACAGCGGCTTACCGGTTTTAGCGAAGTGAGCTTCACCCGCGTCCAGCAGACCATCGATCCACGGCAGCAGTTTCTTCGCGCAGTGGTCAGTATGCAGAATCACCGGCACACCGTAGTGTTCAGCCATCTGGTGAACGTGATGCGCGCCAGAAATGGCACCCAAAATAGCAGCAGCCTGTGGCTTGTCAGATTTCAGGCCTTTACCTGCGATGAAACCTGCACCACCGTTGGAGAACTGAATGATGACCGGCGATTTAACTTTCGCAGCGGTTTCCAGTACGGCGTTGATAGAGTCAGTGCCCACGCAGTTAACTGCTGGCAGAGCGAATTTGTTCTCTTTCGCTACTTTGAAGATCTTCTGCACGTCGTCACCGGTGACAACGCCTGGTTTTACGAAATCAAAAATTTTAGACATGTTAGCTTGTCCTGTTTCTTCGGTCGTATTAAGGATTCAGTTCTCACGCGGGATGGTATTCATCCCGCACTGAGGATTAATTACTTCTGCTTTGCACGCTCTTCCAGCATGGCAACCGCAGGCAAGGTTTTACCTTCCACGAACTCAAGGAACGCACCGCCACCGGTAGAGATATAGGAGATTTTATCTTCGATACCAAACAGGTCGATAGCCGCCAGCGTATCACCGCCGCCTGCAATGGAGAATGCTTCGCTGTCTGCAATCGCGTTAGCGATGATCTCAGTACCACGGCGGAAGTTAGGGAATTCGAACACGCCTACCGGACCATTCCACAGAATAGTTTTGGCTTCTTTCAACAACTTAGCCATTGCCAGCGCAGTTTCGTCACCGAAGTCCATGATCTCTTCGTTGTCCTGAACTTCAGACACTTTTTTCACGGTAGCAGGTGCAGTTTCAGAGAATTCCGTGCCGACGCGAGAGTCAGTAGGAACCGGGATTTTGTATTCGTCACGCAGTTTTTTAGCAGCTTCAACGAAATCAGGCTCATACAGAGACTTACCAACATTGTTGTCGATTGCAACGAAGGTGTTGGCGATACCACCACCTACGATTACGGTGTCAGCAATGTTCACCAGCGAGTTCAATACGTCGAATTTGGTAGATACTTTAGAGCCACCAACCACAGCCACCATTGGGCGAGCCGGGCTTTTCAGTGCTTTACCCAGTGCTTCCAGTTCTGCTGACAGCAGCGGACCTGCACAGGCGATTGGAGCAAATTTGCCCACGCCATGAGTGGACGCCTGCGCACGGTGTGCGGTACCGAATGCATCCATTACGAAGATGTCGCACAGGGCAGCGTATTTTTTAGAGAGGGCTTCGTCGTCTTTTTTCTCGCCTTTGTTAAAGCGCACGTTTTCCAGCACAACCAGTTTACCAGCGGCCAGCTCAACGCCGTCCAGGTAATCTTTTGCCAGAGAAACGTTATCTGCGCCTAACTTCTCTTTCAGGTAGTTAACTACCGGCAGCAGAGAAAACTCTTCATTGTATTCACCTTCGGTCGGGCGACCCAGGTGAGAGGTAACCATCACTTTAGCGCCCTGCTTCAGCGCCGTCTCAATGGTCGGCAGAGAAGCGCGAATACGTGCATCAGACGTCACTTTCCCTTCTTTAACTGGCACGTTCAGATCCGCACGGATCAGAACACGTTTACCAGCCAGATCCAGATCGGTCATCTTAATTACAGACATGGTGAACCCTCTCGTTGATTCTCAAAGTTTTACAGACGCTATAGGCGCCTTACCTGAAACCGCTGGCGGCCATCGCTAACGTCGTATCAATCATACGGTTAGCAAAGCCCCATTCGTTATCGCACCAGACTAATGTCTTGATAAGGTGCTGACCACTGACCCGCGTTTGCGTACCGTCGACAATGGCACTGTGCGGATCATGGTTAAAATCAATGGAGACTAACGGCAATTCCGTGTAGTCAACTATACCACTAAATGCCCCTTCTGACGCACTTTGCAACAGAGCGTTAACCTCACAGGCGCTGACGGGATCCCGCACAGTGACGCTGAGGTCAATAGCCGTAACGTTGATTGTAGGCACACGTACGGCGATAGCTTCAAAACGGTCATTAAATTTTGGGAAGAAACGCGTAATTCCCGCTGCCAGGCGGGTATCGACAGGGATAATCGACTGGCTGGCTGCGCGTGTACGGCGCAAATCCGGGTGATAAGCGTCAATCACCTGCTGATCGTGCATCGCTGAGTGAATCGTGGTGACGGTGCCGGACTCAATACCCCATGCATCATCCAACAGTTTGATAATTGGGATGATGCAGTTCGTAGTACAAGAGGCGTTGGACACCACCAGGTGCTCCGGCAGCAGATCTTTCTCATTCACGCCAAAAACGACTGTTGCGTCAAGATCGCTGCCGCCAGGATGTGAGAACAGCACCTTTTTGGCTCCTGCCTGCAAATGGGCTTCGCCATCTGCACGACTGCCATACACGCCGGTACAGTCCAGCACGATATCCACGTTCAGTTCGCGCCATGGTAATTCTGCTATTTCAGTATGGTGCAACAGACGGATAGTGTCATCGCCGACAAACAGCAGATCGCGCTCCTGGCGCACATCCCAGGCGAAACGCCCGTGGCTGGTGTCATACTTTAACAGATGCGCCATTCCGGCGGCTTCTGCCAGTTCATTGATGGCTACCACCGTAATCTCAGCCCGGCGGCCAGTTTCATACAGTGCACGCAACACGTTGCGCCCTATACGACCAAATCCGTTAATGGCAATGCGAACCGTCATATCACTCCTGCTACAGAATCCACCTTGAAATCGGAGGTTTAGCCTGAGCCAGCCGATGCGATTTGTACAGTATATTCTTGCATCATACCCAGACCAGATCTGAATGATTAACCTTGCACCACCTACTACTGAAACGCTTCAGCTAGAATAATAGAATAGAGGAATAATAGGAATGATCGGGATCAATTGCGGCTTTCAACTTTCGATCTGTGTCACAAATTCAGACAAAAGTTAGCAGGCAGATGCAGATTTAATCACGACAAAAAAGGGGGAGGTGAACATTTTTCATGCATGTGCGCACCTTTTGCGATAACTACATTAACAGAGTGCCTATTTTAGATCTTAGATGTTCGTTTAACGTTGACCAGTGAAAGGAGTATCCCGTGTCAAAATCTATCTCTAAAAATTCCAGTCACTCACTGACTACATTGTCTAAACCAAAAGGGGTGCAGGCGAGCAGCCGGTCATCACCCGAAGTATCTGATGCACCAGCCGCCCCCTCTATTGCCCCAGTCACCCCCCCTCCCCGTTCTCCACAGCAGTTACCCGAAGGCTACAACATTCTGCTAGTAACCTCCGATCAGGAACATTACTTTGAAAAGTATCCGTTCCCGGTACCGGGTCGCGAGCGCCTGAGGCAAACCGGCACCACCTTTACCAACCACTACATTAACAGCTGCGTCTGTACCTCTTCACGCTCGGTGATGTATACCGGTCTGCATATGCCACAAACACGCATGTACGACAATATTGGCATGCCCTGGATGCCGTGGAGCCTTGACCCGAAACTGGGCACCATCGCAACACTTATTAAGCAGTTAGGGTATTACTCAGCTTATAAAGGCAAGTGGCACCTCTCAACCCTGCTCGATAAATCGCTGGATACCGTGGCATCGCATGATATTGATGACCTTGACCACGCTCCGCTGCATAAATCCATGGAGGAGTACGGTTTTGAGGATTACTCGGGTATTGGCGATCTGATTGGTCTGCACAAGGGAGGATATGAGTATGACAGCCTCACCACCGCCCAGGCGATCAGCTGGCTGCGTACCAAAGGGCGCAGTATGGCCGATACCCGGCAGCCCTGGCTGTTAGCAGTTAACCTGGTGAACCCGCACGATGTGATGTTTATTGATACTGATGCACCCGGAGAAAAAGTGCAGTGGCATGCAGCACTAAACGACAGTCAGGCTATGACTCCTGTAAGACCACCAGAAAATATGCTGTATGCCGCTCGCTGGGATGAGGTTCCCCTTGCTCCGAGCCGCCATCAGCCGTTTGATGAACCAGGCCGGCCTGACGGACAATGGTATTACCAGCAGGCCAATGCCGTTATGGTCGGTCAGTTCCCAGATGAAGACCGTCGCTGGAAAACGCTGCAAGACTACTACTTCAACTGTATCCGCGACCATGATACACATCTGGTCAGTCTGCTTGATGAACTGGAGGCACTGAATCTCACTGAGAACACCATCATAGTGTTTACCTCAGATCACGGTGAGTTGCAGGGATATCATAAGATGCACGGCAAAGGAACCTGCGTTTATAGCCCGCAGGTTCATGTACCGATGATTATCTGCCACCCTGATTATGTCGGCGGGCAAACCTGCAAGGCGCTAACCAGTCATCTGGATCTTGCCCCTACCCTGCTTGGCCTCACAGGCCGTTCACAGTCTAAGATTGCGCCGATTATGCAGGGCCGAAAAGGCAAAGATTTCAGTAAGCTTATTCAGAACCCAGGGCAGGCAACGCTGCATCAGATACGCGATGCCAGCCTCTATTGCTACGACATGATCCTCTACATCGACGCAGATTATCTGCGCAAGATGAACTCTGTGCGTAACAGCACCAGCCTGAGTGAGGATGAGAAGCAAAAAGCGATGAAAGCTCTCTCCCCTGATTTCCGGCGGCGTACCGGTATCCGGATGTTGTTTGACGGCCGCTACAAGTTTGCCCGCTACTTCTCTCTGCGACAGCACAATATGCCAGAAACCTGGGAAGAGTTGCTGGAAGTAAACGACCTGGAATTATATGACCTCGAAAACGATCCGCAGGAGATGAACAATCTTGCCCTCGATCCGGAATCCTCACGTTCGTTAATCATGACGCTGAATAAGAAACTGAATGCGTTGTATCACCAGGAAATTGGCATTGATGATGGCAGTTTTTTACCTAAGGAGAGTTCGGGCTGGAGCCTGAGCACCGGGCAGTTTGCAAAACTTGTCCGTGATTGAATTTAACATCGCCATAAAAAAAGGCATCGCAATGCGATGCCTTTTATCAGCCATCAGCCCGTCACCGGGCCTCTGTTGCCCGATTACAGCAGGCTTTTGGCTTTAGCCACTACGTTTTCTACCGTGAAGCCAAACAGTTCAAACAGCTTCTCAGCAGGTGCTGATTCGCCGAAGCTGTTCATGCCAACGATAGCGCCATTCAGGCCAACGTATTTGAACCAGTAATCTGCAATACCGGCTTCAATCGCCACGCGAGCGCTGACTGCTTTCGGCAGCACAGCTTCACGGTACGCGGCATCCTGCTTGTCGAAAGCATCGGTAGACGGCATTGAAACCACGCGTACTTTACGACCTTCAGCAGTCAGTTTGTCATACGCACCTACCGCCAGCTCAACTTCTGAACCGGTGGCAATCAGGATCACTTCAGGCGTACCTGCGCAGTCCTTCAGAACGTATGCACCGCGTGCTACGTTAGCCAGCTGTTCAGCCGTACGATCCTGCTGCGCCAGATTCTGACGGGAGAGGATCAGGGCAGTCGGGCCATCGTGACGCTCAATCGCATATTTCCATGCAATCGCTGATTCAACCTGGTCACATGGACGCCACAGGCTCATATTTGGTGTCACACGCAGGCTGGCCATCTGCTCAACCGGCTGGTGAGTCGGGCCGTCTTCACCCAGACCGATAGAGTCATGGGTATAGACCATCACCTGACGGATCTTCATCAGTGCCGCCATACGCGCCGCATTACGCGCATATTCAACGAACATCAGGAAGGTCGCCGTGTACGGCAGGAAACCGCCGTGCAGGGTGATACCGTTAGCAATCGCGGTCATACCGAATTCGCGCACGCCGTAATGGATGTAGTTACCCGCTGCATCTTCATTGATTGGCTTAGAACCAGACCACATAGTCAGGTTGCTTGGAGCCAGGTCGGCAGAACCGCCCAGGTATTCCGGCAGCAGTTTGCCAAAGGCTTCGATGGCATTCTGTGACGCTTTACGGCTGGCGATTTTAGACGGGTTAGCCTGCAACTGTTCAACAAACTTCTGCGACTCGGCAGCCCAGTTGGCTGGCAGTTCGTTCTTCACGCGGCGAGTAAACTCTTCAGCCAGCTCCGGGAAGGCTTTCGCATAGGCAGCAAACTTCTCATTCCATGCGGCTTCTTTCGCCTGACCTGCTTCTTTCGCATCCCACTGCGCATAAATATCAGAAGGGATTTCGAATGGCGCGTGGTTCCAGCCCAGCTGTTTGCGGGTCAGTGCAATTTCATCATCACCCAGCGGTGCACCGTGGGAATCATGAGTACCGGCTTTGTTCGGAGAACCGAAACCAATCACAGTTTTGCACATCAGCAGAGAAGGCTTGTCGCTGACGGCTTTCGCCTCTTCAACAGCTTTCTTAATGGCGTCAGCATCGTGACCGTCCACACCGCGCACTACGTGCCAGCCGTAAGCCTCGAAGCGTTTCGCAGTGTCATCGGTGAACCAGCCTTCAATGTGGCCGTCGATGGAGATACCGTTGTCATCATAGAACGCCACCAGTTTGCCCAGCTTCAGCGTACCCGCCAGCGAGCAGACTTCATGGGAGATGCCTTCCATCATGCAGCCGTCGCCCATAAACACGTAGGTGTTATGGTCAACCACATCGTGGCCTGGACGGTTGAACTGAGCTGCCAGTGTACGTTCAGCAATCGCCATACCCACGGCGTTAGCAATACCCTGACCCAGCGGGCCAGTGGTGGTTTCCACGCCTGCGGTATAGCCGTATTCCGGGTGACCTGGGGTTTTAGAGTGCAGCTGACGGAAGTTAGCAAGTTCACCGATTGGCAGATCATAGCCGCTGAGGTGCAGCAGGCTGTAAATCAGCATAGAGCCGTGACCGTTAGACAGCACGAAGCGGTCGCGATCGGCCCACAGTGGGTTTGTAGGGTTATGATTCAGAAAGTCACGCCACAGCACTTCGGCGATATCGGCCATACCCATAGGGGCACCCGGGTGGCCGGATTTGGCTTTTTGCACCGCATCCATACTTAATGCGCGAATGGCGTTGGCAAGCTCTTTACGAGAAGACATTTTCTACTCCAGGTCGGATTTAACGCTTCGCCGTCCTTAACCTATTGTAATGAATGAGTTATCAGGCAAAGCCGAAGGAAAGTCGACCATCAATGTACATGAAATACGGGTAACATGTACATGGCGCAGGATGTAAAAAAAATCACAGAAGTTGCAGTTTAGCATTGAGCTGACTATGCAATCGTCTTTACACGCGCTATAACACATTCCCCGCCAGCGTATTTTCTGCCAGCGGTTTAATGCAACTTTATGATTTTGTTACCTTGTTACCTGAATGGATGAACTGGAATGAAGAAACGTATTTCTTTTGCTGCGCTGGCACTCGCCACCGCCCTTTCTGGCTGTCAGAATTTTGACGCCAATACCCTGATGCAGTCTGGTGCACAGGCTTTTCAGGCCGCAACACTGAGCGATGCCCAGGTCAAAGAGCTGAGTGAGAAATCCTGCCAGCAGATGGACAGCGAAGCACAAATTGCTCCAGCCAACAGCACCTATGCTAAACGACTGAGCAAGATCTCAGCGGCCCTGGGGGACAATATCAATGGCACACCGGCTAACTATAAGGTTTACCTGACTAAAGACGTCAACGCCTGGGCAATGGCTAACGGCTGTATCCGCGTTTATAGCGGGCTGATGGATCTGATGACAGATAATGAAGTGGAAGGCGTACTGGGCCACGAAATGGGTCACGTTGCACTGGGTCACTCACGCAAAGCCATGCAGCTGGCATATGCAGCGACTGCCGCGCGCACTGCTGCGGCCTCAGCCGGTGGTATTGCCGCTCAGTTGTCACAGTCTCAGCTGGGCGAACTCGGTGAGAAACTGGTGAATGCACAGTTCTCCCAGAGCCAGGAGTCCCAGGCGGATGATTACTCATTCGATCTGCTGAAAAAACGCAATATCAACCCACAGGGGCTGGTGACAAGCTTCGAGAAATTAGCGAAGCTGGAAGGTACGCACGAAAGCAGCATGTTTGATTCGCACCCGGCCTCGCAGGCGCGTGCAGATCACATCAAACAACGTATCGCCTCTGGTAAATAAACCCTTCTCGGTTTGCAAGGGCCGGGCATACCCGATCAGGGGCACGGCATGCCGTGCCCCTGCAATGACCGAAACCCACTCAGCCTTTATTAACAGCCTGAACGTGCAGCATATCCAGTGCAAGACTGGCGGCAGCTAAGGCTGTGATATCGGACTGGTCGTAGCCCGGAGCAACTTCTACCAGATCCATACCGACAATATTCATCCCCTGTAATCCACGAATCAGCTTGCTGGCTTTATCGCTGGTCAGGCCGCCAATTACCGGCGTTCCGGTACCCGGAGCATGGGCCGGATCGAGACAGTCAATATCGAAGGTCAGGTAGATCGGCAGGTCGCCGACGATCTGTTTTACCTGCGCCAGAATATCATCCACGCTGCGGTCGTTAACCTGCGCGGCATCCAGCACGTTGAAGCCCAGAGACTTATCAAACTCGGTACGAATACCAATCTGCACCGAGTGCTCTGGTGAGATCAGACCTTCTTTCGGTGCCGTATAGAACATGGTGCCATGGTCAAACGTCGGGCCGTTAGAATAGGTATCGGTATGGGCATCAAAGTGAACCAGCGCCATCTTACCGAAGGTTTTCGCATGAGCGCGCAGCAGCGGCAGCGTAATGTAGTGGTCGCCGCCAAAGGTCAGCATACGCTTGCCGTTCGCCAGCAGTTTTTCCGCATGCGCCTGCAATTTGTCGCTCATATCCTGAGAATCACCGAAGGCATAAACCAGGTCACCGCAGTCGATAACATTCAGGCGCTGACGCAGGTCAAAATCCCACGGCCAGCGGCAGCCTTCCCACGCCAGGTTAGTGGAGATCTGACGGATTGCGCCCGGGCCAAGTCGGCTGCCAGGGCGGCCGGAGGTGGCAGCATCAAACGGAATACCGGTGATCACCCACTCAGCATCGCTGTCATAGGGCTGGAAATTAACTGGAAAACGCATAAAACCAAAAGCGTTAGACACCAGCGAATTATCGTACTGATTGCCCAGAGTGTTATTCATAGCAACTCCTTTCTGACGGTAGGCGCGGCTTTCAGCCAGCGCATGTAAAATATGAAGTATGACGGGCAAATAAAAAATCCCCGCCGCGTCGTTAACCCGACGAGGAAGGGATTCGTTAATGCAAGATATCAGCCTGCGCTATTGCGCCAGACTTACTCGTCTTCTAAATAGGTATAGCCGTACAGACCTGCTTCAAACTCTTCCAGGAACTGCGCACGCAGCTCTTCATCCAGATCGGTTTGTTTGATCTGGTTACGGAAGTGCGTCAGCAACTCGGCCGGGTTCAGCTGCACATACTCCAGCATATCCGCGACGGTATCGCCCTCGTCAGAGAGCTGCACTTCGACTGAACCATCGGCAAAGGCAAACACATCGACCGCTTCGGTATCGCCAAAGAGGTTATGCATATTGCCGAGGATCTCCTGGTAAGCACCGACCATAAAGAAGCCCAGCATCGGCGGATTGTCGATATCGTATTCCGGCATTGGCATGGTGGTAGCAATGCCATCACCGTCAATGTAGTGATCGATAGTGCCGTCAGAGTCACAGGTGATATCCAGCAGCACCGCGCGACGCTCAGGTACCTGGTTCAGCCCTTCCAGCGGCATGACCGGGAACAGCTGATCGATACCCCACGCATCCGGCATCGACTGGAACAGCGAGAAGTTCACGTAGATCTTATCCGCCATGCGCTCCTGCAACTCGTCGATAATCGGACGGTGTGCGCGGTTGCTTGGGTCAAGATGCTGTTGAATGTAGTGACAGATGCTGAGGTACAGCTGTTCGGCCCAGGCACGCTGAGTCAGATCATAGGTACCCTGCGAGTAGCCGGTGTGGATATCAAACAGATCCATCTGGCTGTCATGCAACCATTCACGCAGCGAGCGACGGTTACCTGGTTCGTGCATCTCCTGCCAGGTGTCCCACATGCTGACAATCGGACGCGGGGAGTCTTCCAGCGGTGCCTGAGGCTCGCTGAACTCATTACGTTCAACACCAATAATATTGGAGACCAGCACCGTATGGTGTGCGGTAACTGCACGGCCGGATTCAGTGATCACCGTCGGGTGCGGTAAGTCGTGCTCATCACAGGCATCGCCGATAGCCCAAATCACGTTGTTGGCATACTCATTCAGGCCGTAGTTCACCGAGCAGTCGCTCTGGGAACGTGTGCCTTCATAATCCACGCCAAGACCGCCGCCCACATCAAAGCACTGAATATTAACGCCCAGTTTCGCCAGTTCAACGTAGAAGCGCGCCGACTCACGAACACCCGTGGCGATATCGCGAATATTGGCCATCTGCGAACCCAGATGGAAATGCAGCAGTTGCAGGCTCTCCATACGGCCCGCTTCACGCATAATTTCAACCAGCTTCAGTACCTGGGTGGCGGAGAGGCCAAACTTGGATTTTTCACCGCCGCTCGACTGCCATTTACCCGAACCTTGCGAGGCGAGACGCGCACGGATACCCAGACGCGGTATCACGTTCAGGCGCTCCGCTTCTTCCAGCACCAGCTTCACTTCGGTCATTTTTTCCAGCACCAGATAGACCTTGTGGCCCATCTTCTCGCCAATCAGCGCGAGGCGGATATATTCACGGTCTTTATAGCCGTTACAGACGATCACCGAACGGGTCATACCCGCATGTGCCAGTACGGCCATCAGTTCGGCTTTAGAACCGGCTTCCAGCCCCAGCGGTTCGCCGGAGTTGATCAGGGATTCGATCACGCGTTTATGCTGGTTAACCTTAATCGGGTACACCAGGAAGTAGTCACCGCGATAGCCGTAAGATTCACGCGCACGTTTAAAGGCAGCGTTAATCGAACGCAGGCGATGCTGCAAAATCTGTGGGAAGCAGAACAGGGCTGGCAGACGCTGGCCTTCGGCTTCACGCTCTTTCACCAGTTTGGCGAGATCTACGCGTGCTTCCGGCACATCCGGATCGGGACAAACACTGATATGACCCAGTTCGTTCACGTCGTAGTAATTGTTACCCCACCAGGCGATATTATAAGTCCGCAGCATTTTGCTGGCGTCCTGATCGCTGATCGCGACCTCCTGCATGGAGCGAAGTACACCCTGTTCGCCTGCTGACGAACCCTTAATTGTCTTCATGTCGTCAGACATCGCAAACCTCAAGTTGTAGTGATGCAAAACCGCAATCTGCTACAGGCACATCCTGTAGCAATAACCCATTTACCGCAGGCATTTTCAGCCATACTGGTTGAAACACCGGCAGAATCGGTTTCTGAAGTATAACATTGTAAAACACGTCGCGGACTCCGTGTAACGGGTCAGAGAACCAATGGACAACTCTCAGGATAATCTGAGAGAACCGCTGTAAGTATAGAAAGTTTAACCGGCGCTGGTGTCGGGATTATTACCAACACGCTGATAACTTCGGCTCAGAGAGCAAGGAGCTGTTAGGGATGAGGGGAAACTGAACACGCCCGAATGGCGTAATTGACCGGATGAAACGACATCGTGGTTCATTACTGCTATCACCTCCACACACACCCGACACGGCGCGCGGAAAAACAAAAAACTGAGGGTGAAGATCAGCACGAAATGTTCGTGACTGACGGGCATTTGCGTCGCCGTACAGGGGTAACGACAGACAGCGGCGTTTTATACCGCCCCGGCGAAAAAAATGCAAAATCTAAATGAGCTAAATGCGTTATCTATCAGGATAATTTGCCGCTCCTTACATTATTGCCAACATAGTCAGTAAAAAAAACTGGCAATCCGCTTATTGGGTGCCCTAAAATGGACGTCCAGATGTTAATCCGTCTAAACTGGTTAACTTCTAAGCGTCTTAATTATACTGCTCATGGCTTTGCCTGTGGGGGGCGCTAAGGCTGAGTTCCCAGGCTGGTTTCCAGTCTTCGCGCTATGCAGTCGATCTTCAACCCGTTAGAGTCAAGGTAAAGAATAAAATGGCTAAACACCTTTTTACATCCGAGTCCGTATCAGAAGGACATCCTGATAAAATCGCCGACCAGATTTCTGATGCTGTGCTCGATGCCATTCTCGAGCAAGATCCGAAAGCGCGTGTGGCCTGCGAAACCTATGTGAAAACCGGTATGGTTCTGGTTGGCGGTGAAATCACCACCAGCGCATGGGTCGATATCGAAGAGATCACACGTCAGACCGTGCGAGATATCGGTTATGTCCATTCCGATATGGGCTTTGATGCCAACTCCTGCGCCGTACTGAGCGCGATTGGTAAGCAGTCTCCTGACATCAATCAGGGCGTTGACCGTACCGATCCGCTGGAACAAGGTGCTGGTGACCAGGGCCTGATGTTCGGCTATGCCACCAACGAAACCGACGTGCTGATGCCAGCACCAGTGACCTATGCTCACCGTCTGGTGCAGCGTCAGTCAGAAGTGCGTAAAAGCGGCGCCCTTCCATGGCTGCGTCCGGATGCAAAAAGCCAGATTACCTTCCAGTACGACAACGGTAAAATCGTTGGTATTGACGCGGTAGTACTGTCTACTCAGCACTCTGAAGATATTACGCAGAAAGAGCTGCAAGAAGCAGTGATGGAAGAGATCATCAAGCCAGTTCTTCCGGCAGAGTGGATCAACGCCAACACCAAATACCACATCAACCCAACGGGTCGTTTTGTTATCGGTGGCCCAATGGGTGACTGCGGTCTGACCGGCCGTAAAATTATTGTCGATACCTACGGCGGCATGGCTCGTCACGGCGGCGGTGCTTTCTCCGGTAAAGATCCGTCAAAAGTTGACCGTTCTGCGGCTTACGCAGCTCGCTACGTGGCAAAAAACATCGTCGCTGCTGGTCTGGCAGATCGTTGTGAAATTCAGGTTTCCTACGCTATTGGCGTGGCAGAACCAACCTCCATCATGGTTGAAACCTTCGGTACTGAGAAAGTCTCTACCGAACAGCTGACCCTGCTGGTGCGTGAGTTCTTCGACCTGCGTCCTTATGGCCTGATCCAGATGCTGGATCTGCTGCACCCGATTTATCGCGAAACTGCCGCATACGGTCACTTTGGTCGTGAACATTTCCCATGGGAAAAAACCGACAAAGCTGAACAGCTGCGCGAAGCCGCCGGCCTGAAATAACATTTTTGGCCTGCTGCATAAGGGCACCTTCGGGTGCCCTTTTTCATGCCTGAAGTACGGAAATGCTTATTACGCAGTGATAACGATTACACAAAATAAATATTTATATTTCAGATAATTACAAAAAACATAATCTTCTGCAAAATCCTAAAATGCGCTATTTTCAGCGTTGTCTGATAGTGGTTCGCGTAGAAAAGGTTTAAAGCTATAAACTACTATGACTTACTGGTTACAAAGGGTTACAGCAAGATATAAAGTGTTTTTAAGATACTTCAAGTGTGTAAGCGATTACACCAATGTGATCTGAAGCACAGTCTGCTGCACCGGGTTTACCTAACATCTATAACAACAATATGCGGGACTACTTAATGGAGGCGTATATGCCTGATAATAAAAAACGCAGCAGGACATCGAACAAGGCTATGACCCTGTTTGTCTGCTTCCTCGCGGCACTGGCAGGCCTGCTGTTCGGCTTGGATATCGGCGTTATCGCTGGTGCACTGCCCTTCATCGCTAAAGACTTCAATGTCACGCCACATCAGCAGGAGTGGATTGTCAGCTCAATGATGTTTGGTGCGGCAATTGGTGCCGTCGGCAGCGGCTGGATGTCGTCCTATCTCGGGCGCAAGAAAAGCCTGATGATCGGTGCGGTACTGTTTGTCATCGGTTCGCTGTGGTCAGCCTTCTCGCCTAACCCGGACATGCTGATTGTTGCTCGTGTGCTGCTGGGCCTTGCAGTCGGTGTGGCGTCATATACTGCTCCGCTGTATCTCTCTGAGATTGCACCTGAGAAGATCCGCGGCAGCATGATCTCGCTGTACCAGCTGATGATTACCATCGGTATCCTGGGCGCTTACCTGTCTGATACCGCCTTCAGCTATAGCGGCGAATGGCGCTGGATGCTCGGCGTGATCACCATCCCTGCCCTGCTGCTGCTGGTTGGTGTATTTTTCCTGCCAAACAGCCCGCGCTGGCTGGCGGCGAAAGGTGATTTCCGCAGCGCACAGCGCGTGCTCGATCGTCTGCGTGATACCAGCGAACAGGCAAAACGTGAGCTGGATGAAATTCGTGAAAGCCTGAAGATCAAACAATCTGGCTGGTCACTGTTTAAAGGCAACAGTAACTTCCGCCGTGCGGTCTATCTGGGTGTGCTGTTGCAGGTAATGCAGCAGTTCACCGGTATGAACGTCATCATGTATTACGCACCAAAAATCTTTGAAATTGCCGGATTCACCAATACCACCCAGCAGATGTGGGGAACGGTAATTGTTGGTCTGATTAACGTGCTGGCGACCTTTATTGCTATCGGTCTGGTGGATCGCTGGGGCCGTAAGCCAACATTGATTCTCGGCTTTGCCGTTATGGCCGCAGGTATGGGCGTGCTGGGTACCATGTTACACGTGGGAATTCATACAGAGACCGCGCAGTACTTTGCGGTAGCGATGCTGCTGATGTTTATCATCGGTTTTGCTATGAGTGCCGGCCCGCTGATCTGGGTACTGTGCTCAGAGATTCAGCCGTTGAAAGGGCGTGATTTTGGTATCACTGTTTCAACCGCCACTAACTGGATTGCCAACATGATCGTGGGCGCTACCTTCCTGACCATGCTGAACAATCTTGGCAACGCAAACACCTTCTGGGTGTACGGCGGGCTGAACCTGTTCTTCATTGTCCTGACGCTGTGGCTGATCCCTGAGACCAAAAACGTCTCGCTGGAGCACATCGAGCGCAATCTGTTAGGCGGTAAAAAACTGCGTAACATTGGTCAACGTGACTGATTAGCTAACAACGGCCAGGCGATACAGTAACAACGGGTCAGCAATTATGCTGGCCCGTTTTTATATCGGCATTACAGGCAACAGGACAGCTTGAAATGACCGTTATCGCCCCGTATTCTTGCCACTATGAAATCCCCGAGACTCCCCATCGCTCTGCAACAGGCCGTTATGCGCCAGCTGCGAGAAAAATTACAGCAGGCCAACCTGCGGCTGGAACGTAACTATGCGGAACCGGCACTGGTTTATCAGCAGCGCGGTACGGCGGCAGGCACTGCCTGGCTACAGCTTTGGGAAATTCGCCTCAATCCGGTGCTATTACTGGAAAATCAGCAACAGTTTATCGATGAAGTTGTCCCGCACGAACTGGCTCATCTACTGGTCTGGAAACATTTCGGGCGCGTTGCACCGCATGGGAAAGAGTGGAAATGGATGATGGAAAGCGTACTCGGCGTACCTGCACGTCGCACCCACCGGTTTGAAGTGGAGTCGGTACGCAGCCGCGCTTTCCCCTATTTTTGCCGCTGCCAGCAGCATCAGCTCACCGTCAGACGTCATAACCGGGTCATTCGCGGTGAAAGCGAATACCGCTGCGTACACTGCGGCGATATTCTGCAAGCCGGAAACTTCCAGAAATCCTAAAAACAACTGAACTGTTCGAATAAAATACGATTTAAGATGTCTGTCTTTGTCATTGATTCGAAATACGACATATATCTGTTACTCTGCCAGGCCTCTTTCACGGATTACAGATTTACTGGAATATGTCTCGCAAAATTTTGGCCACCGTTGCCTTTGCCCTGCTGTTACCTGCTTTTTACTCCCACGCCCTCAATCTGGATAACTATCGCCAGAACAGTTTCAGCCAGGCGAAAGCCTACGCTGCGCAGATCAACGACGGTGCCCCTGGTACGTTTTACTGCGGCTGTAAAATCCAGTGGCAGGGGAAAAAAGGCGTGCCTGACCTCGCCTCATGCGGCTACAAGGTGCGCAAAAACGCCAACCGTGCCAACCGTATTGAGTGGGAACATGTGGTTCCGGCCTGGAGCTTCGGCCATCAGCGTCAGTGCTGGCAGGACGGCGGTCGTAAGAGCTGCGCCAAAGACGCAGGTTATCGCCGTATGGAGACCGACCTGCACAACCTGCAACCGTCAATCGGTGAGGTGAATGGCGATCGCGGCAACTTTATGTACAGTCAGTGGAACGGCGGTGAATCGCAGTACGGCCAGTGCGCAATGAAAATTGATTTTAAAAATAAACTGGCTGAACCACCGGCGCGCGCCCGTGGCGCTATTGCCCGCACCTGGTTTTATATGCGTGACCAGTATCAGCTGCAAATGTCGAAGCAGCAGACCCAGCTGATGACCGCATGGGATAAGCTCTACCCGGCCACCCCCTGGGAGTGCGAACGCGACCGCCGTATTGCCCGCGTGCAGGGGAATCATAACCCTTACGTACTACAAGCTTGCCAGCGGTAAAATCACTGACCTACACTGCACAGCACTTATGCATTAATTTTGACAGGATTTCCATGCGTATACCCCGCATTTACCACCCTGAATCGTTAGAGACAGGTAGCGAGACCGCCCTGAGCGATGAAGCCGCCAACCATGTTGGCCGCGTGTTGCGCATGGTACCGGGCCAGGCCCTGGAATTGTTCGATGGCACAAATCTGACTTTTGCAGCAGAAATTATTCAGGCTGATAAAAAAAATGTGCGCGTCAAAATCACGGAAACCCGCGCCGATAGCCGTGAGTCCCCCCTTCATCTGCATCTGGGTCAGGTGATGTCACGCGGTGAAAAGATGGAATTTACTATCCAGAAAGCCGTCGAACTGGGAGTAAATGTGATTACCCCCTTGTTTTCTGAGCGCTGCGGCGTAAAGCTGGATGCAGAACGTCTGGCGAAAAAAATTCAACAGTGGCAAAAAATCGCCATTGCCGCCTGCGAACAGTGCGGGCGTAACACCATACCGGAAGTGCGCCCGGCAATGGCACTTGACGCCTGGTGTGCAGAGCACGATCACGGGTTAAGATTAAATCTTCATCCCCGCGCTGAACACAGCATCAACACGCTGCCGCTGCCGGTTGAGCGCGTACGGCTGTTGATTGGCCCGGAAGGTGGGCTGACGTCCGATGAAATCAGCATGACGGCACAGTATGGATTCACCGATATTTTGCTGGGGCCACGCGTACTGCGTACCGAAACGACTGCACTTACGGCAATTACCGCATTGCAGGTACGTTTTGGTGACGTAGGATAAAACTACAAAATTGACTAGAGCGTATTCGTCGCAGGCAGTCTGGATACACAGCCAGCGTGCATCACCCTCCGTACAGAATGTACACAGGGTCTGAGCACGGCCTGCATGCAAAAAGGCAAGTAAGACAGCTCTTAGTGGAGAAAAGAATGATTAAGCTTGGCATCGTGATGGATCCAATTACTTCCATCAATATTAAAAAAGACACCAGCTTCGCTATGCTGCTGGAAGCGCAGCGCCGTGGTTACGAAATCCACTATATGGAGATGAACGATCTCTATCTGCGTGGTGGTGAAGGCCGTGCCCGCACCCGCCTGCTCAACGTGGAGCAGAACTATGATAAATGGTTCGAATTCGGCAGCGAGCAGGATATTGCGCTGTCAGATCTGAACGTGGTACTGATGCGTAAGGATCCCCCTTTCGACACCGAGTTTATCTACGCTACTTACATCCTTGAACGCGCTGAAGAGAAAGGCACGCTGATCGTCAACAAGCCGCAGAGCCTGCGTGACTGTAATGAAAAGCTTTTCACCGCATGGTTTGCCGAACTGACCCCGGATACCCTGGTAACGCGCAATGCCAGCCAGATCCGCGAGTTTTGGCAGGAGCACGGCGATATTATCCTCAAGCCGCTGGATGGCATGGGCGGTGCATCGATCTTCCGCATTAAAAAGGAAGATCCGAACCTGTCGGTGATTATCGAAACCCTGACCGAACACGGCAGCTTCTACTGCATGGCGCAGAATTATTTGCCAGCGATTAAAGAAGGCGATAAGCGTGTACTGGTTGTTGACGGCGAGCCGGTGCCTTACTGCCTGGCACGTATTCCAAAATCCGGCGAAACTCGTGGTAACCTGGCTGCTGGCGGTCGAGGCGAAGCTCGCCCACTGACTGAAAGTGACTGGGAAATTGCCCGCCGTGTTGGCCCGATCCTGAAAGAAAAAGGACTGATCTTTGTCGGGCTGGATATTATCGGTGACAAGCTCACCGAGATTAATGTGACCAGTCCTACCTGCGTTCGTGAGATCGAAGCCGCATTCCCGATTTCTATCACCGGTATGCTGATGGATGCGATCGAAAAACGCCTGGGCTGATTGTTGCGGCGGGGCCGGACTGCCCCCCGCTCACCCATTAACGCCGGTAGCTACCCGCTACGGGCGTTAACCAGACTACAGAACACTAAGAATGAATTTACAGCATCACTTTTTGATTGCCATGCCAACGCTACAAGACCCGCTGTTCAAACGTTCAGTGGTCTATATTTGCGAACACAATATTGATGGTGCGATGGGGCTGATCGTTAATAAACCGATGGAAAACCTGACGGTTGACGGCATTCTCACCAAGCTGAAAATTTCCTCAACGGCACATGAACCCGATGCAAGGCTGGATAAACCTGTATTTTCAGGAGGCCCTCTGGCTGAAGATCGTGGTTTTATTCTGCATTCCGCGCAGCGCACATTTGCCTCGAGTATTCGCGTATCTGATAACACGGTGATCACCACCTCCCGTGACGTTCTGGAAACGCTGGGAACTCCGGAACAGCCCGATCAGGTATTGGTGGCGTTAGGCTACTGTGCCTGGGAGAAAGACCAGCTGGAAAGCGAGCTGCTGGAAAACGCCTGGCTGACCACCTCAGCCAACAGCAATATCCTGTTCCATACCCCGATTGCCGAGCGCTGGCGCGAAGCGGCGAAGAGCATCGGCGTGGATATCCATAATATCGCCAGTGAAGCAGGGCATGCCTGATGAGTAATATGACGATGCTGTCATTTGATTATGGAACCAAGAGTATTGGGGTCGCCATCGGCCAGCAGCTGACCGGAACTGCCCGTCCATTAACGGCGTTAAAAGCGCAGGATGGCGTACCGGACTGGAATAAGATTGAGGCCCTGTTGAAAGAGTGGGAGCCGGATCGCGTGGTGGTAGGGCTGCCGCTGAACATGGATGGTACCGAGCAGCCGCTGACCGTGCGGGCGCGCAAGTTCGCCAATCGTCTGCATGGCCGTTTTGGGGTACAGATTGAGCTGCATGATGAACGTCTGAGCACCGTCGAGGCGCGCGCAGAGCTGTTTGAGCGCGGGGGCTTTCGTGCCCTCAGTAAAGGCAGCGTTGATTCACTCTCTGCGGTGATTATTCTGGAAAGCTGGTTCGAGAATCATTATTCCTGACGACACCGGCATGATCGGGTCAGGCATGCCTGACCCCTACGCAAGAAGATCATCCCTGGGCTGAGTCGTGCGTGCCTGACCCCTGCGAAAAAAATTCATCCCTGGGTTGAGTCGTACGTGCCTGACCGCTACGCAAAAAAATCATCCCTGGGTTGAGTCGTTCGTGCCTGACCCCTACGCAAAAAATCATCCCTGGGTTGAGTCGTTCGTGCATGGCCATGGGATACCGGCACTGCATCAAACGGGTTAAATCAATTAACTCAACAGCCCCATCTTTTGCCGTTCTGCCATGCTCTGTTCAAATGTTTGCATTCCCAGCTGGCTGCCCGTCTGCAACAGGGCCGGTAGCTGATGGGTTTTCCCCTCGCGAATCAAATTAGCCACCGCCGGGCTGTTAACCAGCACCTCGAACAGTGCCACTCTGCCCGCTTTAGCCGATACCAGACGCTGGGCGATCACCGCCGCCAGGCTCCCCGCCAGCTGGCTGCGTACCAGACTCTTTTCTGTGCCGGGAAAGACATCCACCAGCCGTTCCACCGCCTGCGCGGCACCGCGCGTATGCAGCGTAGCCAGTACCAGATGGCCGGTTTCCGCAGCAGTCAGCGCCAGCTGAATCGTCTCTGCATCGCGCAGCTCTCCCAGCAATATCACATCAGGGTCTTCCCGCAGCGCCGCACGCAGCCCTGAACCAAAACAGCTGAAGTGCAGCCCCTTCTCTCGCTGCTGGATTAGCGACTGGGCGCTGTAATGCAGATATTCCACCGGGTCTTCCAGCGTCAGAATATGGCGCTGCTGCTGCTGGTTCATCTCCCCCACCATCGCAGCCAGCGTAGTGGACTTGCCGCTGCCGGTAGCGCCGGTAATCAGGATCAGCCCCTCATTGCGGTTCAGCAGCGAATGGGCCATCGCGGGCAGATGCAGAGATTCCATTGCCGGGCAGCTGCTGGCGATGATACGCAGCGCCAGCGACAGACCGTGACGCTGGCGGAAAAGATTGGCGCGCAGGCGAACGCCATCAGGCATTGTCAGCGCAAAGTCTACCTGTCCGTGCTGTGCCAGCTCCTGATGCTGAGTAACACTCAGCCAGCGTACAGCAAAGCTTTCCAGCCACTCATTTGATATTACCGGCTCATCTTTAACGGGTGTCAGATGTCCATTACAGCGCAAGAAAGGCGAATGACCACTGCAAAGGTGCAGATCTCCGGCATTATGCTTTACACTAAGGGCCACAATTTCCTCAATATCCATAATAATTCCCTGACTATGACTTCGATTGAGCACAACTTACAGCAAGTCCACCAGCGTATCTCAGCGGCGGCGGCACAGTGCGGACGCGATCCAAAAGAGATTGAGCTGCTTGCAGTGAGCAAAACCAAACCTGCGAGCGCGGTCGAAGAAGCGGTGGCTGCCGGACAGCGCAGTTTTGGCGAAAACTACGTGCAGGAAGGTGTAGATAAAATCCAGCTGCTGGCAAATCCTGCCCTGACCTGGCACTTTATCGGCCCGCTGCAATCTAACAAAAGCCGTCTGGTTGCAGAGCATTTTGACTGGTGCCATACCGTTGACCGTCTGCGCATTGCCAGCCGCCTCAACGATCAGCGCCCTGATGCCCTGCCTCCGCTTAACGTGCTGATTCAGATAAACATCAGCGATGAGCAGAGCAAGTCCGGCATTGCGCTGGCCGATCTGCCCGCGCTGGCACAGCAGATTGCTGAAATGCCACGCCTGACACTGCGCGGGCTGATGGCGATCCCGGCACCGGAAACCGACTACGCACGCCAGCTGGCGGTGTGTCAGCGGATGGCGGCAGCGTTAAAGCAGCTGCAACAGAATTATCCCGGCGTGGATACGCTTTCGCTGGGAATGAGTGACGATATGGACGCCGCAATCGCGGCAGGCAGTACCATGGTGCGCATCGGCACCGCAATTTTCGGCGCGCGCGACTACGGTAACGCCGCCGCTCATCACAACAACTGAGGAACCTCATGCTAGCGTTGATCTTTCTGGTAACAACGGTGATCGCGATTTACATCAAAGTGTTGTTACTGCGCGTCTGGATGCAGTGGGCACGATGTGACTTCTACAACCCGTTTTCGCAGTTTGTGGTGAAAATCACCCAGCCCATCGTGAAACCTGTACGGCGCATTATTCCGTCCATCGGGCCGCTGGATACCGCCTCTTTGCTGATCGCCTATATCGTCAGCGTGCTGCTGGGGCCGGTGATGCTGAATCTGTACGTAGCGGATCCGCTTTTCCTTTACCTGGGTCTGGTGATTCTGGTGAAAGCGGCGGGTATGCTGGTGTTCTGGGTGATTATTGTGCGTTCACTGATGAGCTGGGTCAGCCAGGGGCGTAACCCGGTTGATTACGTGCTGATTCAGCTAACTGAGCCGTTAATGGCACCAGTACGCCGTATTATTCCGGCAATGGGCGGTATCGACTTCTCAGCGATGGCGGTGATTTTAATACTGTATATGCTGAATTTCCTGGGACTCGAGTACATCCCCGGCTGGGCCCAATTTTAACTGTCGTCTTTTACCCTACAGGTGCGCTGGCTGCCCTCACGAACCCCGGTCACTTACTTCAGTAAGCTCCCGGGGATTCGCTCAGTTGCCGCCTTCCTGTAGGGCAGAATTCTCGGTTAAGACGTTATAAGTTAATAATATTTTTGGATCTACTATGCAAAAAGTTGTACTCGCCACCGGCAACCCCGGAAAGGTTCGTGAACTGGCTGACCTGTTGGCCGCGTTTGGGCTGGATATCGTAGCGCAGACGGAACTGGGCGTGGAGTCTGCCGAAGAGACCGGTCTGACATTTATTGAGAATGCCATTCTTAAGGCGCGCCATGCTGCGGCGATCACCGGATTACCTGCGATTGCCGATGACTCCGGGCTGGCGGTGGATGCACTCGGCGGTGCGCCGGGGATCTATTCGGCGCGCTATGCAGGCCTGGATGCCAGCGACCAGCAGAATCTGGAAAAACTGCTGACGGCGCTGGAATCGGTGCCGGATGGAAAGCGCCAGGCACAGTTTCACTGTGTGCTGGTCTATCTGCGCCATGCTGAAGACCCAACGCCGCTGGTGTTCCACGGCAGCTGGGCAGGTGAAATTACCCGCAGCGCGTCAGGCGCAGGCGGCTTTGGCTACGATCCGATCTTCTTCGTTCCTGCGTTGGGTAAGACCGCCGCAGAGTTGAGCAAAGCGGAAAAACTCGCGGTTTCACATCGCGGGCAGGCGCTGGAACTGCTGTTGAGTGCCATGAAACATGGGTAACCTTCCGCCGCTCAGTCTGTATATCCATATTCCGTGGTGTGTACAGAAGTGCCCGTACTGCGATTTCAATTCCCACGCATTAAAAGGTGAAGTTCCGCACGAAGAGTATGTGCAGCACCTGTTGAACGATCTGGATATTGACCTGCCGTTAACCTCAGGCCGCGAAGTCAGCACCCTGTTTATCGGCGGGGGCACGCCGAGCCTGTTAAGCAGTGAAGCCATGCAGATGCTGCTCGATGGCGTTCGCGCACGCCTGCCGCTCTCTGCAACCGCTGAGATTACCATGGAAGCCAATCCGGGTGCGGTGGAAGCAGAGCGCTTCAGCGGCTACCAGCGCGCCGGTATTAACCGTATCTCCATTGGTGTACAGAGTTTCAGTGCGGCCAAGCTGGAGCGTCTGGGGCGCATTCACGGGCCGGAGGAGGCAAAGCGCGCAGCGCAGCTGGCTGAGAATCTCGGATTACGCAGTTTTAACCTCGACCTGATGCATGGCCTGCCGGATCAGTCGCTGGAAGAGGCGCTGGACGATTTGCGCCAGGCGATTGCCCTTAATCCACCGCATCTCTCCTGGTATCAGCTGACTATCGAGCCGAACACGCTGTTTGCCTCACGGCCGCCGCGTCTGCCTGATGAAGATGATCTGTGGGATATTTTCGAGCAGGGCCATGCCCTGTTGAACGCTGCGGGTTATCAGCAGTATGAGACATCCGCCTATGCCAAACCAGGCTATCGCTGTGAGCACAACCTCAATTACTGGCGCTTTGGTGATTACCTCGGTATTGGCTGCGGGGCACACGGCAAACTGACCCAGCCGGACGGCACTATTATCCGTACCACCAAGACCAAACATCCGCGTGGTTTTATGGCCGGGAAGTATCTGGATAAGCGTTATGAAGTGGCGGATAGCGAGAAACCGTTTGAATTCTTTATGAACCGTTTTCGTCTGCTGGAAGCGGCACCGCGCGAGGAGTACACGCGCTATACCGGACTGGCGGAAAGCACTATTCGTGCGCAGATCGACGAAGCCATAGCAAAAGGATATCTGACGGAAACCGCAGAAGAGTGGCAGATTACGGAGAAGGGGAAGCTGTTCCTGAATTCGCTGCTGGAGCTGTTTTTAACGGAGTAACCCTGTGCGGGTCAGGCACACGCCTGACCCCTGCGTGATGGTGCTGGAAGCTATACGCCGGAGCGAGGCGCACCTCGTCCGACATAAAAAGCTTATTTTAACCCGGCAATCAATGCCTTACGCTGCCCTTCCAGGGTGGTCACACGATTACAGACTTCATGGCCGAAGTTCTGGAAATCCTGCTCCTGATTGCTCCATTCGGCTTGAATCGCCTGCTGTAAGCCCCCCAGGTTGCCCATAATGGCCTGCAACGGGTTATCTCCGTTACCTGCCTGCTTGCTGCCCATCTCGTTCAGGCTGTCCTGCACCACGCCGCCCATCGCGCTCTGCACCAGACGTTCACCGTCCTGACGCACCTGCTCAACCGCCTTATGGTGGAAGGTCAGGCCATCGCTACGCTGCTCAATAATACGGTTCATCTGCTGTTTCAGCTGTCCGTCCAGCGTAGTCAGGCGCTGACGTACATTGCTGTTCTCGCCCAGCTTCTGCACGATCACCCGATCCAGAGCCACACGCCCTTTTTCCAGGCGCTGTTTGGCACCGCTATCAATCCAGGGTAAATCACGACGCAGCGCAGCCTGATAGTCGATAGCTTTCTGACGGGTGGCCTCATCAATATTTGCCACTTTACCGTTACGCTGAACATCACCTACCGGAGAGATCGTCAGATTGCCGCTGGCACCGACCACCTGCACCTGCATCGGGTTGATAATGATATCGTCCTGAGGATTAACGCTGCACTGGTAATCCGCCTGAGCCTGGCCCGCAGCCAGCAACAGCAATGCTCCACTAAAAAGCGCTTTACGCATAAATCGTCTCCTTGATATGAAAAAGGGGCGACCAGAAAAATGGTCGCCCCCTTACGTGCAGGAGCAGACACTAAGTTCGGTCTGCCCGTTTATTCGGTCTGCCCGTTAACTCTTAGTCCCACCAGACGTCAAAAAGTTCGGTCACTTTCACGTCGTTCAGTTTACGGGCCTTCAGCCAGTCACCCACCAGCTGACGATGTTCGTCGGTGCATTTGCCGATTTTTTGCAGGCAGATAAGACCTTCCCACTGCAAATAACCGCTGCCGTCAAAGGCCAGGCCGTTAGGCGCGATCACTTCATTGATCAGCGCATCAACGGTGCTGTCGATAGTTTCTTCGCTGGTGCCTTCCGGGAAGGTAAAGCCCACGGAGAAGCCTAACTCCTGAAACTCATCAATGTGCATTTTCTTACGAAGACGACGACTGCGTTGTGTAGCCATTATTTAACCCTCTCAAACATCAGATCCCATACACCGTGGCCAAGACGCTGACCACGCTGCTCAAATTTCGTTAATGGCCGCGATTCAGGGCGCGGCACCCAGTTACCTTCCTGCGACTGGTTTTGATATCCGTCGATACTGCTCATGACTTCCAGCATATGCCCGGCATAGGCCTCCCAGTCGGTCGCCATATGGAATACGCCGCCCAGCTTCAGCTTGCTTAATACCAACTCAGCAAAAGGAACCTGCACGATACGGCGCTTGTTATGACGGGCTTTATGCCATGGATCCGGGAAGAACAGCTGCACCATACTCAGCGAGTTGTCAGGGATCATCAGATTCAGCACTTCGACCGCATCATGACACATCACGCGCAGATTGCTGACGCCTGCTTCCTCCGCCGTCGCCAGGCAGGCACCGACTCCCGGAGAGTGAACTTCAATTCCAAGGAAGTTCTGGTGTGGATTACTGGCCGCCATCGCTACCAGCGAAGCGCCCATACCAAAACCAATCTCCAGCACCAGCGGCGCGTCACGGCCAAACAGAGCGGTTAAATCGACCGGTTCAGGCTGATACTCAACGCCCATTACCGGCCACAGCGTATCCAGCGCCTGCTGCTGACCTTTGGTCAGGCGGCCCTGGCGACGCACAAAGCTGCGGATCCGGCGCATAGCGCGGCCATTTTCGTCAAATTCCGGTGAGATAACATCGTTTTTCATGGTTCTGCCTGCGGCTGTGCACTGAAGAAAGCGGGCATTATGCCTTCAGGACGAGAAAACATAAAGACCGCCCTGATACCGGGACGCCTGCGCTGCTTCCTGGGGCGATAGCAGCTGATGACTATCCGCAGAGAGCATAGTCTCTCACAGCTGTTAATCAAATAGCGCCAATATCCGGTTTACACTCCTTAATCTCTGTGCTGGAATCCCTGCCTGGTTTTCGCAATGAAGCAACGGGGATTCACATCATGCAGGCAGCGCAGTTTTCGCATCAGGTACTGGAATGGTATCAGCGCTATGGGCGTAAAACCCTGCCGTGGCAGCTGGAGAAAACACCTTACAAAGTCTGGCTTTCGGAGGTGATGCTGCAACAGACGCAGGTCGCTACCGTTATTCCCTATTTTGAACGCTTTATGGCGCGCTTTCCTGGCATTAGCGATCTGGCGGCGGCACCGCTTGATGAAGTGCTGCACCTGTGGACCGGCCTCGGCTATTACGCACGGGCGCGTAATCTGCATAAAGCGGCGATAACCGTGGTAGAAAAACACGGCGGCGTCTTTCCACAAACCATAGAAGAAGTCGAGGCCCTGCCCGGCGTCGGACGCTCCACCGCCGGGGCGATCCTCTCGCTGGCTTTGGGTAAACATTTCCCGATCCTTGATGGTAACGTCAAACGTGTTCTGGCTCGCTGCTACGCGGTTGAGGGCTGGCCGGGGAAGAAAGAGGTGGAGAAGCGGCTGTGGAAAATCAGCGAAGAAGTCACCCCAGCGGAGGGCGTCAGCCAGTTCAACCAGGCGATGATGGATCTCGGCGCGATGGTGTGTACCCGCTCGAAACCCAAATGTGAGATTTGTCCGCTCAATCCTGGCTGTATTGCCCGTGCTCACGACAGCTGGGCGCAGTACCCGGGGAAGAAACCGAAACAGACTATTCCTGAACGCACCGGCTACCTGTTACTGATGCAGCAGGGCCAGGATGTTTGGCTGGAACAGCGTCCGCCTGTAGGGCTGTGGGGCGGATTATTCTGTTTCCCACAGTATGGTGATGAGTCAGAACTGCGTCAGGCGCTCCGGCAGCGCGGCGTGGACGACAGTAAACTGCAACAGATGATCGCCTTCCGCCATACCTTCAGTCACTTCCACCTGGATATTGTACCAATGTGGCTTGAGCTGCCTTCTGCCCGTGCGGCAATGGATGATGTGCCAGGTCTCTGGTATAACTTAGCGCAGCCGCCCGCCGTGGGGCTGGCCGCGCCGGTAGAGCGCCTGCTACAGCAGTTACGCCAGCCACAACAGATAGCGTTGAGTGTTCGTGTAACAGAAGAGGAAGAGTAATGAGCCGAACCATTTTTTGTACGTTCCTGCAACGTGAAGCCGAAGGGCAGGATTTCCAGCTATATCCTGGGGATACAGGCAAGCGCATTTATAACGAGATTTCAAAAGAAGCATGGTCAAAATGGATGGCGAAACAAACCATGCTGATCAACGAAAAGAAACTCAGCATGATGAACCCCGATGACCGTAAGCTGCTGGAACAAGAGATGATTAAGTTTCTCTTCGAAGGGCACGATGTTCATATTGAAGGTTATACCCCGCCGGAAGAATAAGTCGCAGGGCCTCTCTGATGAGGCCCTCTCAAATTGTGGGCGATGCACGAGAAAATGAAGAAAAAACTAATAAGTTTGCTGATTATTGCGCCACTGCTGGTTTCCTGCTCAGGCAAGAAACATAACGCCTCTAATGAAGACTGGATTAAAGACACCAACGGTTTTGATATTTTGATGGGACAGTTTGCCCACAACATCGAAAATATCTGGGGAATGAATGAAGTCCTGATCGCTGGCCCAAAAGACTATGTAAAATATAGCGATCAATACTATACGCGCAGCCACATTAACTTCGATGCCGGTAGCATCACCATTGAGACCATTGCCGGTACCGATCCGACGGCCAGCCTGCGTCAGGCGATTATCACTACTTTATTGATCGGGGAAGATCCGGGTAATGCCGATCTCTATTCTGACGCCAAAGATATTCAGATCAGTAAAGAGCCACTGCTTTACGGCCAGGTGCTGGATAATACCGGCCAGCCTATCCGCTGGCAGGGGCGAGCCGCCAGCTTTGCTGACTACCTGATCCAGAATAAGCTCCAGCGCCGAAATTCCGGCCTGCATGTGATCTGGTCGGTCACCATTCCGATGGTGCCAAACCACCTCGATAAACGTGCGCACCGATATCTGCCAATGGTACGCAAAGCCGCTGAACGCTACGGCGTCGATCAGTCGCTGATCCTGGCAATTATGCAAATCGAATCCAGCTTCAACCCATATGCAGTCAGCCATTCTGATGCTCTGGGTCTGATGCAGGTAGTGCAGCATACTGCCGGAGTGGATGTATTCCGCATGAAGGGTAAATGGGGCAAACCAAGCCGCAGCTATCTGCTGGATCCGGAAAACAATATCGACGCCGGTACAGCTTATTTATCACTGTTGCAGGGTAGCTATCTGTCCGGTATCAGCAACCCGACCTCACGCCGTTATGCGGTGATCACCGCTTATAACGGTGGTGCGGGCAGCGTACTGCGGGTGTTCTCCAGCGATAAAGACCGCGCCTTCAGCGCGATTAACAATTTATCGCCTGCTGAAGTGTACCAGAAGCTGACTACCAGCCATCCGTCTGCGGAGTCACGCCGTTACCTGTATAAAGTGAACAACGCGCAGAAGAGCTACCACCGCTACTGATCATCTCTACCACCGAAACAGCCGTACTTGCTGACGTGCAAACCCCGGCCACTTATCTGTGTAGTGGCCGGGGACACGAAGTGAAGAAACAGGTGAAGAGAGATTAGCGGCTGATATTCTTGAACTGACGGGTCGTTTCAGTCAGAGCAACTTCCGTAGGCAGGCGTTCCATTGAGCTTGCGCCATAGAACCCATCGCACTGCGGACAATTATCCATAATGTACTGTGCATCTTGCGGGCTGGAGATCGGCCCACCGTGACACAGCACAATGACGTCTTCGCGTACCGCTTTCGCCGCGGCGGCCCATTCATTAACCAGAGGAACACAGTCTTTCAGCTGCAAGGCGGTCGACGCACCGATATTCCCACCGGTGGTCAGCCCCATATGGGGCACAATAATATCGGCACCGGCGGCAGTCATTGCCTGCGCATCTGCCGCGCTGAAGACATACGGCGTGGTCAGCATCTCTTTCTGATGCGCCAGTGCGATCATCTCCACTTCCAGCCCGTAACCCATGCCGGTCTCTTCAAGGTTGGCGCGGAAGTTACCGTCAATCAGCCCGACGGTCGGGAAGTTCTGCACACCGGAAAAGCCGAGTGCCTTAAGGTCATCAAGAAACTTATCGAAATTGCAGAAAGGATCGGTGCCATTCACACCGGCCAGTACCGGAGTATTCTTCACTACCGGCAGCACTTCTTTAGCCATATCGACCACGATCTCATTGGCATTACCGTAAGCCAGCAGCCCGGCAAGGGAACCGCGTCCGGCCATGCGATAGCGCCCGGAATTGTAGATCACGATCAGATCGATACCGCCAGCCTCTTCACATTTGGCCGACAGCCCGGTGCCTGCACCACCGCCGATAATCGGTTCACGACGGGCAATCATCTCTCTGAATTTAGTCAGCAGCTGCTGACGGGTAAAAGCGGGCATGGTTATCTTCCTTGCGGCATAATTTGACGAAATTGAGCGACGGCTTCAGCGGCGAACTGCGGGTCATTGATATTCCACGGCAGACGGATAATCTGGCGCCGCTCGGTCTGTGTACAGTATGTCTCCAGGGTGGAGATAAACGCCTGATCGGCCTCCGGTGACCAAAACGGCTGGCCCACCGCATCCAGCGCTGAAAAGCCCCCTTCAGGGATCAGGAAACGTATCTCACCCTCACAGCGATTCAGTTTCTCAGCAATCCAGCGCGCCATCTTCACATTTTCTTCCACAGTGGTGCGCATCAGCGTCACCTGAGAGTTGTGATGGTAGAACAGGCGTGAGGCGTATTTTTCCGGCACGCTGGCGGGATGACCAAAGTTCACCATATCCAGCGCGCCGCAGGATAGCACGCACGGGCGCTTGCTGCGGGCCAGTGCATCAAAACGATCGTCACCACAGGCCAGCACACCGTCAAATAGCAAATCGCAGACTTCTGTCGTGGTCAGATCGAGCATTCCAGCCAGCATATTACTGTCTGCCAGCTTCTCCATTGCCTTGCCGCCGCTGCCGGTAGCATGGAATACAAGGCAGTCATAGTCATCTTCCAGCGCAGCGCTGACGGCTTCCACGCAGGGGGTGGTGACGCCAAACATTGTCAGGCCAATGGCAGGTTTATCATAGACTCCGGCAGGCAGCGGGAAATGCACTGCTCCTGCAATCTGATGAGCAGCATTTCCAAGAACCTGCCGTGAAATCCGGTTCAGTCCGGCAACATCGGTTACCGAATAGAGCATAGCGATATCGCTGGCACCGATATATCCCGATATATCACCGGAAGCCATAGTTGAAACCATCAGTTTGGGTACACCCACCGGCAGCGCCTGCATCGCCGGAGTGATAAGTGCCGTACCGCCTGATCCCCCCAGCCCGATGATTCCTGCAATATCATCACGCTGACTAAGGAAAATCTCAAAAGCTTGTGCCATCGCCCCAATCGCTTTACCGCGATCGCCACAGAACACAAAATCGCGCCCCTGCGGGTGATAATCTGCCACCATAGCGGCGGGGATATTTCCGGCAAAAGCGCTGCTAAGTGGTTGAGTAGACAGATCAACCGTTACCACATTCAGGCCTGTTTGCGCAATGAGATCGCGCACGTAAAACAGTTCCCTTCCTTTAGTATCCGCTGTCGCGACAACGTAGACAGATCCACTATGATTTTTCATTGACGTTACGCTAACCTGTTATCTAGATTAATAAAGATTTGATAATCTTGGGATAAAGCCGTAAATAATCTTGAGGCGAGAAATAACTGACTGAGTGACAGTAACAGTAGCATCTTAAAGAATGATAAATCAATTGAATGAAATGTGAGTCTCGTAGAGTTTTTGACTACGCTTATAACGCCGGGACTAAGCGCACGCTGCTCCCCGGCAGCCAATGCCGGAGGCGACATTGTCGTCAACACCGGCCCAATGAAATACAAGTCTTACCGGAAAATGAGGTTATCGTGGAGCAAAGGGATTCCGCTGGCGTTTTGGGCTTAACATCAACACGAGCCAGAACGCGCCGCTTATTGATTGATACTGCGATGAAAATGTTTGATAGCGGGGCATTTCCATCAATCACCGAAGTTGCACAGGAGGCACAGCTGTCTCGCGCTACCGCCTATCGCTACTTCCCGACTCAGAGCGCGCTGGTTTCAGCCATTGTTGCTGAAACACTTAGCCCGATCAAAAACTGGCAGCCCACCAAACAGGATGCCAACGCACGCATTGATGAACTGCTGAGTTTCGCCTTCCCGCGTATGCTGCAACATGAAGGTACGCTGCGGGCGGCGCTTCATCTGTCGCTGACACAGTGGGCGCAGTCGCAGTCAATTGATGCCGTGCCGTTGAAAGAGAAACTGGTGCGGGGAAATCGTAAAGCGATGCTGACTCAGGTGGTGGAGCCGCTCAACAAAGAGCTGACGCCAGACCTGATGGATCGCGTCGTGCGCTCGCTGTCACTGGTATATGGTTCGGAGATTTTCCTGGTGATGAAGGATATCTGGGGCTGTGATAACGACGAGCTACAGGATATTGGTAAGTGGATCGCCAAAGCGATTGTGCGCCAGGCTCGGGAAGATGCACTGACGCCTTAGGGATTGTATCCCTGACTGAGTACCTGGCCCCTGCGTACAAAAGGGGCCGGTTCTCCAGCGTGTTAATTACACCAGCACATACCCCTGCAAGCGTTTAACTCCCCGCTCATCGGCTTCGGCATATACGCCCTGCAATTCCGGCGAGAAGCCCGGCAGCAGGTTAATCCCCTCCTCCAGCGCGAGGAAATATTGCTGCACCGCCCCGCCCCAGACTTCCCCCGGCACCACACACAGAACTCCCGGTGGATACGGCAGCGCACCTTCAGCCGCAATACGCCCTTCGGCCTGAGCAATAGGCACCAGCTCGACGTTGCCGCGAATAAACTCAATATTGGCATCCTGCGGGTTCATCACCATTTTTGGCAGACTCTGCTGACGGAACATCGCCTTTTGCAGATCTTTCACATCGTGGCTGACATACAGGTCGTGCATCTCCTGACAGAGGCGGCGCAAAGTGTAGCCTTCGTAACGCACTGCGTTTTTACGGTAGATGGTGGGCAATACATCGCGCAGCAGCGCATCTTCTTTAATGTGCTGTTCAAACTGCGCCAGCTTCGCCACCAGCCGCGCCATCTTCTCCATGCTCTCCGCCGGAGTCAGCAGGAACAGAATAGAGTTGAGGTCGCACTTCTCCGGCACTACGCCATTTTCACGCAGGTAGTTAGCCAGAATGGTCGCAGGAATTCCGAAGGAGGCATATTTACCGCTGGCAGCATCGATGCCCGGCGTGGTCAGCAGCAGCTTGCATGGATCAACCAGATACTGATCTTTCTCATAGCCCGCAAAACCATGCCATGCCGCACCCGGTGCAAAGCTGAAATAGCGCGCATCGCTGGCGATGGTGGCGGTAGGTGCATCCTGCCAGGGATTGCCGTCAACCTCGTCAGGAATAAACGGCTTAATCATCTCGCAGCGCGCCAGAATCGCCTTACGTGCGTCAATTCCCAGCACCACGCACTCATGCCACAGGCGGCGGCCCGCCTCACCCTGATGCATTTTGGCGTTAATATCCAGCGCAGCAAACAGCGGGTAGAACGGACTGGTAGAGGCATGCAGCATAAAAGCATTATTCAGCCGTTTATGGCTGCAAAAACGCTGCTGACCGCGAATATGGTTATCTTTCTTGTGGATCTGCGAGGTCTGCGAGAATCCGGCCTGCTGCTTATGTACAGACTGGGTGACGAAAATACCCGGATCGGAAGGCTGCAAATCCAGCAGCAGCGGCGAACAGGCTTCCATCACCGGAATAAACTGCTCGTAGCCAACCCAGGCGGAATCAAACAGGATGTAGTCACACAGGTGGCCAATGCTGTCGAGCACCTTCCGCGCGTTGTATACCGTGCCATCGTAGGTGCCAAGCTGGATCACCGCCAGGCGGAACGGGCGCTCGTCCCCGGCGCGATCCGGAGCCACCTGCTTAATCAGATCGCGCACATAGTTCTCATCAAAACAGTGCGCATCAATACCGCCAATAAAGCCAAACGGGTTGCGGGCGGTCTCCAGATATACCGGCGTTGCTCCGGCCTGGATCAGCGCGCCGTGATGATTCGACTTATGATTATTTCGGTCGAACAACACCAGATCGCCACGAGTCAGCAACGCATTGGTGACCACTTTATTAGCGCTGGAGGTGCCGTTGAGCACAAAATAGGTTTTATCGGCGTTAAACACTTTGGCCGCAAATTTCTGCGCATGTTTAGCCGAACCTTCGTGGATCAGCAGATCGCCAAGTTTTACGTCGGCGTTACACATATCGGCGCGGAAGACGTTCTCACCAAAGAAGTCATAAAACTGACGCCCGGCCGGATGTTTTTTAAAGAACTCTCCGCCCTGATGACCGGGGCAGGCAAAAGTGGTGTTATCCATTGCCACGTATTTGGTCAGGGTCTGGAAAAACGGCGGCAGTAAATTAGCCTGATAGGCGGCGGCAGCGGTTTCCAGTAACGACGCATCGCTGCTATCCCCCGTCAGTACCCCCTCAACCTCAGGCAGGTCAACGGCCTGTGAGGCATCATCCAGCGCGATAAAGACCGGCAGATTAAACCCCGTATGACGCAGCAGCGCCAGCACACCAGAGCGCGAGTCAGAAACGGAGAGAACCACCGCTGCCACATCGGTAAAGTCTGTGTTATCCAGCGTAACGACTTCGCGCCCGGTCTGGAGATGGATTGCCACGGTGGTGCTGGCTGCAATTTTCAATGGTGTCATAGCACAAATGCCCGGCGGTCAAGGATGAGTGGGTGTCAGGGGCTGTCAGCAATGAAGTGCCGCTCAGACCGATAGACATCAGTAAAATCAGATCGCATCTGTTTTTACGCATGGCCAACAGTTAAGCGTAGAAAGACCTCACCGCACGGTGAGAGAATTTATCGATAAGGTGTGACAGCAATAAGATCGGCAGCGCGACATCAGCTGATGCGGGTTACAGATGCTGGTGAACAGCAGTGAACCTCTCATGGCGGCGACCTCAATAAGCAGGGATGACGAAGACATCAAAATTTGCGCAATAATGGCATTTTTTAGAAACGGGTTCAATGCTGTTTTGCCGTGCGAAAAGCCTGTGATATGAGAAAAAACTTGCCGCAAAATTGCCGTCGCTAAGATGAACCTCTCTGAATTAAGAGCGCACGCCGCTGACTGGCTTATTACACCCGGTTACGATCCGCAGCGTTTAGCTTCATCCAGCCCGGCATCAGCTTCTGCGCCAGGCGTATCAAAGCTGCTGCGCGGTGCCCCCACGTAAGCCATGGGCGATACAATCTGCCATTAACAGCAGCCAGCCGTGAAAAAAGGTGTAAAAGGCGTAAAACAGGTAAAAGTTACCGTTCAGGCAATCGCATGCCCGGCTGCCTGCTCAACTCACCCCCCGGCAGGCTGGATAAATAACGGTGATTCGGTAAACAGCTCCGTCACAGCCAGATTATCAGCATCAGGTGCGGTACAGGGTAGCTCAATGATATGCGACCAGTAACCCTCTGTCAGACGCCGCCTGTCAGCACAATATGACAGCATTATGCCAACTTCCCGATAAGCCTTAACAACCCGGTTCTAAAGGACATAAAGCGCAACATCCGGCATAAATCAGTGCGTAAAAGGGAAACGTAACAGGAGATAAAACAGGCAAAAAGTGAGACTTCAGCCGCTGACTGGTGGAAAAGAGTGCAATCAGTCGACTTTTCGCCATAAAGCCGTTGACGCTGAGAGTGGCATAAGGTTTAATGCGCCCCGTTGCCCGGATAGCTCAGTCGGTAGAGCAGGGGATTGAAAATCCCCGTGTCCTTGGTTCGATTCCGAGTCCGGGCACCACTATTTAAAGAAACCCGCCTGTGGCGGGTTTTTTGCTTTCTGAGTCGCGGACTCTCCATCGAACTCCGTTCGATTACTCGTCTCATCCATGAGACTCGCCCCTCCGGGGCTGATGCTGAAGCACCATGCAAAAACTTTCCCGACGTTTTTGCTGAAGAAAGTTAATAGATTTTTTAATGTAGGGCTTATCAGCGAAGGTAGAACAGTAGAAAATTCGCTTTCCTGCTGCTCTACCATCTATGGGTTAAATATAGAGTCAACGATCTTAGTAGGTAGCCCTATGGTTCCACTCATCCTTATATTGAATATTCCCATCCACATGTTTCCATGTAATTGATTCATAACGCAGCATAATCGATTCCAGGTGCGTTCCAGTCATCGAACCTGCGTAAAGATCTGGAGTAATAGAAGTAATTTTCACATTACCTAAGATTATATTGAAATACTCTTTTCTATACCAGCATCAATAATCTGATACATCTTGATTGTTGCTGATTTCAGTGTATCTCCTTGACTAAGAGCTTTATAAAGGAGTGGGGTTACTCTATCAAATTCTTTTTGAAATAATATAGGACTGTGCACACGAGTTCCGGTGAGTCTTCCAGTCTGATTATCGGTGGGAATACTTATATTATGTGTGAAAGATTTTAACTCGATCGCACCAACCCTACCACTAACAAGAGAACTTCCAACGACAGGAGAGTTATTTTTATCAGTGAGCCATAAATAAGCGGGATTAGACATTAAAACTCCTTGTATTATTTGTATTTATCAAATTTTGATGTAAATTTAGTAAAAACCATGATCCATATGATGGTAGATATGAAACCAAACAGAACACCATAAGAAGGAATGAAAAGCACACAAATGCACCAACTTCCAATGATAGCAACAGGAAAGAGGAAATCAGAAAAAAATAGTGATAGTAAACTCTTAAACATTAAATTTCGCCCTCACCTGCTCATACAACTCATCTAATGTTTCATAGGTTTTCATTTGTACTTTTTTGATAACTTCTTCTAGTATTGGTTCAATAAAGTAATACAGCATTTCTAATTGTGCTGTATACAATATTGCAAAATATCGGGGTTCTAAAACTTTCAATTTTCTAGCAGCTAATACTGCTTTCTGATCTATACCAAAAACTTGTAGGGCAAACACTACATAAGGTGATTTGCTAGCAATTCTTTCAGCAACAACTTTAGAAACAATCGCTGATCCAGATAGAGCTTTAGATAATGCATAAGCGATTGCATGACGTGTAGATCTACCTACAGCAGTTTTAGCCGAATGACCGGCAATGCCTTTAACTAATCCTCGAACACTACCATTTTTATTTCCATCCTCGCTGTCTTTTTCAAGCATTTCAAAATACAGCACAAACATATGCAGAATCACATCATGATGCTTGAATACAGATGCTATAGAAAGCGACATTCTTTTTTCTTCTGTTATCAACTCACTACAAACATCGCCATATCGAGGTATTAAGCAAGAGGTATACCAACTAGCCCTTTCTATGCCAGAATAAATATCAGACACGGTGTTTTTTGTTGCTTGTGCAAATGAATTAAAGCCATGTTGAGTATAGATAGAGAGTTGCCGATTGCTCTGTAATTTTATCCTTAAATAATCCGATGCTTGCATCGTGGAGACTCCTGTCATTCTCAAAAAGAATGAACAGTAATATTTTTTAATGAGGAAGTCTAATACTAAAAGTGATCCACATCACATTAATATAAATTAAATTCCATACCTGAAATAATTAAACACTCATTCAAAAATCCTCACATGCAACGAAAAATTAAATATAAAAAGAAAAAATCACATTAAAAATGGAATAGAATGATATGCGAAAGCCCCCGCTGTGTTTTCTCCCTCCGGGGCTGGCGCTGAAGCACCATGCAAAAATTTTCCCGACGTTTTTGTCCGAGTCCGGGCACCACTATTATCCAGACAGAGCTTAGATAATATATAAGCGATTGCATGTTTTTTAAATATACCTACAGCATTCTTAATCGAATAACCGGTAATTCCTTTAATTTAACCACCCCATGGACACCGACGTTTTTATTTCCATCCCGTAATACCTACGCCCCCATCTCCTTAAAGTTCCGCAAAAAATCAATCACCCGCTGATCCAACGGCAGACAGCGGAAATCGGTCATCACGGGTTTTTCAGCAGTGGAATGGATCGCCGTAAGGTAATTCTTTCTGAACGCGGTTGGAGTCATACGGCAATACTTATTGAAGGCGAAAATCAGCTGTTTATGCCCGCCAAAACCGCAGGTGTAGCTAATATCCGTAATAGGAATATTGGTGTCTTTTAGCAGTCTTTTAGCTTTATTAATGCGGATCATGGTCAGATATTCTTTAAAATTATACCCGCTGATCTTTTTAAAAGTACGTGAGAAATGGTGATAGCTGACGTCCACGCTTTCAGCCACCGTGGCTAAACTCAGCTCCTCATCAAAATGCTGATTAATATATTCAATCGCGCGTTTGATCAGCTGCTGATCCTTTTTTTTGATGGTCATAAGCTGCCGATCGCCCTGATCCTTCTCCGCCGCCGCCAGCGACCCCAGCAGCTGGTACACCAGCGCGATACGGTTAAACGAAGAGTGCTCATAAACCAGGTGCTCAAGCAGAGCAATCACGCTGTTTCTGATTTGCTGATTGAGAGCATGACCGCCCTGCCGGGCGATCATTGCATCATCTATCTGCGGTGCAGGATGGGTTTCATCAAACAGATGGGGCGAGAACTGAATGGTCAGCAGCTGGCTGTGCGGCGCACGCGCCTCCAGTGAGTGGATTTCATCCGGGTCGATATACAGCATACTTCCAGCGCTGACCACTGAGGTAGCATGCCCCAGCGTCACTGAAAAATTGCCCGACAAAATACAGACCAGCTCCGGAGCCGAATGCCAGTGAGGTTCACAGTAGTAAACCTCAGCAGCAAAAACATTCAGCTTTTCCGCATCAAAAGAGATCAGCTCATAGCCGCTGCCTTCATGAATCGCTATTGCCGTTTGCTGCCGGGATTTTAACCTTGGCAGCTGCGTGACAGAAAATGGAAACATCGGCGTAATCTCCTTGAGTTTAAAGCCCGATATCTCCCGGATGATCTGCGATAATTAGACTTCATCAGGTTCCTCCAGTGCGTTCTCTAACTCCTGCCGGGTAATATCAATAGCCAGGAACTCCGTCAGAGCAATAAACAGTCCGCAGAACAGATCGGGTGCCATAGCGCTTAGTTTTTCTTTAAGCAGCGATTCAGGCAACTTATTTTTACTTAGCAACAATTTCACTACACGATCAAATGCCGGAGGATTACTCATCAGCTGCTGCAATGAATTATCCGCTTTCAGCGGCACATACCATGGCTTCGCGTGGACGGCAATCTGTGTACTGAGGGCAATATCTCGTGAGGAACGGGCCACATGCAGCTGATAATCACCGGAATCCACCACCCACCGGCTCATCCCCGGATGGAAACAGGCAAAGTCCTGCCAGTCGACAACCAGCGTCACCGTTTTGGTTTCGCCTGCTGCCAGCTCAACTTTAGTAAAGGCTTTCAGTGCCAGCTCTTCACGCAACAACTCTCCGGCGGGGGCGGTGAGATAGAGCTGCACGATCTCTTTCCCGGCGACCTGACCGCTGTTAGTCACATCAACGCTGACGCTTAATGCCTCGCCCTCTTCCAGCTGTGTCGCCGATGCCTTCAGATTGGCATAGCTGAAGGTGGTATAGCTCAGACCGAAACCAAACGGGAATTGAGGGGTAAGTTTTCGGCGATCGTAATAGCGGTACCCGACAAATAACCCTTCGCTGTAGTGATGGCGCAGGTTTTCACCCGGGTAACTGAGCCAGGCGGGCGTCTCCTCCAGCGTATTGGGAACCGTTACCGTCAGTTTGCCGCAGGGGTTAGCGCGACCGAACAGAATATCCGCCACCGCGCGACCCATGCCCTGCCCGGCAAAGAAGGTTTCCAGCAGCGCTTTACAGTCGGACAGCCACGGCATCACTACCGCATCGCTGTTGGCCAGTACCACCACCAGGTTAGGCTGCTCGCAGGCGACAGCGCGGATCAGCGCTTCGTGGCTCGGCAGAATATGCAGATCCTGGCGATCGCCATTTTCGCCGTCTTCACCAATAGCGGTGCTGACAAATAGCACGGCAACATCGGCTTTTTTAGCAACCTCAACAGCCTTCGCCAGCGCCTGGGGATCGGTCGCGTCATCCTGTGGCGCACCTACGGCATACTCGATATTGAAATCCTGGCCTGCCACATCGAAGATCTCATCAAGCGGGCGATCGAGCGTATACGGTACGGTAGTGGCACAGCCGGAACCCTGAATTACCGGCTCCTGCGCCGGTTTACCCAGCACGGCGATGGTGCGCTGCTTATCCGCCCGCAGCGGCAGCAGATTATCCTCATTTTTCAGCATCACAATGGACTCAGCGGCCAGCCGCTGTGCCAGCTGGTGATGCTGCGGGTAGCTGACCTGAGTCTCTGGTTTACGGTGGCGCTGCACTTTGTCGATCAGCGTCAGCATACGCAAACAGGCCGTATCGAGAATTGCCTGCGGAATCTCACCCTGCTTAATGGCTTCAAGCAGCTCCTGCTTGTCGCGCCGGGTTTCAGGCATCGCAAGATCGTTCCCCGCCAGCAGTGAAGCAGGACGATCTTTAATGCCGTACCAGTCGGACATCACCAGCCCTTTATAGTGCCACTCATCGCGCAGCACCTCCGTCAGCAGCCAGCGATCCTGTGAGGTCTGTACACCATTCAGGCGGTTATAAGAGGACATCACCGTCCAGGGATTGGACTTGTCGATCGCCCGCTTAAAGCCGCTCAGATATATTTCACGCAGCGCGCGCTCTTCCACCACTGAATCCATCTCCGTACGACGGAACTCAGAGTTGTTGGCGGCAAAATGTTTCAGGCTGGCCCCCACGCCACCGTCCTGCAAACCGTTAATCAGTGCGGCAGCTATATCCCCACTGACCACCGGATCTTCGGAGTAATATTCATAGCCCCGGCCAGCCAGAGGCGTACGGCGAATATTCATGCCCGGGCCGAGCAGGATCCCAACGCCCATCGACTGGCACTCTTTCGCCAGCGCTTCACCCATCTGATACACCAGCTCGCTGTCCCAGCTACAGGCCAGCGTGGAGCCATTCGGAAAGCAGGTGGCCGGTTTTGATTTACTGAACAACGCCTCGGAGCCACCTTTCTGCTCCTCCTGCTCGACCTCGCCCGCGCTCTGACTAATCACTTCGAGGAAATCGGTAATGTTCCAGTTTTCCCCTTGTTCAATCTGGCTGGTACTGTAGCGCACGCCATAGGTACCATCGGTCATAATAATGTCTTCAATGCCATGGCGCGGGAAGCTGGCGGTACGCCACAGACCGCTACCGCTTAACAGGGCAACTTTCTCTTCCGCAGTCATGGCGGCAATGATCGCCTGGAAATCTTTTTTCATCTTATTTACCTGCAAAGGTTACAGCGCGTTGTGCTTGCGCAATTCAATGTCTTTGATGATATTTCGGTAGCTCTTCTCATCCAGCGTATAGAAGAAGATAAACACCATTCCCAGCGCGAACATCAGGCCAGGCACCAGCGTCATCATCATATTGATGCCGTTTAACGCAGCAGCGCTGATCTGTTCGGAAGAGTAGTCAAAGTAGTCGAGCATCAGCCCGGCAAGACCGCCGCCAATTGCCATGGCGATTTTAGTGATGAAGTTAAAGAAGCCGTAAATTGCGCCTTCGGTACGCACGCCGTGTTTCCACTCAGCGAACTCCACGGTGTCGGCAATCATTGACCACATCGCGACAAAACCCATCCCCAGCGTTACGCTGAACAGACACACGCCGGTCATAATCAGATAGATGTTATCGCCAGCCAGGAAGTACTGGAAAACCACGCCAGCAATGCCAATCATCAGCCCCAGCTGTAACATTTTCTTCTTACCCATCATATTGATGAGTTTTTCAGAGATAACCGTGCCGGCTACATAGGCAGCAGACTGAATGGCGAAGAATTTAGCGGTAAAGTTCACATCGTCAATCGAGTATTTAATGAAGTAAATCGCGATCGCCATCCACAGGGTATAAGCGATATAGAAAAACACGGTGAACACGGAGAGGTTGATCAACGGCAGGTTGCCGGACACCGCGATAATCATCTCTTTCAGCGTCGGCGGCTTCTGGTCAGGCAGGCTCACCACCCGCTCTTTGGTCATGCCGAAACAGGCGAGGAAGAAAAAAGTCGCCAGCAGACTGAAGCAGCTAACCGCAAATACGTAGCCCATTTTCTGGTCGGTAAATTGCGAAATCAGCCAGTCGGCGCTGGTAGAGACAATCAGATAGCCGGCTATCGCCAGCACAAAACGATATACCGACAGGGAAGCGCGCGAGCCTTCATGCTGGGTCAGCATATTGGTCATCGCTGAATAGGGAGTATTAACCGTGGTGTAGGCCAGGCAGTAGATAGTGTAGGAGATCAGCGCGTAGTAAAATTTAAACTCACTCATCAGCGGGCTGAAACAGAGAACGGTCAGTATCCCCAAAGGAACCGCGCCAAACAACAGATAAGGTCGCAACTTTCCGTAACGCGTGTGTGTTTTATCGATAAAGTAGCCGATAAAGATATTAAATATCGCGTCGATCACTCGGGCAATAACAAATATCAGACTCGCCTGCACGGCGGAAATACCATAAATATTGGTGTAGAAAAACAGTAAAAACAGGGAAACAAAACCAAATGACAGATTTGAGGCCAGATCGCCAAAACCATAACCTATCTTTTCCCGAATGCTGACCTTTACATAACTCTCAGAGGTCATTTCTGTGATTTTCATTATTATGCACTCATTCAGATTAACGTAGCTGCGAGTATATCTGGCATGTAACTGGCTGCTTTCCAGCCTTTGTTGAAAGCGTTCCTATTTTTTGCTCATACTCACCTTTGTCACGGGGTTGTGAGTCAGGTCACAGGTGATAATCTGAAGTAAAATAATTCAGCCATGGGGAAGATTTAAAGCATAACCGGTTGATGAAGGTTCCAACCGGTCAGCTGACAGAATATGCCATATCGCGTGTCATTAAAGAATAATGACCGACTTAGGGTTTTATAAAAGAAAACTATTTTTTCGCGAGATAAATCTCTTCGCTATGATAGTCGCCACTCTCATTGTAATAAGAGTAAGAGGCGATAATCATATCTTCCCCCTGATAGTGCACGTAGTGCGGCCGTAAGAAGGCCTCAACAGGAAGAATACGTTTGGTGGTTTTATCAGCGAGATCGGTTTTCCAGATACAGGCATAGCCGCCTTCATTGTCAAAATAGAATGTCGCATCACGCCCCCAGACATAATTGCGGCTGTAGCTGTAATCTGGCCCTTTGGCGGTATCAGCCTGCGGCAGGAACACATTTACACCGGCATCCGGTCGATCGTGCGGGAAGAAGTAGATCCCTTCATCAATCTCATTGTTGCTGCGATCCGCAGAGGCCAGCCGCCACTTTCCATCCGGAGAGATTAAACGGCTGTTACACTCCTGGCTGCCGCAGTAGCCTACCCATTTCTGCTGTTCAGCCCCGCTGGCTGGCAGGCTCACCTCTTTGATGCTGCCAATCTCTTTGCCGGAAACATTCAGCGCAAAAGCATGCGGGGTGGCGTAGGCACTTTCACTGTTAACGTCGACTCCGGAACCACGATATTCTGCCACGGTATAGCGAATATCCCCCTCAGGAGCGCTGTTATTATCCTGTAGCGTAAGCTCCAGGTTATAGCCCTCGTAGCCCGCCTGCACACGCGGTTCCTCTGACTCTTTCAGACTAAGCAGATAAGCGGTTTTCTTCTCGTCGTGCTCCACATACAGCACCACAAACACAATCAGGTCATTATTAACCACGCGATGCGTCAGAACGGTAAGGTAATGTCCGGTACTGCCTGCGGTCAGCGAGGTAATATCGCCGGAGGAGATCAGCTGCCTGACGCGCCACGGCTCTTCAGACAGGATAAATCCGGCATCATTCTTTAAGCCTGCGGCTACGGGTTTATCCAGCTTATCCCCGGGGCGAATAAATACCTCGCTCACTTTTTTATATTCCCCGACGCGCGACAGGGTTTTATTACGCTCGATATAACGTTGCTTAATGCATTCCGCATCGGCCGCGCAGTGGTTTCTCTCCGCCAGCCATTTTCGTTGTTCTCTTGCCAGCGAACCCACGCTGTAGCTGTTATCCATGGCTTTGAGGAAATAACCGTTAGTCACGTTATCCAGGCCGGAAAGATAGCTATCTGCGCAGATGGTTTTTTCGGTGGCGTTCAGGCCGGTTAACGTACAGTCAAAACCGGCGGCCAGCGCATTCTGCGCCAGGAGTGCGAATCCGAGTGCGATACCATATTTTAGCTTTATCATTTTTATTTCCTTACGCCCTTTCCATAGTGACATTCTGATTAGCAGGTGATGCGGTGTTGAATGCGTCGGGAAAGTTATCCCGTTTCACAGGCAGCGATAATGTACCGGAAAAACGGGTAAAACGTACGGAAGAGAAGCCAGCGAAACAGAAAATTTTCAGCACTGGCTGTAAGACTAAGGCGCGCTGGCCTGCCATCAGCATTATCTTCGGCTGCCGGTCGTGATAGCGTTAATCACCGGCCCCTTAAAATTACTTACCAGGCAAATAACGCCTTATTCAGGGCAGATTACATCGCCAGATTATCATAACCTTTGCGACGATAATTGAGGGCGGAAATGCCCCAGAACACCACGAAAATCGCCACGGCAGCGTATCCGACACTGCCCATATTTTCATTCAGGCGTTCAACAATGGCCCAGACCCCGCCGTGTAAATCCAGTTTCCCGGCCATCAGCCCGAGCGCTTCAAGACCGCCGATAAACAGGGCAATCACCACGCTGGTGGCAGTAATAGTCATGTTGTAATAGAGCTTGCGCACCGGCTTATCAAACGCCCAGCCGTACGCGCCAACCATCACAAAATTGTCCAGTGAATCGACCAGTGCCATACCGCTGGCAAACAATGCCGGAAACACCAGAATACTCCACACCGACATACCGGAAGACACCCCCGCCGCAGAAATACCCAGCAGGCCAATTTCGGTGGCAGTATCAAAACCCAGCCCAAACAAAAATCCTACCAGATACATCTGCCAGCTTTTATTCACCAGATTAAACGCGAAGCTGAATAACCGGCTCATCACGCCCCCCTGCATTGCATGGTTGTCTCCGGTATCCGGAAAGTTTTTGCCCTGCTTGACCTTCTGAAAACGGCGGTAAACATCACGCAGGATCAGCGCATTCAGCAGCGCCATTATCAGCAGAAACAGCGCGGAAACCAGCGTGCCAATGGTGCTGCCATAGTCATGCAACCAGCCGATTTTGTTGCCAAACACCAGCGACGTCGCAGCAATTGCCACGCAGGCCAGCACCACAATACTGGAATGCCCGAGGGAGAAAAATGCTCCGACCGCCACCGGACGCTGCCCCTGCTGCATCAGCTTGCGGGTGACGTTATCAATAGCGGCGATATGATCGGCATCGACGGCATGACGCAGCCCGTAGCCGTAAGCCAGCAACGCAGCCGCCATCAGTGCGGCATTATGGCGAAAAACAGCCAGTGCCCAGCCCCAGGCCAATAAATTGATAGCCAGCAGCCCGAGCAGCAGCCAGAAAGTACGCCCGTGGACGTGGGAAAAATCGCGGTTAATCATGAGAATCCTTGTTGTTAAAACCTGAAGAAATAGAAGTGGCAGAATGTAAGGCAGCAGAACATTGCAGACGGGCGCAGGCGACAAGCGCCTGACCCAGCGCCAGGCCCCCGTCTCCGGCAGGCACTTTTTGCGGCATCAGTACGTGAAGATGCGCTAAATAGTGACGTAACCGCTGGCGCAGCAGACGGTTGTGCAGCACGCCGCCGCCCAGCGCGACGGTACCTGTTCCCATCCTCTCAGCGTGATAGCTGGCAAGTGCGGCAAAGCCTTGCGCCAGCGCATCGTGAAAAGCAAAAGCGCGTGCGGCGGGCGCGGCATCCCAGTCAAGCCACTGCTGCCAGAACGTCGCTAAATCAAGGAAAGTACCTGAGGGGGTATGTTGCAGCGGCATCGTGACCGGATGCGAAATACCCGATGCTCGTTGCGCCAGCACTTCCAGACGGCTTGCCGCCTCCCCCTCCCAGGTCAGCTGCGCGGGCGCACAGCCGAGGGCGACGGCAACGGCATCAAATAAACGCCCGCATGAAGACGCCAGCGGCGAGTTAATCCCGGCGGCAATGGCTCTGGACAGCGGCAGCCAGGGATAATTCTGCAACGCATGAGACTCAGGGCGCGTCTGCCATCCCGGCACAAACGCCTGCCACTGCGCCAGTAAATTACGCCATGGTTCAAGCGCAGCGCGGTCGCCACCGGGCAGCGCAACGGCGGGTAATCCGCCCAGGCGTTCACAGTGCAGATAATCCACCAGCAAACATTCGCCGCCCCACAAAGCCCCGGTTTTATCGTCAGCAACGCCATAGCCCAGCCCGTCGAGCGCCAGTCCAATCACCTTGCCGCCGTGCAGCGGCCAGCGATGTTCCGCCAGACAGGCGGCGATATGGGCATGGTGGTGAAGTACGTCGATTATCTGTATTCCGGGGCTTTCCGCCTGCATATGGCTGACGTAAGCCGGATGCGCGTCACGGGCTACAACCGCTGGAGTGCAGTCATACAGCTGCTGAAAATGTGCAATCGCCTGCTGCTGCTGCCCGGCAATATCGCTGCGGGTAAGCGATCCGAAATGAGCACTGAGAATCGCCTGATTGCCGCGCACCAGACAGAAAGTATTTTTGAGATCGCCGCCCAGCGCCAGCAGCGGCGGTTGATTATCAAATCCGGCGGGCAGCACGATGGCATCAGGCACGTAACCGCGCGCACGGCGCAGGATTTCATTGCCGTGTGGCGTCACTCGCAGCAGTGAATCATCGGCGCGCTGGACAATATCGCGGTTATGCAGAAGCCACAGATCGGCAATACCGCCGAGTTGTAACAGCGCCGCCTCATTGGTCAGCACCGGTGCACAGCCGTTAGCATTACCGGATGTCATCACCAGCGGTGTCTGAAACGCCTGCATCAGTAAATGATGTAGCGGAGTAAATGGCAGCATCAGCCCGATTTCATCAAGCTCTGGTGCCACTGCCTCACATAGCGGAGACATCGCGCATTTTGCTGTCAGCACGATGGGCGCAGCGGGAGAACCCAGTATCCCGCACAGCACAGATTGCGGGCCTTCTGCACTGCATTGCCCCAGCCAGCCAATGTCTGGCACCATCACTGCCAGCGGTTTTGATGGCCGCTGTTTACGCTCGCGCAGCCGCAGTACCGCATTTTGCTGCGTGGCATCGCAGGCCAGATGAAAACCGCCCAGCCCTTTAATAGCGACAATTTTACCCGCACGTAACGCGGCGACGGCACATTCCAGCGCGGCCGCGCCAGACGCCAGCCTCGCGCCACTCTGCAATGTTGCACTGATCTGTGGGCCGCAGTGCGGGCACGCGACCGGCTGCGCGTGAAACCGCCGGTCGGCAGGGTTTAGATACTCCTGCTGGCATTGCGGGCACAGGGAAAATTCCGCCATGCTGGTGGCAGAGCGGTCATAAGGCATGGCGCGGATCAGCGTAAAACGTGGGCCGCAATGGGTGCAGTTGGTAAAGGCGTAGCCGAAACGACGATCGCCCGGGTGGTTAATGTCATGCAGGCACTCGGGGCAGGTTGCCGCATCGGGTGCGATCTGTGTGTCCATACGGCCCTGGCGACTGTCGGTGATAGTGAAATTGAGCGGGGGTGTTTGCCAGTCGAAAGAGTCAAAGTTGATGCTGTCGATGCGTGCCAGCGGCGGGCAGTCGCGCTGTAACTGTTCGATAAACAGCTCAACATTCACTGGCTGAAGCAGCCTGATTTCCACCCCTGTGCTGTCGTTACACACCTCACCACGCAACCGCAGACGGTCGGCCAGTTGCCAGATAAAAGGCCGGAAACCGACGCCCTGAACCTTGCCGCAGATGCGAATGAGTAAGCCAGACATACATACCTCATACCCTTCATTCTTCGAGCCGCAGATTTAGTCCTGCGGCTCGAATTATTTTGGGTAACCATGGTGATGTTCACCCAAAAACCAAATTTAAAACTGAACCACCGGGATCACATCTTCTACGGCGCTGCGCAGGCGCGCTTTCATATCACTGTAAGTCTGATGAGCGTAATTCTCCGCCCAGCGCTGATCGGCAATCTGTTCGACTTTCACCGCGCAATATTTGGTTTCCGGCGTTTTAGAAATCGGATCGAGATTGTCCTGAGTCAGTTCATTACAGGCCCCGATCCACCATTGATAGGTCATGTAAACCGCGCCCAGGTTGATACGTTCGTTGTAGTTGACGCGGGAAATGACTTTTCCGCGGCGCGATGCCACCCAGACCAGCTGCTGATCACGGATACCCAGCGCCTGGGCATCGACCGGGTTCATCTGCACAAATCCCGGTTCGTCAGCCAGCGTTTGCAGCGCGGCACAGTTACCGGTCATGGAGCGACAGGAGTAGTGACCAACTTCGCGCACGGTACACAGCACCAGCGGGTAATCTCCGTCCGGCACTTCCGCCGGTGCACGCCACGGCGCGGCAAACAGCTGGCCTTTACCACTTGGTGTATCAAAGTGATTGTCGGCATACAGGTATTGTGTACCCGGGCTTTCAAGGGTGGTACAAGGCCACTGTACATGTCCCAGTTCGCCCATTTTTTCGTAGGTAGCGCCGTAAAACAGCGGGCAGAGGCTGCGCATTTCGTCCCAGATTTGCTGGTTATCGTTGTAATGCATCGGATAACCCATCTCCGTCGCCAGCAGGCTGATAATTTCCCAGTCGCGTTTGACGTTGTATTTAGGTTCGATGGCTTTCTCGAAACGCTGGAAGCCACGGTCTGCGCAGGAGAATACGCCGCCGTGTTCACCCCAGGATGTCGCCGGTAATATCACGTCAGCCTGTTCCGCTGTTTTGGTCATGAAGATGTCCTGAACCACCACAAACTCCAGCGCTTCAAAGCCTTTGCGCACCAGACCCAGATCAGCTTCGGTCTGCAACGGATCTTCACCCATGATGTAATAGGCTTTTACCTTTCCTTCGATGGCCAGATGCGGGATTTCGGTAATGCGGTGGCCGACTTCGGGATCCATCTGATCAACGTCAATACCCCAGGCATCGGCGAATTTCGCGCGCACTTTTGGATCGGTGACCGACTGATAACCCGGGAATTCGTTTGGCAATACGCCCATATCACAGGCACCTTGCACGTTATTTTGCCCGCGAACCGGCCCGACGCCGACGTTGGCGCGGCCAAGATTACCGGTCAGCAATGCCAGCCCTGCCAGACCTTTTACCACGTCAACTGCCTGACCAAACTGAGTGACACCCATGCCCCACATAATGGTGGCAGAAGGTGCAGCGGCATAAGTACGCATCGCCTGGCGGATTTGCTGGGCGGAAACACCGGTCTGTTCCGCCACGGCTTCCGGAGAGTAATCCGCAACATTTTTGCGGTACTCCTCAAAGCCTTCGGTATATTTCGCTACGTAGTCATGGTCATACAGATCTTCTTCCATCAGCACATGGGCGAAGGCATTCACCAGCGCCATGTTGCAGCCGTTCCTGATTTGCAAATGCTGATCGGCAATACGTGCGGTTTCGATGCGGCGCGGATCGCAGACAATGATCTGCGCGCCTTTTTCTTTCGCCTTGATCACGCGGCGGGCGACGATGGGATGGGAGTCGGCGCAGTTATAGCCGATCACCAGCAGACATTTTGAGTTTTCGATATCGCCGATGGAATTACTCATCGCGCCGTTACCGAGCGTGGCCTGCAAACCCGCCACAGACGGGCCGTGACACACGCGGGCGCAGCAGTCGACGTTATTGGTGCCGATCACCGCGCGGGCAAATTTCTGCATCACATAGTTGGTTTCATTGCCGGTTCCACGGGAAGAGCCGGTAGTCATAATGGCGCGCGGGCCATGTTTTTGTTTAATCTCTTTCAGGCGTTGCGCGGTATAGCGGATAGCTTCATCCCAGCTGACGGCTTCGAATTTCCCGCCTCTCTGGCGGCGAATCAGCGGCTGGGTCAGGCGCGGGGTCAGCAGTTTGGTGTCATTGAGAAAATCCCAGCCGTAATAGCCTTTCAGGCACAGTTCACCCTGATTGGTGACGCCGTTCGCAGCTTCCGCACGGATAATTTTTCCGTTATCTACAACCAGATTCAATTTACATCCGGCGCCGCAATACGGGCAGACAGTGGTGACTTTTTTCATGGCATTGCTTCCTTTATCCGGGGTTAAAACAGCAGTGGGGAGGTGCTGTCGAGCGCAGCGCGGCGGCGTTTCTCTGCGTTCATTTCCTGTAAGTGGTTACGGTCGATGGCGAAAAGTGCCTTGGTCGGGCAGATTTCCATACAGGCCGGGCCTTCAGCGCGCTCGTGGCACAGGTCGCATTTGTGCGCTTCCGCTTTATCTGAGGTGGTGACCATCGCCGCACCGTTCTGGCGGAAAACCGGTTTGGTGACCACTTCCATTGCGCCGTACGGGCAGGCAACAACGCAGGTCTTACAGCCGATGCAGCGTTCCTGCATCACCTGTACATGGTCTCCGGTGCGAAGAATGGCACCGTTCGGGCAGACGTTGGCGCAGGGGGCATCTTCACACTGGCGGCACATCACCGGCGTGCTGAGATTGACACCTTTAATAACGTGCAGGCGCGGTGCGAATGTCACGGCGTTGAGCAGCGAGATATCCTGCGATTCACTGTGAGCCATCACGCAGGCAATTTCACAGGTACGGCAGCCGATGCATTTTTTAGGGTCGGCGATAATGAACCGGTTCATTTTTCTCTCCAAATCCCCGTCGTCCGTGACATCGCAGGTGCACTGGCTGCGTTCACTCGCCCTGATCGCTGACTTATGCCAGATCATCGTGACGCCTTCGCTTGCCGCCTTCCTGCAATAACAGTGTCTAAGGGGATTTCAGTGTGCTTTTAATTGAGGTGGTTAAAAGTTTTCATGTACTTCTATACATAAAGCGTGCCAGTTCCTGATTTTAATTTTTTATCATTAAATTCATAAACTTATCTTTATCAGGTGCACCGCTGACGAAATTTTTTACTGACGTCATTTCTGTTTCGTCACCGCATCGACAATTATGTCAATGGCCGCTGTCAGACCGTTTCCGGCTGATAAGGGGCGATGCCCAGCCCCTGTTCCAGCGCAGGTAACAGCTGATACAGGCGGTTCACTGCCTGTTCAACGGCCGCACTCATCGGGAAGTAAAAAGCCACCACATCCGGCTGAATGCCAACAAACGTGATTTGCGCAATATCTTCACGTAATTGCTGCATCAGAAACGTCAGCGGCAGATTGTGGGTGGTCATCATGAACATCTCGGCGATGTCATCTTCGGCGATAATGCGCATTTCACCGGGTGCCAGCCCCATGTCGGTGGCATCAACTATCACCAGATGCGCAGGCCGCAGCTGGCGTAAATAACCGATGTCGTTCTCTGGTGCCGCGCCGCCGTCAACCACTGTCCAGCCGGAGAGTGGTTGTTCAACGCAGAGTTCGGCCAGCCTCGGGCCGGCACCGTCGTCACCCATCATGCTGTTGCCCACGCACAGCAATGCGTAGCGGGAGGATAAATCAGGCATCGTATCTCCTGACCATCAGGTAAATGGCGGGGTCATGTTCAATTTGAGTCAGCAGATTGATAAGCGCGTCGCTCCAGCCCTGCTGTGTTTCATTCATCTTCGGGCGCGCATCGCGCAGCGCCAGCGCCAGCAAATGGGTGTGGCTGCTGTCGATATTGATCTCCCCGAAACGCTGCACACCAGCCAGCTTGCGGTATGCTTCGCTGTTTTGCGGCAGGCTGTAAATCCACTCCATATACCCGTCAAGCGGGCATTCGAGGCGAGATTGCAGGCAGTCGATCACGCCGAGGTGATGGCCAATAGCCAGGCTGTAATAGACCACTTCCTGCACTTTTTGCGAACTGCGTTTCTGCGCGATTTTCTCATCGACAAACTTGCTTCTCAGCGAATAGAAAATCACTTTGTTTTTGTGCGGCTGATGGCCGGCACAGGGCTGATGGCGGGCGTAGCGCTGGTCATTGGCTAACGTTTTCACAGGTGCACCTCACCGCGCAGTACCTGTTGATAAATATGTTGCAGGTTGCCAACAATTTCGTTGAGACGCAGATCCCCTTGCTCCTCAAGATACGCAGATACTCGCTGTTCTACTGGCTGCAAGCCGGGCGCAGCCACCATCGCCATAAATGTGTCAGCAATCTGGCGTCCGTAACGGTAACCGGCCATGCGGCGCGCTTCGCGATCCAGCATCACGCGCAGCGGCTGCGGTAAATCCGGATGCAGCAGCGCCGCCGGTTCAGCGGCTGCCTCGTTGTGCTGCTGGCCTTTGATTTTCTGATCCAGCAACCCCAGCGCCAGCGCGAAACCATAAATGGTGGCGGCCGGTGTCGGCGGGCAGCCCGGAATATACACATCCACCGGCACGATTTTGTCAGTGCCGCCCCACACGCAATACAGGTCGTGGAAAATGCCACCGCTGTTACCGCAGGCGCCGTATGAAATGCAGATTTTCGGATCGGGCGCGCTATCCCAGGCGCGCAGAGCCGGAATGCGCATGGCGCGGGTCACGGCACCGGTGAACAGCAAAATATCTGCGTGGCGTGGCGACGGCACCACTTTAATGCCAAAGCGTTCGGCGTCGAACAGGGGGGAAATGGCGGCGAAAATCTCAATTTCACAGCCGTTACAGCCTCCGCAGTCAACGCGATAAACGTAAGCGGAACGGCGGATGCTGTGAAGCAGAGTAGACTTCAGTTTGGCAATACTGTCATCCAGCGTGACGGGTACCGGCAGGCCATTTTCGTCACGGGGAGCAATCAGGTTATGACTCATCAGTGAGCCTCCGTTGTCATGTGCCGCCCAATATCAATACGATCCGAGGAGGAGAGACTGTGCAGTTTTTTGCATTCGGGGCAGGTTTCGTACTGGTCACGGCGGTCAGCAATTTGTCGATCGCTCAGTGCGGCACTCTCCTGCAACAGGCTGAGAGCAAAATCGATCTCCTTTTGTACGGCGTAAGGCTTACCGCAGGCGCGGCAATGGCAGATGGGAAAATCCGCGGTCTCAAACAGATCTTCTTTACGCCAGACCGCCAGTTCAAACTCCTGCGACAGTCTGATGGCTGCCGTCGGACAGACCTCCTCACAGCGGGCGCAGAAAATACAGCGACCTAAAAACAGCGACCAGCGAATGGTTTCGCCGTCTTCTGCTGTGGTCATGGTCAGCGCGTTAGACGGACAGGCATTAGCGCACGCACCGCAGGCAATACACTGTTTAGCGGTATATTGCGGTTTGCCGCGAAAATTCGCTGCCAGATCCAGCGGCTTAAACGGATAAGCTACGGTTGCGGTGCCGGTTTTAAGCACTTTTTTGATTAGTTTCAGCATGATGAGCAGTTCCTCAAAGCGGCGAATTTTTACGTTCGATGCCGTAACGTTCGATCTCTTTGTAAGGGATGACGATGGACGTTTTCTTACGTACATCGACAACCGTCATTCGGTCGGTGCAGGAATAACAGGGATCGAGGCTGCCGATGATCAGCGGTGCATCGGAGACTGTATTGCCGCGCAGCATGTAGCGCAGCGTTGGCCAGTTGGCGTAAGTCGCCGCCCGGCAACGCCAGCGGAACAGCTTTTGGTTGTCGCCGGTCATGCTCCAGTGAATGTCGTCACCGCGTGGTGCTTCGGCGAAACCGAGGGCAAAACGGTGCGGAATATAGTTGAAACCTTCTACCGCCAGCGGGCCGCCTGGCAGGCTTTGCAGGCCAAACTCGATCATATTCAGCGCGTTAAACACTTCGTGGATGCGCACTTTCAGGCGCGAATAGACGTCGTTACCGGTTTCACTGCACAGTTCAAATGGCAGTTTGGCGTAACCGGCATAAGGATGATCCTGACGCATATCGCGCTGGAAGCCGCTGCCGCGTACCATCGGCCCGACGTTGCTGAAATCTCGTGCCACCAGCGGATCCAGAATGCCAACGCCAACGCTGCGTTGTGCGGTATTGGGAGTACTGAGCAGGATATCGACAAGCTCGTTAAGCTCACGGCGCATGCTGCCCGCCAGAGCAATGGTGGCGATCATGTCATCTTTGAGAATGTCGCGGCGCATACCGCCAATCAGGTTCATGCCATACGTTTTACGTGCGCCGGTGAGGATTTCAGCCATCTTCATCGACTGTTCACGAACGCGGAAAAACTGCATGAAACCGGAATCAAAACCGACAAAATGACAGGCCAGGCCGAGGTTGAGCAGATGGCTGTGCAGACGTTCGACCTCCAGCAAAATCGAACGGATCATCTGGGCGCGTTCCGGCACCACAATACCCATCGCGTTCTCTACGGAGGAGGTGTATGCCACGCTGTGCGTGAAGCCGCAGATGCCGCAAACCCGGTCTGACAGAAAGGTGACTTCGTTATAGCCCATACGCGTTTCCGCCAGTTTTTCCATGCCACGGTGCACATAGAACAGGCGGTAATCGGCATCGATAATGTCTTCACCATCAACAAACAGACGAAAATGTCCGGGTTCGTCAGAGGTGACGTGCAGCGGACCAATCGGCACAATTTTGCTGCCTTCTTTGGCCTCGGAAATAAACGGATAGGTCTCTTCGTCCGTAGTTGGTGCAGGACGCTGACGGTAATCCATCGCGTCTTTGCGCAGCGGATATAAATCATCCGGCCAGTCATCCGGCAGCACCAGACGGCGTTCGTCCGGCAGCCCGACAGGGCGTAGCCCGTACATATCCCGCACTTCGCGCTCGCCCCATACCGCAGCCGGCACGCGCGGGGTTACTGACGGGAACTCCAGCGACACCGGATCCACTTCGGCACGCACGGTGATCCAGCACTTCACGCCCTTCTCCATCGACAGCACATAATAGAGGGCGTAGTTGCCGCACAGCGTACGTTCGTCATTGCCGAATAAGACGGAAAGCCAGCCCCCACGCTGGTAATAGAGCCATTCGACCACTTCCGGCAGCCAGTTCAGCCTGATGGTGACGGTCGCCTGGGTGTCGGTCTGCCATTCACTGCCTAAAATCGCCGACGGAAACTGCTTCGCCAGCGCAGCCAGATACTCGTTACCGACCGGGTTTTGATTTAATGCGGTATTGAACTCACTCATTACAAAGCCTCTTCCCGCCGCAGCGGGACAAGAAAAATGTCAGGTCAGCCTGCGACCAGCCAGGAAACCAGCGCCAGAAACGCCAGCCCGAACCCCGCCCAGGTGGTGCGGGACGTTTTAAGAAAGCGCAGACGGGCGACGCTGTTCTCGATTAGCGCGACCAGAAATAGCGCGATCAGCAGTTTCACCAGGCACAACAGCGCGGCGGTCAGCAGCGCCAGCGGCGTTAACTGCTCCGCCAGTCCGAACGGGAAAAACAGGCCGAGGAACAGCTGTAACACCACCAGCTGTTTCAGGCTGATACCGATTTTCAGTACGCCCAGCGCCGCGCCGGAATATTCGGTCAGCGGGCCTTCCTGTAATTCCTGTTCCGCTTCCGCCATATCGAACGGCAGCTTGCCCATTTCGATATAGGTGGCGAAGGCACAGGCCAGACCCGCCAGAACGAGGGTTAAAGAGGAGGACAGCGGCCAGTGCAGAACGCGAGCCGCAATAGCACCAAGAGAGGTTGAACCCGCTATCAGCGCTGCAATCCACAGCCCGAGCAGCAGAATCGGTTCAACCAGCACACCGAGCACCGCTTCACGGCTGGCACCAATGCCGGTGAAGGTGCTGCCGGTATCGAGACCGGCAATCGCAAACACAAAACGCACGATGGCAAACAGGTAGATAACAGCGATCAGATCGCCCGCAGCGCCGATTGGCGATGCCAGCGTTACCACCGGCAGCGCGGTGGCGATCGCCAGTAAGCCTCCGGTCAGCAGATACGGCATGCTGCGAAACGCGACACCGGCTGCGGCGGGCGCAACACTCTGGCGGGTCAGCAGTTTGGCGATATCACGGTATTCCTGTAATACGCCCGGCCCCTGACGGTTGTGCATCCGTGCACGCATCACCCGGCTAAATCCGGCAAACAACGGCGCGAGCGCCAGTAACGCCATGGCCTGAAGCAGCGCCAGCGGCCACAACGGATCCGCAAGTAAAAATGAAGTGTTCATAGTCAGTTCCTCAGGCAAAAGCCACGACCAGCAACACGGCCAGTTCGATCAGCGCCAGACGACGGCAGAAAGTCCCCAGCCCGCTGCGGTGCAGCGCAGCCACCAGCGGAGCAGGTGTCATCTGCTGACGCAGACGATAAAGCGGGGCAAACATCACGCGCAGCGGCTGTGCAAAACCGGTCGCCGTTACCACCATCTCTGCGGAATGGCCGTAGCCACAGGCCCAGGCATCGCCGCGTGAACGGTCTGGCAGACGGGAACCGCGCAATACCATGGCGATAATCCATGGCAGCAGAGGCATACCCAGCAGCAGGATCGCAATCATCGGCACAGATACAGCGGAGGTGGTGGAAAAGGCCGCGCCATGCCCGGCGGCCTGTAAAACAGGCTGGTTCAGCACCGAAGCGGCCACGGCGGCGAAATAAGGAATAATCCACGGCGAGGCGACACCAGAAATCACACACAGCAGCGCCAGCAGGACGCTACTTATCGTCATCGCACGCGGCGCAGGCGTAGCCTCTGCCGCTGCCTGACTGCGCGGCGCACCTGAGAAAGTGACGCCAAAGACTTTAGCAATGCACATCAGCGCCAGCGCCCCGGTCAGCGCCAGGCCGACGGCCAGCAATGGCCCGAGCAGACGTGCGATAAACACCTGACTGGCGCTGAGTTGAAACAGCGACTGATACAGCAGCCACTCGCTGGCAAAGCCGTTGAGCGGCGGCAGCGCAGCCATCGACATCAGGGCAATCAGCATCGCGACGGCGGTCCACGGCATCACACGGGCGATCCCGCCGAGCTTTTCCATATCCTTAATGCCGGTCTGCATTTCAATTTCACCCGCACCAAGGAACAGCGCGGTTTTAAACAGCCCGTGATTGAACAGGTGGAACAGCCCTGCCAGCAGGGCGAGCGAGGCCAGCAGCGGTTGATGCAGCGCCACGCCCACCATTGCGCCGCCGATGCCGAGCAGAATAATTCCGACATTTTCCAGCGAGTGATAGGCCAGCAGACGGCGGATATCATGCTCCATCAGCGCGTAAAGGCCGCCGATAAAGGCGGTCAGCATCGCCAGAAGCAATACCAGCAGGCCCCACCAGAGCGGCGGCGCTCCGAGCAGATCCAGACCGATTTTTACGATGCCAATAATGCCGATTTTCATCAGCGCAGAAGAGAACAGAGCGGCGATATGAGCGGGCGCGCTGGAGTGCGACTGCGGCACCCAGGCGTGCAGCGGGATAATTCCGGCATACAGTCCGAATCCGGCCAGCGCCAGCAGGAAGGCCAGCGATTTAGTGCCCGGCGTAAAGGTGGTGTGGCGAAGCACCTCAAAATCCAGACTGCCGCTGGCGTGATGCAGCAGCGCGAACGCCAGAATCAGGCACAGCGTCCCGATGCGACCGGATAAAAACTGATTCTGACCGGCACGGCGGCTTTTTACATCATCGGCCTGTACGATCAGGAAATAGGCACACAGCGCGGCGATTTCCATCATCAGGATCAGTTCAACCGCATTGGCGGATATCGCAGCGGCGGTCAGCGCTGCCAGCAGCAGATTACCTGACAAGCCGGTGCGGGCGCGCTGGTGCGGACGGGCATTCGCCAGCCAGGCGCAGGCATAGAGGCTGCTGAAGAAGGCGGTTACCGACATCGCCAGCAGCAGCAGTGCGTTTACCGGACTGAAGCTGGCGTGATAAGGCAGAGCCGGTAGTGTAAGTATCGCCGGTGCGCTGCCGTTTAACATCTGAACCGCAGCAATCATCACTGCCGCACAGGCCAGCATGCTGCCAGCGCCTGATATCAGACTGCTTAACCTGGCAGCGCCTGCCAGTAATCCGCAGGCAATGCCGCTGAAAATCCAGACCAGCAGCGCCAGCGTCATCAGCGAAGCCGGATCGAAAGCGAATAGTGCCGTCATTGTTTGGCCTCCGTATCAGGGGCACTAAAGGAAGTCAGCCCGGCCGGGAATACGTTCATCGCATTCAGGCGTTTTTGCTGGCTGGCATTTTCCGAGACACTGGCTGTCACCAGCGTGATGGCCTGCGTAGGGCAGGTTTTGATACATGCCGGGCCGTCAGGGCTGAAGCTGCATAAATCGCATTTCACCGCCACGGCGCGAACCCCCGGCACACAGTCAAGAAAAGGGCTGATTGCACGCGGCGGTCGCGGCGCTGGCAGCGCTTTGGCGGTGTTACAGTCGCGCGGAATATCCAGCGGAGTGCTGCCGGAAAAGGTAATGGCACCGAACGGACAGGCCAGCCCGCAAAGTTTGCAGCTGACGCAGAGGCTTTCATTAAGATGAATCGCGTTGTTTTCGCGGGTGATAGCATTTACAGGGCACACCTGCGCACAGGGAGCATCTTCACACTGGTGGCACATTACCGGCGCGGAATCCAGACGGTTTCGCATCACCTGCAAACGGGGGGCAGATTGTAAACCGTGAAGCTGATGTTCCTGCGAACAGCTGGCCATACAGGTATTGCAGCCAATACAAAGTTTCGGATCGGCTATCACATATTGATTCATGGCATTTTTAAAGCTCATGAAGTCTCCTAGCTATTTCGTCAAAGGTGACGAAATCGGCACTTAAATTGACATTTCGACATTTATGTCGGAATTGATCCTGGTAAAAGACCGGCAATGAAAACCATTCCCGTTATGCCGGAGCAATAATGTATTTCCAAATGTAACTCAGGCACGACCAAGTAATTTATCGAGCTGCGAGTGAATCGGCTGATTAGCTTTTAATGCATCAAAAATACATTGGTAAATAGTCGATATCTTACTGAGGTAATGTTCCAGTACGGCGTGCTTATCTTTAATATCCACGGTGTGATCAACCCAGCCTTCTTCACTCAGCGTGGCGTGTGCAAATGGCCTGAAATCTGGCTCTTCACCGCTGTATGCCATGTTCAGGCTGTAAACGATGTCCTGACTGTAGAAGTCATCGCTGAGATGAATGCTGACGGAGTAATGGTTAAACAGCGTGAAGCGGAGATCCTGATCACCACCGCAGCTGAACTCATGATTTATCTTTTTATTTGAATGTGTTATCGCCTGGGTGAGGCTGTTTTGATAGGTGCGCCATTGTGATTTAAGATGGCTGTTTTTGCTGGCTATATAATCTGCTTTACTGGTCAGTTCGCTGAGAGTGCTCATGGTTATTACCCGCTATTATGGTGTGCGTAGGTGCCTTTCCCATCCGTCTTTATGCTGAAAGTGACGATGAAAACAGGGCGCATACTCCACTAATGGCATAAAGCGTGCCAGTTTCGGGTTTTATTTAATAACCGCTTTATTATTATAGATTTAAAATATTTACTGCCGGTTTCATTCACCGTCTGAGAAAGTGACGGCATGTCGATAACAGGATATTTCGACATATATGACGGGCAGCGGCAGGGTTATTCCGTCACCCTCTCCTTTTCTCCGCTCTCCTTACCGAAAATCATGGCACCAATATTGCAACCCTCGTTCTGACGGAGGGGAAATAATGCATGAGATTACGTTGTGCCAGAACGCAGTGGAAATAATGCAGCAGTTTGCACGACAAAATAATGCCCGCAGAATTACTGCGGTGTGGATGGAAATTGGCGCTTTTTCCTGCGTCGAACCGGAAGCGGTGCAATTTTGCTTTGAGCTGGCGTGCCGCGAAACCCTTGCCGAAGGCTGCGAATTACATCTCACCTCACTGGCAGCCGCAAGCTGGTGCTACAGGTGTCGGCAGCAGATCGCTTTAATCAGCCCCGGCGTGCTGCTGTGTCCACTTTGTGGCGGGCGTGACGTGCGGGTGGTGGCCGATGACGGCATGAAAATTAAACGAATTGAAATCGAATAACGGGCGAGCGATTAGCCCGGGGAGAAAGCTATGTGCAGTACCTGCGGTTGTGCCAGCGGCGAACTTCGTATCGAAGGCGTCAGCGTTGAACACGCCCATCCTCATTCCCACGACCATTCACACGATCACAGCCCGCGTTTGCCGTTTGCGCCGCGTCGTCTGGTGGATATTGAACTGGACGTATTAACAAAGAATAACCATATTGCCGCCCACAACCGCGAGCATTTTGCAGCAGCGGGTATCCTGGCGCTGAATCTGGTCTCCAGCCCCGGCTCCGGTAAAACCACGCTGCTGACCAGCACGCTGACCCGGCTGGCACCCTATTTTGACTGCTCGGTAATTGAAGGCGATCAGCAAACCACTAACGACGCCGATCGCATCCGCGCCACTGGCGTACCGGCGATCCAGGTGAATACCGGTAAAGGCTGTCATCTGGATGCGCAGATGGTTCACGATGCGCTGCATCAGCTGTCGCCAAATAATAACAGCCTGCTGTTTATCGAAAATGTCGGCAATCTGGTATGCCCGGCCAGTTTTGACCTCGGTGAACGGCATAAAGTGGCGGTACTTTCCGTCACAGAAGGCGAGGACAAGCCGCTTAAATATCCGCATATGTTCGCCGCTTCCCGTCTGATGATCCTCAATAAAATAGATCTGCTGCCGTATGTCAGTTTTGATGTCGAGACCTGCATTGCCAATGCGCGACAGGTGAATCCGCAGATTGAAGTGATCCGGCTTTCAGCCACCAGCGGCGAAGGTATGGATCTGTGGCTGGCCTGGCTGGAGCAGCAGCGATGTGCATAGGCATTCCGGGACAAATTGTCGCGCTGCATGAACAGCAGCCCGATCATGCCTGGGCGGAAGTCTGCGGTCTGCGCCGCGAAGTGAATATCAGGCTGGTATGCGAATGTACCCATGACGGCGAGCGCGAGGCGCTGATCGGCAGCTGGGTGTTAATCCACGTTGGATTCGCCCTGAGTAAACTCGATGAACAGGAAGCGCTGGATACGCTGGCCGCGCTGCATGCGATGGAAGAAGTGGAAGCAGATGTCGCGCTGTTTCTCGCTGCGGGAGAGGCACGATAATGCGTTTTGTTGATGAATTCCGCGATCCGAAACTGGCAAAAACGCTGATTGAACGGCTGCATCAGCGGGCGGCGTTGCTGCCCTTTACCGCCGAAAAACCGATGCAGATTATGGAGGTGTGCGGCGGACATACTCATGCAATTTTCAAATTCGGGCTGGATAAACTGCTGCCACCGCAGCTGGAATTTATCCACGGCCCGGGCTGCCCGGTGTGTGTGCTACCGATGGGGCGTATCGATGCCTGTTGCGAAATTGCCGCACATCCTGGCGTGATTTTCTGCACCTTCGGCGACGCATTGCGCGTGCCCGGTAAGCATGGCTCACTGTTGCAGGCGCGCGAACAGGGTGCCGATGTTCGCGTGGTTTATTCCCCGCTGGACGTGCTGAAACTGGCGCGTGAAAACCCGGCGAGTCAGGTGGTATTTTTCGCCCTCGGTTTTGAAACCACGCTGCCGGTCACCGCCGTTACGCTGCAACAGGCGCGGCATGAACGCCTGACCAATTTCAGCATTTTCTGTCAGCACATCAGCCTGATGCCCACCTTACGCAGCCTGCTGTCGCAGGAGGATGTGCGGATTGATGCTTTTCTGGCACCGGGTCACGTCAGCATGGTGACCGGCACCGCACCTTATCATTTCATCAATAAAGAGTTCGGCAAACCGCTGGTGATCAGCGGCTTTGAGCCACTTGATATGCTGCAAAGCGTACTGATGCTGGTGGAACAGGTTTGTGAGGCATCGTGTAAAACGGAAAACCAGTACCGCCGCGTGGTGCCGGAAGAGGGTAACCTGCTGGCACAGAAAGCGATGCGCGAAGTGTTTGCGCTGGCCGGCAGCAGCGAGTGGCGCGGTCTGGGCGTGATTGAAGCCTCAGGGATCTCCCTGACCCCCGCGTATGCTTCGTTTGATGCAGAGCAGCGCTTTAACCCGCAGACACAGCCGGTTGCAGACGATCCCCGCTCGCGCTGTGGTGAAGTACTGACCGGACGCTGCAAGCCGCATGAGTGCCCGCTGTTTGGCAGCGGCTGTACGCCACATAATGCGTTTGGTGCGCTGATGGTCTCTTCAGAAGGCGCGTGCGCGGCGTGGTATCAGTACCGGCATCAGGAAACGGCAGTGGCGGATAATCCGCAGCGACAGAATGTACAGCAGAAGGTAAGTCAGGATGAGTGATCGCCAGCAAGTTGTCACCATGGCGCATGGCAGCGGCGGACGCGCTATGCAGCAGATGATTGAACAGATGTTCCTCCGCGCGTTTGATAACCCCTGGCTTAACGAACGGGAGGACGGCGCACGCTTATCACTCGCCGGTCTGAGTGCCCGTGGCGATCGGCTGGCGTTTACCACAGACAGTTACGTTATCGATCCCATATTTTTCCCCGGTGGCAATATTGGCAAGCTTGCGGTGTGCGGTACGGCAAACGATCTGGCGGTCAGCGGTGCGACACCGGCTTATCTTTCCTGCGGTTTTATTCTGGAAGAGGGGTTAGCGCTGGATGACTTACAAAAAATAGTCAGCGCCATGGCTCAGACCGCAAAGGATGCGGGTATTGCTATTGTGACCGGCGACACCAAAGTGGTACAGCGCGGTGCCGCCGACAAAATCTTTATTAATACAGCCGGGATCGGCGTGATCCCCACAGCCGTGAACTGGGCTGCCGGTACGATAAAAGTGGGCGATAAAGTGATCGTCAGCGGCACGCTCGGCGATCACGGTGCGGCGATCCTCAATCTGCGTGAAAATCTGGGGATGGAACTGGGAGTGGAGAGTGACTGCGCGGTGCTGGCCCCGATGATCGCACCGCTGCGATCGCTGGCCGGAGTCCATGCTTTACGTGATGCCACGCGCGGCGGGGTGAATGCGATTTTACATGAATTCAGCGCCGCCAGTGGTTTTGGCATCAGCATCGACGAAACGACACTACCGGTTAAACCGGCAGTGCGTGGGATCTGCGAATTACTGGGGCTGGAACCGATTAATTTTGCCAATGAAGGCAAGATAGTGGCGGTGGTGTCTGCGCAGGCCGAAGAAAAAGTACTGAGCCTGTTACGCAACAGCCCGCTGGGAGCCGATGCTGTCACCATCGGCGAGGTGACGTTAAATCCGCAGGTGTGTCTGCGCGGTGCGCTGGGCGTTTCCCGCCAGTTAATGTTGCCTCATACCGAGCCATTACCTCGCATTTGTTGATCTCATCAGGGGGCGGGCTACGCCGAAAGGGGTAGACTTTTCCCTGCTCTCCGATTCTCCGAAAGCCTGTTTCTAAAACTATGTTATCCAGAGCCCACGCTATGCAGAGTGCAACAATGAGCACCACAAAACACAAAGGATTACTGGAACTGACGCGCACATTGCTGCTGCAACAAACCATGACATCGCTGCTGGAAACCCTGACTAAGGTGATTCAGACAGCGGGTATTGCAGAAGCCGTGACGCTGGTGTTATTCGACAATAACAGTGAACGCGTCAGTTTTTATGGCATCGATTCGCATCATCAGCCGGTCAGCTACGAAGATGAAACGATGCTGGCGACTGGCCCGGTGCATACGCTGCTGAACAATCCGAAAACGCAGGTCTGGCGCGGCGATGCTTTGCATCTTCGCTACCCGCAGCTGGCGGTACTGAACCTCTATCCGCCGTTTAGCGATTACTGTCTGGTGCCGCTGCTGGCCTCTTCCGGCCTGCTGGGCGGCTGCGAGTTCACCCGTCAGCATGGAACCCCGTTCAGTGAGGAAGATAAAAACGGTCTGTATGAGCTTTGCACGCTGGCTGCCATTGCGGTTGAACAAATCCAGCTGCGCCAGAACGCCCTGCTTCAGCAATCCCTGCTGCGTCACGAGCGCGATGATTTCCGCATTCTGGTGGATATCACTAACGCCGTGCTGTCCAAACTCGATCTCGACGAGCTGACCGGCGAAATCGCCAAAACGATTCACCATTTCTTTCACATCAACGCCATCAGCATTGTGCTGTGTGATGCCGATAAAGAGAGCGAGCAGGCCAGTGTTTACGCGACACATTATGTGCAGACGCATGTCGCGGAGCGTGAACAGTCACGTATGACTCTTGATGGTTCTCTGGAACAGCAGGTGATGAAAAACGGTGAAATGCTGCTGACCAGCGTGCAGCATACCGGGGAGCCGGATGACGATGAGAGCACGCTGTTCCAGCTGCTGTGGCGGGGGCAGACCAAAACCCTGTGCATTCTGCCGTTGCGCTTTGGTCATAAAACGCTGGGCGTTCTGAAGCTGGCACAGTGCCAGCCGGATAACTTCAACTCCGCTAACTTGCGGGTGTTGCAGCAGATTGCCGAACGCATTGCGATTGCCGTGGATAATGCGCTGGCCTATCAGGAAATCAAAAGCCTGAAAGAAAAATTGCAGCATGAAAATCTCTATCTTACCGAGCAGATCAACAGCAATAACCCTGATTTCAGCGACATTGTCGGACGCAGCTCCAGCATGTCAGCGGTGCTGAAACAGGTAGAGATCGTCGCGAAAAGCGACTGTTCGGTGCTGATCCTCGGCGAAACCGGTACCGGTAAAGAGCTGATTGCCCGTGCCATCCATAATCTCGGCGATCGCCGTGACCAGCGAATGGTGAAAATGAACTGTGCGGCTATGCCTGCCGGGCTAATGGAAAGCGATCTGTTTGGTCATGAGAAAGGCTCGTTTACCGGTGCCACCGCTCAACGGATGGGGCGCTTTGAGCTGGCGGACAGGGGCACGTTATTTCTCGATGAAGTGGGTGAAATTCCGGTTGAACTGCAACCGAAGCTGCTGCGCATTTTGCAGGAGCAGGAGTTCGAGCGCGTTGGCGGTAATAAGCTGATTTCGGTGGATGTGCGCATGATCGCAGCAACTAACCGTGATTTACGTCAGATGGTGGCGGATAAAGAGTTCCGCAGCGATCTCTATTACCGGCTGAATGTCTTCCCGATTGTGATCCCGCCGCTGCGCGAACGCCCGGAAGATATCCCGCAGCTGGTGAAGTTCCTGACCTATAAAATTGCCAAACGGATGAAACGCACCATCGACAGTATTCCTGCCGAGACATTGCGTTTATTAAGCCGCATGCCCTGGCCGGGTAATGTGCGCGAGCTGGAAAATGTGATTGAACGCGCAGTGCTGCTGACCCGCGGAACGGTGCTGGATTTACAGCTTCCTGAACTGAATTACCCGCTGCCGCTGCCGGTATCTCCGCCGGAGAGAGCGATGCCCGTATCTGATCCTGCCCCCGCTCCGCACCTGAGTGAAGAAGACGAACGGGAGCGAATTCTTCAGGTGCTGAGAGAAACCAACGGCGTGGTCGCTGGCCCGCGCGGCGCGGCACAACGGCTAGGGTTAAAACGCACGACGCTGTTATCAAGAATGAAAAAACTGGGTATCGCCGCTCATTAATCCAGTCAGACTGCTTTTCAACGCATCGGATAATGAAATATGGCCGATGTGCTGATGCTGCCCGCTGGCGGGCAGCAGATTAATCGCCGCCGTACGCGGGGCAAATCGATCACACCCGCCCGATGTTACTTCGCTTATTTATGTCAGATCATGCAGGGATTTTCCTTGCGGATAAGCGATCATAAAATCTTCAAAAGTTGCCTCAAGCCCCTGTCTCTCTGGCGTGCATCCCATTACGCCCACGAAACGCCGCTTATCCTCAGGCCATGGTAATAATCTCAGCAGCGGCCAGGTCAGGCCATCTGTGGAGTACTGAATTCTTAATGCCTTATGTTCCAGCGTGGCGCGCATCCAGAACATGGCCGGATCCCCCGGGAAAAGCCCTGTTGACCAGTCAGATGTAACGCGCGTCGCCACGCAGCCGATAGAGGGCACGTCGTCATTGAACTCTATTCCTGCTTTCAACCAGTGACGCTCATCATCCAGTATAAATATTCCTGCCTGGTCATACAGATGAGAAAAGTCAGCCATCACTTTTACCTGAAGGGTGAAATCCCCCTCAACGTAAAAGCCATATGCATGGCCGGTATGTCGCTGAAATCCGTAGTAAGTCTCCGCCCAGAAATCGGTGTTATGCTCGGTTATAAACCGAAGTTTGCCCCCGTCTAAGGAATATACCTCGGGCTGGTTGATCCACACTCCGCCGCCTGCGCCAAGAGAAGCTATCGCCACCATAAAATTTCTCCGTGTTTCGCGTTTAAAAGTCTCAGTGACACGAGCTAAACAGATACGTGGGTGAGACTGACCTCAGATGATTATGATCCGGCACTACTTACTTTTCAGGTGTGACTGGCGGATGCAAATCTCACCCTCCCGCCAGTCCCCTTCCGGCGCACTGATATTATCAATCAGGCGGTTAAGCGCCTCATTAATCAGCCGCTCAATACCCTGATTCCAGGTGGTGAGCTGCCAGCCGTCGGTGGCGGCTTCATCGATATTATCAAAGCCGACAATACCCACCTGCCCCTGCCTGCCATGCTGCCTTAATGCCTGAATTGCACCCAGCGCCAGAACATCATTTTCGCAAAAAATCGCATCGACCAAACCGGCACCCGATTGCAGATACTCTGCCATTGCGCGGTAACCGTTCTTATGGTCGTAATGCCCGGCATTCAGCACCACATCAATGCGGCTTCCGGCCTGCTGTAATCGCGCCTGATAGCCATCCATACGCTGCAAGTGGCCGCTGCTGGTATCCGGCCCCTTCATATAGCCAAAACGCTGGTAACCCTGCGCCAGCAGTAGCTGCGCTATCTCCCCTCCGGCGTGGAAACCGTCGTTATTGACCACATCGATCTCATCGGTGTCGTTATTGCGCCCCACCTGCACCAGCGGGATATGGTGCATATCACGGGCAATGGCTATCAGCTCCTCCGTCAGGATGGTGGCAAGAAACAGAATACCGTCCACCTGGAGCTGATCGGCCATCGACAGCACCGCGTGATAGTTTTCTCCGGGAGTAATATTCAGCACCAGAGCCATATTGCTGCGTGCCTGAATCTGTCGGGTAACCTCATCCAGCAGCATCATCGAATGCGGATTTTTTAGCTCATCCAGCACCACGCCAATAATTTGTGTTTTTTTCTTCGACAGACTGCGCGCCAGCAGGTTAGGCCGATAGCCCAGTTCGCCGGCCGCTGCCAGCACCTTTTCACGTGCGCGGTCGGAAACTGAAGCCCCAGGGATAAAGGCCCGAGACACCGTCCATTTAGAAACTCCCGCCCGCTTCGCCACATCGCTGGCGGTGGTTTTATGGTGTATTTTCAGATTTTTAGTCATAGCACCTGCATCTTAAGATCCATCACCCTGCATTGAACGCTAAACGCCGGTGAAAATAAACTGTCAGCGGTAAGATCTGTGTTCTGACATCACAGCCCTGAGAATTTCCAACAAACAGGCCTGTGATGCTCCTCCCTGCACCCGGGTGCTAAATGTTGATTTTTTGTGACGGGAACCTGTCATTTGATCTCACGGAGATTGACTATTTTTTAAGCGTGAATGACATTCCATCCATGCACCTGAACGCCACACTCATCTGGTGGCAGTAAACTCTCTCTTTTTGCACCCGGGTGCATTTACTCTATTTCAATTATGAAAGATCCTCAACCTACGGAATAAAAAAATGAAAATACTCAGAGTGTTAATCGTGATATTCAGCGTTTTGGCGGCATTCGGCACTCAGGCAAAAAACGTTAAGGTCGGGGTCGCGCTGGCTAACTTTGACTTAAATTTTGTCTCTATCCTGCGTACCCAGATGATTGGTGAGCTAAAAAATCTCAATATGGACAGCCAGTTCTCCGATGCCAAGGGCGACGTCGCATTACAGATCCAACAGGTCGACGATTTTATTAATCAAGGGGTGGACGCCATTATCCTCAATCCGGTTGATACGCAGGGCGTACTGCCGATGATGGAAGCGGCCAGGCGTGCCCATATCCCACTGGTATTTGTGAATCGTAAACCGGAAGTGAAACTCGGAGCCGGGCAGGCCTATGTTGGTTCAGACTCGGCACTCAGCGGCAGGCTGCAAATGGAAGCAATGGCGAAGAAAATGAACTACAAGGGCAATATCGCCATTCTGATGGGTGCCCTCTCCAACGAAGAGGCTCGCGAGCGTACCAAAGCCGTGGAAGCGGTTATCGCGCAGCATAAAGAGATGAAAATAATCGAAAGGCAGAGTGCGAAATGGCAGCGTAATGAAGCGGTAGATGTCACCTCAAGCTGGTTACTGAACGGCAGTCCGATTGACGGTATTGCGGCTAACAACGATGAGATGGCGATCGGCGCGATTATGGCGATCAATCAGGCCAAAAAAACCAACATCGTAGTGGCCGGGATCGATGGTACGCCGGATGGCCTGCAGTTTATTAAAAATGGCGAGATGGCGGTCACCGTTTTTCAGGATGCTAAAGGCCAGGCTATCGGCGCAGTCAATGTAGTTAAGTCTCTGGTAGATAATAAAAAAACAGAAACGTACAACTGGATTCCTTACGAAGTTATCACCAAAGAAAATTACCTGAGCTTTACTGAAAAAAACAGACAGTAACAGGTAAAGCCGCGCTGATTTCACCGGGTTAAAAAATTGTGCACCCGGGTGCATTAGGTTGAAATTTTGTGATCAAACTGGTGAATTTTGCACTATCTGGATTGACTTAATATTCGTCATCTTGAAGAGTGCAGCCTATGACGAGCACCGCATCCCCCCTGGCTCGTTTGGAAACGGAAGCAGTTACGCCCCGTTTTGCACCCGGGTGCAAAACATAATTCAGGAGTCGAAAATGTTAAATGGTGAACGTAAGATCCCCCGCCCTTTACGCTGGGCAATGATTGGCGGTGGCCGCCTGAGCCAGGTGGGCTACAAGCACCGTAGCGGTGCACTGCGCGACAATACTGCCTATCAGCTGGTCGCCTGCGCGTTTGATATTGACGCCGCACGAGGCCGTGATTTCGGTATTAATCTTGGCGTTGCAGCGGATCGCTGTTACGACGATTATCACCAGCTGCTGTCCGAAGAGGCGAAGCGCGCTGACGGTATCGAGGTGGTCACCATCGCCACGCCAAACGGCACCCACTATGAAATCACCAAAGCGGCGCTGAATGCAGGTATTCACGTTATCTGCGAAAAACCGCTGTTCTTCACCAGCGCTGAAGCGCGTGAAATCAAAGCGCTGGCCGCGGCCAAAGGTCTGATTGTCGGCGTCACTTATGGCTTCTCCGGCCACCCGCTGCTGATGCAGATGCGGGCGATGATCGCTAACGGTGAAATCGGCGAAGTACGGATGGTGGAGTTGCAGTACACCCACGGCTTCAGCGCCAATGACAGCGCCGACAAATTTAGCGAGTCGCAGAAGTGGCGTGTCGATCCAAAAATCGCCGGGCCGACCTTTGTCCTTGGCGATATTTCCACCCATACCTTCTATATCTCTCAGCTGGTGCTGCCGGATCTGCATATCAAATCGCTGCTGTGCGATCGCCAGAGCTTTATCCCGTCACGCGCGCCGCTGGAAGATAACGCCATGGTGCTGATGCATTACGAAGGTGGCGCGGTTGGCCGTATGTGGGCGTCATCGATTAATGCCGGTTCTATGGACAGCCAGTTTATTCGCGTGATTGGTTCGCAGGCCAGCCTGGAATGGAGTGACTACAACCCCGGTGAGCTGAAGTACGAAATCCAGGGTAAACCAACGCAGATGATGCACCACGGTATGCCCTACCTTGATGAAAGCGCCCTGGCCTGTGAGCGTCTTGGGGCACTGCACACCGAAGGACTGGCGGAGTCCTGGGCCAATATCTATCTGAAATTCGCCATTGCTATCAGCGCACAGCAGCGCGGTGACCAGCAGACGCTGGATAACCTGATCTATCCCGATATTAACGCCGGTCTTGAAGGCGTTCGCTGGATTGAAAACTGTGTACGTTCTGCCGACAACGGCTCCACCTGGGTTAATTACGAGTAAGGTTAGCAAGATGAAATTATCGTTCTGTACCGATAGCCTGGGCCACCTGCCCTTTGAACAGATGCTGGATAAGCTGCTGGAGCTGGGCGTTAAAGGCGTGGAAATGACTACCGGCGGCTGGTCGGGCGCTCCCCATCTGCGCACCGATGAACTGCTGGCCAGTCCGGCTAAACGCCAGCAGGTAATGCAGGCGCTGGAAAGCCGTGGAATGCAGATTGCCGCGCTGAATGTCTCCGGTAATCCACTCGATCCGGGTGAACTTGGTCAGCGGCATAAAAGCGATACCGATAAAGCGCTACAGCTGGCCGGTTTGCTGGGCGTGAAGAAAATCGTGATGATGAGCGGCCTGCCTCCTGCCAGCCCTCACGACACCATTCCGAACTGGATTACCTATACCGTTAGCTGGCCGCCAACGCTTAAGGAGTGCCTGGATTATCAGTGGAATGAAGTGGCGATCCCTTACTGGCAGGGCCTGGTCGCCCGTGCCAAAGAGTGCGGCGTGGAGAAATTTGCGCTGGAGAACTTTAGTTCAATGCTGGTCTGGAACCCGGAGACGCTGTTCCGCCTGCGCGATGCCGTCGGGCCTACCGTCGGCCTGAATCTCGACCCCAGCCACCTGCTGTGGATGGGTGCCGATCCGATTGCCGCTGCCCGCGCACTTGGCCCGGCGATTCACCACGTGCACGGTAAAGATGTGCGGCTGGAACGCGGACTGGTGGGCATTAATGGTCTGCTGGAGACCAAGCCGGTAGAAGATGTAGCCAACCGTGCGTGGAACTATGTAGCGGTGGGCTGCGGTCAGGATCTGCAATGGTGGAAAGAGTTCTTCTCGGTGGTGCGCATGATGGGCTACAACGACTGGGTATCGCTGGAGATGGAAGATCTCACCATGTCCGTTGAGGCTGGCGTTACCTCTTCGGTTGCTGCTCTGCAACAGACTATTAGCCAGTAATTCCATCGCTACTTTAGTGGCTGCTCCGTGTGCAGCCACTTTTCGTGTTACTCCACAGCAGTAAAAGAATGACTCTGTCGCCCTCGTCGATACGTGATTTATCGCGCCGGAACACTATTGGAGTGCGCAGCCCGCCGAAGAGAACACCGTTTCAGTGAGACCTCAGTCACATATTTTGCCCCTGATATTAACCGCCAAAACCGCTTACGTCGGTAAGCTACCGCTTAACCCCCCATACGGCCACTCAACGAATTATCCCCCCCGTGGCTATTGAAATTCGCCACCATAGCCGCGGTATACAAATCTTTTCAATTAAAGACAATTCCTCTTGATAAAAAACCAGGTTCCCTATGAATAAAAATAAAATATTCAAGCACATACCCTGGATGATTCTCGGAATCATCGGAGCGTGTTGCCTGGCCGTGGTCGCACTGCGACGCGGTGAACATATCAGCGCACTGTGGATCGTCGTCGCATCCGTGTCGGTCTATCTGGTGGCATATCGCTATTACAGCCTCTACATTGCCCAGAAAGTGATGAGACTGGATCCGACACGCGCCACTCCGGCGGTGATCAATAATGATGGCCTGAACTATGTGCCGACCAATCGTAACGTCCTGTTCGGTCACCACTTTGCAGCAATTGCCGGAGCTGGCCCGCTAGTCGGCCCGGTGCTGGCTGCACAGATGGGCTATCTGCCCGGCGTGCTGTGGCTGCTGGCAGGGGTTGTACTGGCGGGAGCGGTACAGGACTTTATGGTGCTGTTTATCTCCCAGCGCCGTAACGGTGCCTCACTGGGTGAGATGATCAAGAATGAGATGGGCCCGGTTCCTGGCACCATTGCTCTGTTTGGCTGTTTCCTGATCATGATTATCATCCTGGCGGTACTGGCGCTGATCGTGGTGAAAGCCCTGGCAGAAAGCCCGTGGGGAGTCTTTACCGTCTGCTCAACGGTGCCGATTGCGCTGTTTATGGGCATCTATATGCGCTATATCCGGCCCGGGCGGGTGGGTGAGATTTCGGTGATTGGTGTGGTTCTGCTGATTGCTTCGATCTATTTTGGCGGCGTGATTGCCCACGATCCTTACTGGGGCCCGGCGCTGACCTTCAAAGACACCACGATTACCTTTACCCTGATTGGCTATGCCTTTATTTCCGCGCTGCTGCCGGTCTGGCTGATTCTGGCCCCGCGTGATTATCTGGCTACCTTCCTGAAAATCGGTGTGATTGTTGGTCTGGCAATCGGGATTGTTATCCTCAACCCGGAACTGAAAATGCCGGCGCTGACCCAGTACATTGATGGTACCGGCCCGCTGTGGAAGGGCGCGCTGTTCCCGTTCCTGTTTATTACTATCGCCTGCGGTGCCGTTTCTGGCTTCCATGCGCTGATCGCTTCCGGCACCACGCCGAAGCTGCTGGCCTGTGAAACCGATGCGCGCTTTATCGGTTATGGCGCAATGTTGATGGAGTCCTTTGTTGCGGTGATGGCGCTGGTTGCTGCCTCGATAATCGAACCGGGCCTCTATTTCGCTATGAATACCCCACCGGCCGGCCTCGGCATTGTGATGCCAAATCTGCATGAGCTGGGCGGAGCCAACGCGCCGATGATTATGGCGCAGCTACAGGAAGTAACAGCCCATGCGGCCGCTACCGTCAGCTCCTGGGGCTTTGTTATTTCCCCTGAAGATATTCTGCAAACGGCGAAAGATATTGGTGAACCCTCAGTGCTGAACCGTGCGGGCGGCGCACCAACGCTGGCCGTCGGGATTGCCCACGTGTTCCACAAGATTATTCCATTCGCCGATATGGGCTTCTGGTATCACTTTGGCATCCTGTTTGAAGCACTGTTTATCCTCACCGCGCTGGACGCCGGTACCCGTTCGGGCCGCTTTATGTTGCAGGATCTGCTGGGTAACTTCGTGCCGTTCCTGAAGAAAACCGATTCTCTGCTGGCGGGTATTATTGGCACCGCAGGCTGTGTCGGACTGTGGGGCTACCTGCTGTATCAGGGTGTGGTCGATCCGCTGGGCGGTGTCAAAAGCCTGTGGCCGCTGTTCGGTATCTCTAACCAGATGCTGGCCGCAGTGGCGCTGGTACTGGCGAGCGTCGTGCTGATTAAGATGAAGCGTACGCAGTACATCTGGGTAACAATGGTGCCAGCCATCTGGCTGCTGATTTGTACGACCTGGGCTCTGGGCCTGAAGCTGTTCAGCAGCAATCCGCAGATGGAAGGCTTCTTCTATATGGCCAGCGAGTACAAAGCCAAAGTTGCCGCCGGGGGTGCCGATTTAACCGCCCAGCAGATCAGCAATATGAATCATATTGTGATCAACAACTACACGAATGCCGGTCTGAGTATTCTGTTCCTTGTGGTGGTGTACAGTATTATCTTCTACGGCATTAAAGCCTGGCTGAAGGCACGCCAGTCTGATACGCCAACGGATACTGAAACACCGTATGTTGCCATCCCGAAAGAAGGCATCAAGGTTTCATCCGGCCATTAATGACAGCGGGCGAGGCATGCCTCGCCCCTAAAGGAAGAGTGCATGTTTGATAATCTGGGCGCTGCGAAAAAATATCTCGGCCAGGCCGCCCGTATGCTGGTCGGCATTCCTGATTACGATACCTACGTGGAACACATGCAGACCAATCATCCGGATAAACCGGTAATGACCTATAAAGAGTTCTTCCGGGAGCGCCAGCAGGCGCGCTATGGCGGAGATGGGAAAGGCGGCATGCGCTGCTGCTGATAAGGAAAACATCATGAAACCAATAGCCGTTACGGTACTGACCGGTTTTCTTGGCGCGGGTAAAACCACGCTGCTACGGCATATTCTGCATGAACAGCAGGATTATAAGATCGCAGTCATTGAGAATGAGTTTGGTGCCGTCGCCGTCGATAACCAGCTGCTGGGCGATCGCGCCACGCAGATCACCACGCTCACCAACGGCTGCATCTGCTGCACACGCTCCGGCGAGCTGGAAACAGCGCTGCTCGACCTGCTCGACAGCCGTGATAGCGGCGATATCGCTTTCGATCGCTTAATTATTGAATGCACTGGCATGGCCGATCCTGGCCCGATTATTCAGACCTTTTTCTCCCATGAGATCCTCTGTCAGCGCTATCTTTTAGATGGCGTGATTGCTCTGGTGGATGCCGTTCATGCCGGACAACAGATGGATCAGTTCACTCTGGCGCAGTCGCAGATCGGCTACGCCGACCGCATTTTGCTGACCAAAACCGACATCAGCGGTACGCCACCGGAGCTGATGGAGCGTTTACAGCGTATCAATGCGCGAGCGCCAATCTACCCGGTAATTAATGGTAATATCGACCTCGCGCTACTGTTTGATACTCGTGGTTTTATGCTTGAAGAGACAATAGTCACGCCAAAACCGCGTTTCCAGTTTATCCCGCAGCAGCAGAATGATATTTCCTCGGTAGTGCTGGAGCTGGACTACCCGTTAGTGCTGGCAGAAGTCTCCAAAGTGATGGAGAACCTGCTGGCCGGGTTTGCCGATAAACTACTGCGCTACAAAGGGATGCTTTGGATTGCCGATCAACCCTGCCGCCTGCTATTCCAGGGCGTACAGCGCCTTTACAGCGCTGACTGGGATCGTGAATGGCAACAGGATGAGCAACCTGCCAGCACCCTGGTGTTTATCGGTATCCAGCTGCCGGAAGAGGAAATCCGCGCCGCTTTTGCCAGGCTAAAAACCACTTAACGCTGGCGTTACAGCCCCACCGCCTCCTTCAACGTTTTCAGATAGCGGCGACTCACTGGCACGGTATGCCCCCCACTCAGTAGCAGTTCTGCCTGGCCGTTATCCTCAAGGCGTATCTCTTTCAGATGCGCCATATTCACCAGAAACTGGCGATGACAGCGCAGCAATGGCGTTCGGTTTTCCAGCGTGCGCAGAGTCAGTTCAGTAACACCCTCTTTCCCCTCCTGACTGGTCACGTACACCCCACTCAGCCTGCTACTGACAAACACCACCTCTTCCATCTGCAACAGATAGATACGGCTCTGACCACTGCAAGGAATATACTTCAGGTCTTCCTGGCTGTCCGGCAGCACGGAAACATCTTGCCCGTGGCGGTCATGGCGCAGACGCATCAGCGTTTTCTGTAACCTTGGTGCCTCCACCGGTTTCAGCAGGTAGTCGAAGACATGCTCCTCGAATGCCTGCACGGCAAATTCATCAAAAGCGGTAAGAAACACGATCCACGGACGCTCCTCCGGGTCGAGCATACTCACCATTTCCAGACCACTGATGCGCGGCATCTGGATATCCAGGAACAGTACATCAGGGCGCAGTTTATGCACCATGCCGATTGCCTCAACGGCATTTCCACACTCGCCGACAATCTCTATATCCGGCTCTTTCTGTAACAGGACTCGCAGGTTTTCACGAGCTAATGGTTCATCATCAACAATCAATACACTTATCATACAGATTCCTCCAGCGGCAACCGCAGGGTGATACGGGTGAGACTATCCTTCTCACAGGTGACGGTAAGACCGTAAGCATCGCCATATCGCACGCGCAAACGTTTATCCACCAGGCTCATTCCCAGCCCACCGCTGCTCTCTTCCGGCTGATACAGCCCGGCATTATCTTCAATATCCAGCACCAGATGCTGCCCGTCACGGCTGGCCTGGAGGGTAATTACCCCGACTCCCAGCAGCTGCGACGTGCCATGCTTAATGGCATTTTCCACAATTGGTTGCAGGGTGAAAGCAGGAAGCTGGAAATGAGCCAGCTCCTCAGGCACCCGCAGCCGGATACAGAGTCTTGACTGAAAACGCGCCTGCTCAATTTGCAGGTAGGCATTAACATGTTCAATTTCATTCGCCAGAGTGACAATTTCTGACGGACGCTTCAGATTTTTTCGGAAGAAGGTAGAGAGATACTGCACCAGCTGACCGGCTTTTTCGCTGTCGTGGCGGATTACCGCCATCAGGGTATTTAACGCATTAAACAGGAAATGCGGGTTTACCTGAGCATGGAGCAGCTTGATCTCAGACTGGGCCAGCAACGCCTTCTGCCGCTCGTACTGCCCGGCAAGGATCTGTGCAGACAGCAGCTGTGCGATCCCTTCACCCAGCGTACGGTTGATGGAGCTGAACAGCCGGTTGCGTGGCTCATAAAGTTTGATGGTGCCGATCACCCGCTGATTCTCCCCCCTGAGCGGGATCACCAGCGTCGAGCCCAGTTTGCAGTGAGGATGCAGTGAGCAGCGATACGGCACTTCGTTACCATCGGCATACACCACTTCTCCGCTGTCGATGGCGCGTAAGGTATAGGCCGATGAGATCGGCCTGCCCGGCAGATGGTGGTCGTCACCGGTGCCGGTAAACGCCAGCAGTTTTTCCCGGTCAGTAATTGCCACCGCTCCGATGTCCAGCTCCTGGTAGAGCACCTGCGCTACCTTCATGCTGTTCTCTTCATTAAATCCCTGGCGCAATATCCCCTCGGTAGAGGCGGCGACCTTTAGCGCCGTGGTTGAAAACGCCGTGGTATATTTCTCAAACATTGCCCGCTTATCCAGCAGGATGCGCATAAACATCGCCGCGCCGATGGTATTGGTTACCATCATCGGCGCCGCAATACTCTGTACCAGGTGCAGTGCATCCTGAAACGGGCGCGCAATCAGCAGGATAATCGCCATCTGAACCAGTTCGGCAATAAAGGTAATCGCCCCGGCCGTCAACGGGCTGAAAACTTTGTCGCTCCGCCCGCGTTTAATCAAAATGGTGTGCATCAGGCCGCCCAGCAACCCTTCGGCGATGGTGGAGATCATGCAACTCAGGGCGGTCATGCCCCCCAGTGAGTAACGATGCAGGCCGCCGGTCAGGCCAACCAGACCACCAACGACTGGCCCGCCAAGCAGCCCGCCCATCACCGCCCCAATAGCGCGCGTATTGGCGATGGAGTCTTCGATATGCAGACCAAAGTAGGTGCCCATAATGCAGAAAATTGAGAATGTGATATAGCACAGCAGCTTGTGCGGCAGACGCACGGTCACCTGCATCAAAGGGATAAACAGGCGTGTTTTGCTCATCAGCCAGGCGATGACCAAAAACACACACATCTGCTGTAACAACAGTAAAATTAACGTAAATTCGTACATACCCTGCGATCCACATTCTCCATATGCGTGCAACATACCCTGGACAGGCCAATCTTTCCCTCCATCAATCCCTGAAATGCGAGCTGGTACGGAAATTTCGACTAATCAAGCCCCTACGACTGATTTAACTGTTACATTATCCCGCACAGGAAAGGATTACCTCACAAAGACCTCAAAAATGAAATTCTCGATAAAACAGATCGCCGCACAAGCGGGAGTAAGTAAAGCAACAGTGGATCGTGCCCTGCATAAACGCGGTGCGGTTCATGCACAAACTGAGCGCCGCATCTCACAGGCCATCCGCGATCTGGAACAGCAGCAGCGCATGAACCTCGCCAGCGGCAGAACCATTGCCGTCGACGTTATCATGCATACTCCGGCCCGCTTCAGCCAGCTGGTCACCGACGCGCTGCTGGCCGAGCTGGGAAGCTTTGCCCCTTTCAGGCTCACTCTGCGGCTGCATATCTTTGAGGAGATCAGCGCACAAAAAATCTGCCAGCTGATGCTGCGCTGCGCCAGCGACAGCTACGGCATCATACTGAAAGCGGAAAGCAGCCTCGAAATGCCAGAGGTGATTGCGGAGCTGCTCAGACAGCGGGTTCCGGTGGTGACGCTGGTCACCGATCTCCCTGACAGTGAGCGCATTCGCTACGTCGGCATGGATAACCACTCTGCGGGCCAGACCGCCGCCTGGCTGATGTCACGCCTGCTGGTACAGCACTCTCCTGAGGTGGCGGTAGTCACCGGCAGCCCGCATTTTCTTGGTGAGGAGGAGCGCGCAGCCGGATTCTGCACCGCCATGTCGACAATGGCGCCAGGGTTGAAAATGCGCCGTATCAGTGAGGGCTATGGTATTGATGCGCCAACCTTTAGCGCACTGTCACAGCAGCTGGCGCAGTTTCCAGGGCTGGGCGCAGTCTACTGCGCAGGCGGAGGGAATACAGCAATCCTGCGGGCATTCTCGGAGGCAGGACGCACCATCAATGCGTTTATTGGGCACGATTTAGATAGCGAAAACCGCCAGCTACTCTGTGATGGTAAGCTCGATGCGATAATTCACCATGAATTACAGCAGGACGCACGGCGTATTTTTCAAAGTATTTTGGCGTTTCACGGTTTTATTTCACCACCGGCAAACCATGGGCAATTTTCAAAAGTGAGCATTATCACGCCTTACAACATGTAAAGCAGTGGAATCCGCTACTTTTTAGCTAAAAAACCAGAGTAAAGAAGTGCAAATATGCCTGCATAATTATCAATTATCGGGTAAAAGATAGGCGTGTTTAACTACCGAGGACAATTTTCTTTCCGCAACCGATGAGAAGCAACAGCGCGGATAAGTTGTAAATATTATGGACAATATGTGCAAGTTCTGGCAAAACCGCTCTTCTCTCTTTTCTTCTGCTTATTCCTTTTCCGGTGAACAACACTGGCGTAACGCGCTTTAGTCCCGCTTCCTCAGATTAAATTCCTGTTTTTTTCTGGCAGCCTGTCCTCTTTTCGGACTGGCGCGTGATGACGTTATTGTGTGGAAGAAAAATCATGTTTTACTGGATGTTACTGGCACTGGCGATTGCTTTTGAAATCACCGGCACGCTTTTTATGAAATGGTCAAACGTTAACGATAATCAGCTGGGATATTTCCTGATGCTGGTGATGATCGCCCTCTCTTATATTTCCCTCTCTATTTCTATTAAAAAAATTGCGCTTGGCGTCGCTTATGCGATGTGGGAAGGCGTCGGTATTTTATTTATTACGCTGTTCAGCGTGCTGTTATTCGATGAGTCAGTCTCGGTATTTAAAATGGTGGGGCTGGTGACGCTGGTAGTCGGCATTGCTCTAATTAAATGTGGCACCCAGAGCAAGAGCAGGGGGCAGCATGCCAGAGTTTGAATGGATACATGCAGTCTGGCTGTGCGCAGCTACCGTGCTGGAAATTGTTGCCAATATATTTCTTAAACTTTCCAATGGGTTTAAACGTAAAACCTACGGCATCCTGTCATTACTGGCGGTACTGGCCGCCTTTAGTGCCCTGTCCCAGGCGGTAAAGGGCATTGAACTGTCTGTCGCCTATGCCTTGTGGGGCGGGTTTGGCCTTGTCGCCACTATCGCAGCGGGCTGGATACTGTTCGGGCAGCGCCTTAACTACAAAGGGTGGATCGGCGTGGTTCTGCTGCTGGTTGGCATGGTGCTGATTAAACTTGCCTGACCCCGGGTGCCGTGGCGAACAGCGACTCTCCGTGCCGGCCTGAAAGCGATTTATTCAATGCGAAACAGCCATCTACCCTGTAAAGTCTGAAGCAGTAATATCACCAATGCAGGGATCGCACCATGACTCAAAAAAAAGCTACGCTGATCGGACTTATCGCTATTCTGCTGTGGAGCACGATTGTCGGGCTGATACGCGGCGTCAGCGAAGGGCTTGGTGCGGTGGGTGGCGCAGCGATGATCTACACCCTCAGTTCACTGCTGTTATTGGTAACGGTAGGTTTTCCACAGGTTAAACGATTTCCCCGCGCCTATCTGCTGTTTGGCAGCCTGCTGTTTGTCAGCTACGAAGTCTGCCTGTCGCTGTCGCTGGGCTACGCCCGCAGCGCTACACAGGCCATTGAAGTTGGTATGGTGAACTATCTCTGGCCCAGTATGACCATTATTTTATCAGCGCTGGTAACACGGCAGCGATGCAGCCTGCTGATTGTTCCCGGGCTGGTGCTTTCGGTGGCCGGAATTTGCCAGGTTCTGGCGGGCGATCATCAGCTCTCTTACGCCGAAATCAGCAATAACCTCGCCTCTAATCCACTCAGCTACGGTCTGGCCTTTGGCGGGGCAATTATCTGGGCGATCTACTGCGTGGTTACCCGGCAAATCGCCCGGGGAAGTAACGGTATTACGCTGTTTTTTATGCTGACTGCTCTGGCGCTGTGGGTAAAGTATTTCTCAACTCCGCAGCCGGAAATGATAATTAACCTGCGGGTGCTGGTAAGTCTGGGGCTGGCAGCCATGGCGATGGGCTTTGGCTATGCCGCATGGAATACCGGGATCCTGCATGGCAACGTCACCATACTGGCAACCGCCTCCTACTTTATTCCGGTGATTTCCGCCCTGCTGGCGGCCTGTATCCTGCGCGCCAGCCTGTCGATCGGCTTCTGGCAAGGGGCCGCCATGGTCAGCCTGGGAGCGCTGCTGTGCTGGTGGTCAACGCGCGGTCAGAGACCAAATGCGGCTTAAGATCCCGGGCAACTGAGACTTCGCCGCTGTAAGAGAGCGTGGTGAAAAGTGCAGGAGTGGAGTTTGGGTCGGCTACCGGTAGTACATCGCAATGCGCTGACCGTTGACCTGCTCCACGGTCACGGGCAGATCGAAAATCTGCTCAATCACCTGGGGCACCATTACCTGCTCCGGCGTCCCGCGAAATACGACCTTGCCGTCCTTCATCGCCAGAATATAGTCGGAGTACGCCGAGGCAAAATTGATGTCGTGGATCACCAGGACAATCGACTTTTCTAACTGATCGGCGGCGCGTCTCAGCTGCTTCATCATCGCCACGCTATGTTTCATATCAAGGTTATTTAGCGGTTCGTCCAGCAGTACATACTGCGTATCCTGGCACAGCACCATCGCTACAAATGCACGCTGCCGCTGGCCTCCCGACAGCTCGTCCAGATAGCGATTACGCAGCGCGGACAGCTCAAGAAATGCCAGTGACTGCTCAATATGCTGGCGGTCGCGATCGTTGATCCGCCCTTTGCTGTAAGGATAGCGGCCAAAGCTCACCAGATCCCACACCGTCAGGCGGCTGGTAAAGTGGTTTTCCTGGCGCAGCACCGAGAGTACCGTTGCCAGTTTTTCACTGTTGGCGTCGCTGACGTCGAGCGCATCCACTTTAACCTCGCCGCTGTCTGCATTGAGCAGGCGGCTGATCACCGACAGCAGCGTCGATTTTCCTGCTCCGTTTGGCCCGATAATTGAAGTAATGCCTGATGACGGCAGCGTTTCGCAGATATCCTGCAATACCGGCTGATTACCATACTGTTTGCTGACGTGCTTAATTTCGATCACTTCGCGCCCTTCCTCAGCAGTAAATAGATGAACAAAATGCCGCCGCTAAACTCAATCACCACCGAAAGCGTTCCGGCCATATCCAGCAGTCGTTCCAGAATCAGCTGGCCGCCGACCAGCGTAATAATGCCGATCAGCACACAGCCGGGCAGCAGATGGGCGTGACGCCAGGATCCCATCAGCGGATAGGCGAGGTTAACAATCAGCAGCCCGAGGAACATCATCGGCCCCACCAGCGCGGTCGATACCGCCACCAGCAGCGAGATCAGCAGCAGTAAACCAGTAACATGACGCTGCCAGTGAATGCCGAGCGCGATAGCTCGATCCGGCCCCAGCGCCATCACGTCCAGTCGGTGGCGCAGCCGCCAGACCACCAGCGCCACCAGCATAATCACCAGCGCTGAAATAAGCAGCACATCTGCGTCGGCGCGGGTAAAGGTGGCGAAAATTCGACTTTGCAGCACGGCAAACTCACCTGGCTCCATCAGGCGCTGCATCAGTCCGGAGATACTGCGGAACAGCGTACCGCACACCAGCCCAATCAATAGCACCCGGTGCAGATCCAACCCGGCACCGCCCAGCAGCCAGCGGTAGAGCAGCGTGGCAAACATCACCAGCAGCGCACTTTCCGCAAGAAAACGCCCCACGCTGCCAAAAATACTCAGCCCGCCAACATCCAGCGCGAAAATCAGCAGCGTCTGCATCAGCACAAACAGTGACTCCAGCCCCATTACCGAGGGGGTCAGAATTCGGTTGCGCGTCAGGGTCTGAAACAGCAGCGTGCTGATGCCGGAAGCAAACCCTACCAGTACCATGGTGGCGAGGATCTGCCCGCGATGCCGCAGGATATAAGCGGTATTGCCGTTCAGGCCGATGGTCATAAATATCCCCATCAGCCCCACCAGTAGCGCAGCCAGCAACAGCAGGCGCTTTCCCGGGGACAGAGAGACAGAGGCGTCAGTGCGCATGGCGTTTCGACCTCACAATCAGTACCAGGAAGACGATCGCGCCCAGCACGCCAAGCAGCGCACTGACCGGAATTTCAAACGGGTGAATAATCAGACGGCCAATAACATCGCAGCCGATTACCAGTATCGCGCCAATTAACGCCACCCAGGGTACGGTTCGGCGCAGATTATCCCCCAGGGCCAGGCTGACAATATTGGGTACGATTAACCCGAGGAACGGCAGCACGCCCACCACCACAATCACCACGCCGCTGATCATCGCAATAATTGCCATCCCTATCAGCATCACGCGTCCGTAGTGCAGCCCGACATTAACCGAAAAGTCGCGTCCCATGCCCGCCACGGTAAAGCGGTCGGCAATCACAGCGGCCAGCAGCGTCATCGCGCCCACCAGCCACAACAGTTCGTAACGCCCCTGCATCACGCTGGAGAAGTCGCCGGACTCCCAGCCCCCCAGCGACTGGAGCAGGTCAAATTTCATGGCAAGGAAAGTGGTCACCGAGCTGAAAACCGCTCCCAGCATAATTCCGGCCAGCGGAACCATCAGGGAGGATTTCATACGAATACGCTGAATCAGCAGCATAAACAGCGCGGTTCCGCCCAGCGCAAACAGCGTGGCGACTCCCATTTTTAGCATGATTGGTGCGGCAGGGCTGACGATCATCACCAGCAGCAGTC